>CAZWDK010000514.1:0-1500 GCA_964633095.1 uncultured Polaromonas sp. | reverse complement strand
TTCTGCGGGTCGGTCGTGGCCAGCACGAACTTGAGGTATTCGGGCGGCTCCTCCAGCGTCTTGAGCATGGCGTTGAACGCCGTGTTCGTCAGCATGTGAACCTCGTCGATCATGAAGACCTTGAAGCGGCCGACGACGGGTTTGTAAACGGCTTGTTCGAGCAGTTGCGCAATCTCGTCAACGCCGCGGTTGGACGCCGCATCCAGCTCGGTGTAGTCGACAAAGCGGCCGCTGTCGATGTCGCTGCAGGCCTGGCACACGCCGCAGGGCGTGGCCGTGATGCCGCCCCGGCCATCGGTTCCCAGGCAGTTCAGCGACTTGGCCAGAATGCGCGAAATGGTGGTCTTGCCCACGCCCCGGGTGCCGGTGAACAGGTAGGCATGGTGCAAACGCTGCGTGCTCAGCGCGTTGCCCAGGGCCTGCACCACATGCGACTGCCCCACCATTTCAGAGAAATTGCGGGGACGGTATTTGCGGGCAAGAACTAGGTAGGACATGCGCTCATTCTAAATTGCCCGCCCCGGCCCGAGCCACGCCAGCCCACCGCCGTCAGCGCTGCAGTGTCTCGTGCAGCGCCACCAGCGCCTGCGTCAGCTTGTGGCCGGGGTCCAAGTAGATCATGGGCCGCGACTGCTCGTGGGACTCGCGGATTTTGATGGACGCCGGCAGGTAAGGCTGCAGCACCGGCAGGCCTTCCGCGATCAGCTCGTTGACGATGCGCTGGGGCAAGTTGGCCCGGGGCTGGAACTGGTTGACCACGATGCCCTCCACCAGCAGTTCAGCGTTGTGGTCGGCCTGGATTTCCTGCACGTTTTCGAGCAGCGTGTACAGCGCCTTGCGCGAAAAATCGTCGCAGTCAAACGGGATCAGGCAGCCGCGCGCCGCGATCAGCGCGGAGCGGGTGTAAAAGTTCAGCGCCGGGGGCGTGTCGATGTAGATGCGGTCATAGTCGCCCGCCAGCTGCTGCAGCGCCTCGCGCAGCTTGAGTATCTTGTGGCGCGACTCCAGCTTGGCCTGCAGCTCGTCCAGCCTGGGGCTGGAAGGCATCAGGTCCAGGCCCTCATGCGGCGTGCGAACGATGAAGTCAGCCGGCGACACCTTGCTCAGGCTGAAACTCAGGGTTCTTTCAAAGAAATCGGCCACATTGGGCAGCTCGCCGGATGCCTGCCCGCCCATCAGGTAGGCGCTGGAGTTGCCCTGGGGGTCCAGGTCAACGACCAGGGTGCGCAAGCCCTGGCTGGCACTGATGGCAGCAAGATTGCAGGTAATGGTGGACTTGCCCACCCCACCTTTTTGATTGAATACGACACGGGGCATGGCAACGTCCTTGTGCTGATGGGTAATGCTTTGCAGGGCTGGCTTGGAGCCCTGATTGTGCCCGCTGGCGCGGTCGCTTGGCGCAGCTCGCCCTCGACGCCTTGCTATAATTCGCCCTGACGGGCCTTCCCGCATGGTGAAGCGGCCAACCGGGTCAGGTGGGGAACCAAGCAGCCCTAACTG
>CAZWDK010000513.1:0-1512 GCA_964633095.1 uncultured Polaromonas sp. | reverse complement strand
CGCCGCGTTAGGCTTGTGGCCCAAGGAGACCTCATGGAACGCGCCCATTTCAAATTTTGGCCCAAACGCCTGCCGCGCAGCATCACCCCGCCGGCGACCTCGCTGTGGCACAACCTGGCCGTCAGCGCGCTGCGTTTTCCGGACAAGCCCGCGCTGGTATTTTTTGACCGGGTGCTGAGCTACGCCGAGGCGCTGCAACAGGCCGAGCGCCTGGCCGCCACGCTGCACCGGCTGGGCGTGAAGCAGGGCGACCGCGTGCTGCTCTACATGCAGAACTGCCCACAGTGGGTGATTGCGCACTTTGCCATCCTGCGCGCCAATGCCGTGGTGGTGCCGGTCAACCCGATGAACCGGGCCGAAGAACTCAAGCACTACATCACCGACCCCGACGTCAAGCTTGCCATCAGCGCGGCCGACCTGGCGCCTGAGCTGGTCAAGGCCAATGCGCAACTGGCAGCGCAGGAGCGGCTGGCGCAGCTGATCGTGACGCATTACAGCGATGCCTTTGAGCTGAACGCCGGCGAGCAGGGCGGCACGCTTCCCGAAGCCTGGCGCGACTGGCTGGGCACGCGGCATGCGTTGCCGGTGCTGCAGGGCGGCGCGGTGATGAGCTGGCCCGAGGCCTTGCTCGGTGACAGCGCCGGTTTGCCGGCGCACACGGCCACGCCGCAAGACCTGGCGGTGCTGCCCTATACCAGCGGCACCACCGGCCTGCCCAAGGGCTGCATGCACACCCATGCCAGCCTGATGCACAACGCGGTGGCCAGCTGCCTGTGGGGCAACAGCACCTTTGAAAACGTGGTGCTGTCGGTGGTGCCCATGTTTCACATCACCGGCATGGTGTCTGTCATGCATGCGGCAATCTATGGCGGCGCCACCCTAGTCATCATGCCGCGCTGGGAGCGTGAGCTGGCCGGGCGGCTGATTTCGCGCTGGCGCGTGACGCACTGGACCAATATTCCGACCATGGTGATAGACCTGCTGGCCAGCCCGAACTTTGCGGATTTTGACCTGAGCAGCCTGGTCTACATAGGCGGCGGCGGGGCGGCCATGCCGCAAGCCGTGGCCCAGCGCCTGTGGGAGCAGTACGGCCTGCGCTTTGCCGAAGGCTATGGCCTGACGGAAACGGCCGCGCCCTCGCACAGCAACCCGCCCGACGCCACCAAGCAGCAGTGCCTGGGCGTTCCCTTCCTCAGCACCGATGCGCGCGTGATTGACCCGCTGACGCTGCAGGAATTGCCGCAGGGCGAGCAGGGCGAGATCATCATGTGCGGGCCGCAGAATTTTCAGGGCTACTGGAAGCGGCCCGACGCCACGGCGGCGGCCTTTGTTGAACTCGATGGCAAGCGCTTCTTTCGCTCCGGCGACTTGGGGCGTGTCGATGAGGAGGGTTATTTTTTCATCACCGACCGGCTCAAGCGCATGATCAACGCCTCCGGCTTCAAGGTCTGGCCGGCCGAGGTGGAGGCCCTGATGTTCAAGCACCCGGCGATCCAGGAGGCCTGCATCATC
>CAZWDK010000512.1:0-1521 GCA_964633095.1 uncultured Polaromonas sp. | reverse complement strand
TTGTAGACCACGGTGCGGCTGGACATGCTGGGCACGTAATACTCTTTGCTGTGCGTCAGGCGCAGGTTTTGAATCGCGGCGCTGGCGGTCTTGCGGATCACGTAGAGCTTGCGCTCCAGCGCGTCCTGCACGATGACATCGTTGCCGCGGCCGATGAAGATCTGGCGCAGAATCGGCTCTTTTTCGCGCACCGTGGGCGACATCGGCATGTCGCGGTTGACCGGCACATCGCGCCAGCCCAGCAGCACCTGGCCCTCGGCCTTGACGGCGCGCTCCAGCGCCTGCTCGCAGGCCAGGCGCGAAGCATGTTCCTTGGGCAAAAACACCATGCCCACGCCGTATTCGCCTGGCGGGGGCAGTTGCACGCCCTGCTTGGCCAGCTCTTCCCGGTACAGCGCATCGGGCAGCTGGATCAGGATGCCGGCGCCGTCGCCCATCAGCTTGTCGGCACCCACCGCACCCCGGTGATCGAGGTTCTCCAGAATCTTCAGACCCTGCTGCACGATGGCATGGCTTTTGTGACCCTTGATGTGCGCCACGAAGCCAACGCCGCAGGCATCGTGCTCATCGGCACCGGAGTACAAACCGTGTTGTTCAAAGTGTTTGATTTCAGCAGCCGTGGTCATGGCAATTCCTCGTCGGTGGGTTCAAATTTTTCGCAGGGACTGGGAGCATAGTGCACTGCAACAACAATGCCAAGCACTTTAATTAGGGTCAGATTCCAATTAATTCCCAATTAAAACCATCAACATTTGATAAGGGACACATTAAAAATAATAGCAACAAGCTCCCTGAATAAAAGCATCAACCCATATTTTCAGCTGGCTTTTGGCTTGCTGAGCGGGCGCCCGGCAAGTGTTTTTTGAACGCGGCGTTCGGTTCTTTTTTGCAAATCAGCGACAAATTTTTCACCGCCCAGCGCCCAGCCGCTCAGGGCCGAGCGGGTCAGCGCCTCCTGCTGCGCCAGCGTGATGCCGGCACGCACCAATTCGGCATAGGCGGCTTCGCGCGCAAAAGGGGTGTTGCCCAGCGTCCAGAACAGCGGGTGCGGCGTCACCAGCCTGTCGGTCCGCAAGCCGGCGTAATGGCCGTAGCTGGACCACGGGTAGTCCTGAGCCTCCGCCACCATGCCGGCACGCACCGGATTGAGGTCGATATAGACCATACAGGCCAGCAGGTAGCGCTCGGTTTCTATCAGGGTCGAGCGGTAACGCCCCTCCCACAGGGTGCCGCTGCGCCCCTCCTTGCCGTTGAAGTAGCGCACATAGCGGCGACCCACGGCCTGCATCATCTGCGGCAAGCCTTCCGCGGTGGTGGGAGTAGCGAGCAGATGAAAGTGGTTGCTCATCAGCGCATAGGCGTGCAGCGCCACGCCAAATTTCTGGGCGTTCTCTTCGAGCAGCGCCAGCAGCATCTGGTAATCGGCCGCCGACGAAAAAATGGCCTGGCGGTTATTGCCGCGCTGGATGATGTGATGCGGGTAGCCGGGAACGGTCAAGCGGGGTAGACGGGCCATGCAAA
>CAZWDK010000511.1:0-1526 GCA_964633095.1 uncultured Polaromonas sp. | reverse complement strand
CGTCGGCCGGTTCGTTGACCTTGGGGCCCAGCAAGGCTTCCAGTCCGCGGCCCAGACCTTTGGGTTTTTTCGTGACCATGTTTGCTTTCTTTGCTATCGCTATTTGTGAATCGGCCAGTTACCGGGCGGTGCTGCCGCCCAGCGACTGCAGCACACCGCGCCAGAGCGCATCGCGCTCCTCGTAAGGCTGTGGATTTTGCTTGCCGCTGGCACTTTCCCAGACCGAGGTCAGCACCAGCACCAGGCCGGAAGATGGCTGCACGTAAACGCTCTGGCCATGAATGCCCTGCAGGGCAAAAGTGCGCTCGCGCAGCGGCATCAGCCAGAACTGGTAGCCATAGCCGAAATAAGGCGTGGCCTGGCGCGGCTGGAAGGCCGGCGGCTGGCGCGCGGCATCGGTGGCGTCCAGCAGGTAGTCGCGCGGCAGCAATTGCTGCATGCCGGCCTGGCCCTGGACCTTGCCATCATTGGCCAGCAGCAGGCCCAGGCGCGCCCAGTCGCGCAGGCTGGCATTGAAGGCGCCATGGGCTTGCTCCTGCCCATCGGCACCGATGCGCCAGAAGGCATCGTGCTCGGCGCCCATGGGTTTCCACAGCCATTCACGGGTGAGCTCGGCCAGGTTTTGACCGGTGGCGGCCGTCAGCACGCGGCCCAGCACATCGGTCTCGGCGCTGGCATACACAAACTTCTCGCCGGCCGCCGCATGCCGTTGCGTGATGGAGCGCAGCACCTCGAGCGGCGTGCCGGCGCCTGCCGCCCCGGCGCCGGCGCGCGCGAGCCGGCTGAGGTCGTCCTTGCCGTCGTAGCGTTCGCTGAAGCTCAGGCCCGAGCTCATGCGCAGCAGCTGGCGCAGCGTGGTCGCACCGTAAGGGCTGCCGGCCAGCGGCTGGACATATTTGTCGGCCGGGTCGTCCAGCGAGGCGATATGGCCGCGCGCCTGGGCTAGGCCAATCAGCAGGGACGTGACGCTCTTGGCCATCGAGAAGGACAGAAAGCGCGCATCGTCCCGGCGCCCGTAGCGGTAGTGCTCGGCCACGATCTCGCCCCGCTTCAGGACCAGCAGGCCGGTCACGCGCTGGCGCTCCAGGTAGTCGGCCAAGGTGTAATCGGTGTTTTGGTAGCGGTAGCCAATGGGCGGCGGCCGGGCGGCACGCGGCAGGGGACTGGCCGCGGGCGCACGCGCCACCAGCCGGGTCTGGATGCCGGGCACCTGGTCCAGCGCCGACCAGGAGCCGACGCGAAAAGGGTTGCCGTACCAGCTGGCCGCCGTGCCCAGGGGGTAGTTCCGCGCCCTGCCCAGCGCTTCTTCGTCGGGCTCGGCCCGGGCCGCTGAACTGCCCAGAACGGCCGCCAGCAGCGCGGCGTGAACAAGCAGGCCCTGCATGCCGCGGCCCATCAAACTGCCCCCTTCATGGCGTGGCTTGAAGGAGCCGCCAGGGCCTGCAGGCGCAGCAGCTGGGCGTGCGCCTGCGGCCAGTCGGCCAGGCCACTCTCGGCATTGAGGTGGCCGCGCGGGCCGGCGTCCA
>CAZWDK010000510.1:0-1541 GCA_964633095.1 uncultured Polaromonas sp. | reverse complement strand
CCCGCCATCATCCTGAACGTGCAGCGCCAGCCCGGTGCCAACGTGATCGCCACGGTCGACGCCATCAAGCAGCGGCTGCCCGAGCTGCAGTCCGGCCTGCCCGACGCGCTCAAGGTGGAGGTGCTGAGCGACCGCACCACCGGCATACGCGCCTCGGTGCTGCATGTCGAGATCGAACTGGTGCTGGCCGTGCTGCTGGTGGTGCTGGTCATTTTCGTGTTTCTGCACAGCGTGCGCGCGACCGTAATCGCCAGCCTGGCCGTGCCTATCTCGCTGATCGGCACCTGCGGCGCCATGTACCTGCTGGGCTACAGCCTGAACAACCTCAGCCTGATGGCGCTGACGATTGCCACCGGCTTCGTGGTGGACGACGCCATCGTGATGATTGAAAACATCTCGCGCTACATCGAGGGGGGAGAGGAACCCATGGCCGCCGCCATCAAGGGCGCGACGCAAATCGGCTTCACCATCATTTCACTGACCGTCTCGCTGATTGCGGTGCTGATCCCGCTGCTCTTCATGGGCGATGTCGTGGGGCGCCTGTTCCGCGAGTTCGCCGTCACCCTGGCCATCACCATCCTGATCTCGGCGGTGGTCTCCCTCACGCTGGTGCCCATGATGTCGGCACGCTGGCTCAGGCACCTTCCCGAAGGCCAGGGCAGCAAGACCGGGGCCTGGCTGCAGGCGCTGATTGACCGGGTCATTGCACGCTATGACCTCTGGCTGAGCTGGGTGCTCAAGCGCCAGGGCGCCACCTTGCTGGTGGCGCTGGCCACCTTGCTGCTGACGGTGCTGCTCTATGTGCTGATTCCCAAGGGCCTCTTTCCCACGCAGGACACCGGCCAGCTGCAGGCCCGCATCGAAACCGCGCAGTCGGTCTCGTATGCGCGCATGGCCGATCTGCAGCAGGCGGCGGCCCAGGCCATCCTGGAAGACCCGGATGTCGATACGCTGAGTTCCTTCATCGGCGTGGACGCCGCCAACAACACCATGCTGCACACCGGCCGCATGCTGATCAACCTCAAGCGCGGCCGCGCCGACAGCCAGCAGGAAACCATGGCCCGGCTGAAGGCGCGTGTGAGCCAGGTCGCGGGCGTGACGCTCTACCTGCAGCCCACGCAGGACTTGACGATCGATGCCGAGACCGGCCCGACGCAGTTCCGCGTGTCGCTGGAGGGCGCGGACAACGCCACGGTGGTGCAATGGGCCACCCGGCTCGCGCAGCGCATGCAGACCCTGAGCGGCGTGCGCAACGTGGCCTCCGATGCGGGCTCCAGCGGCGCCGGCGCCTACATCACGGTGGACCGCGACACCGCGTCGCGCCTTGCCATCACCACCTCATCCATTGACGACGCACTCTACAGCGCCTTCGGCCAGCGCATTGTCTCGACCATCTTCACCGAGACCAACCAGTACCGCGTGATCCTCGAAGCCATGCCCGACCAGCTGACGACGCCGGCCTCGCTGGGCGAGCTGCAGCTGAAAACCGGCTCCGGCAGCACGACGCCGCTCTCGGCGATTGCCACCATCACCGAACGGCC
>CAZWDK010000509.1:0-1572 GCA_964633095.1 uncultured Polaromonas sp. | reverse complement strand
CCTGGATCGCGTCGGTGGCGATGCGGATGTTGCCGTCGGTGCCGTTCTTGAAGCCAATCGGCGCCGACAGGCCGGAAGCCAGCTCGCGGTGCACCTGGCTTTCGGTGGTGCGTGCGCCAATCGCGCCCCAGGCAATCAGGTCGCCAATGTATTGCGGCGAAATCACGTCGAGGAACTCGCTGCCGGCCGGCAAGCCCAGGCGGTTGATGTCGATCAGCAGCTGGCGCGCAATGCGCAGGCCTTCGTCGATGCGAAAGGTTTCGTCGAGGTAGGGGTCGTTGATCAGGCCCTTCCAGCCGACCGTGGTGCGCGGCTTTTCAAAGTAGACGCGCATCACGATTTCCAGCGTGCCTTCGTACTTTTTGCGCTGCTCGACCAGCTTGCGCGCGTATTCCATCGCAGCGGCGGGGTCGTGGATGGAGCACGGGCCTATCACCACCAGCAGCCGGTCATCCTTGCCGGCCATGATGTTGTGAATGCCCTTGCGGGTGCGGGTGATCAGCGACTCGACGGCGGTGCCGCGGATCGGGAAGAAACGGATGAGATGCTCGGGTGGGGGTAACACGGTGATGTCCTTGATGCGTTCGTCGTCGGTCTGGCTGGTTTTTTCAACGTTCGCATACCAGCTGTCGCTGGAAGGGCTGGCGGAGGTCGCTTTGGCATTCATCGCAGGTTTCCTTTTCAAATTTCAGGCAATTTCAGGGAGTCGGCAAGGTTCAAACAGGGATCAAACGGGCAAAAAAAAACCGCCGGGTCGCCGGCGGTTTTTTGAGATTTGTTGCGTTTCTTCAGGTTACGCGAGTATCTCTCTACCGCCGGTGGCGCTTGAGAACCAAAAGTAACCGAAATAAAATTTCGCTGAAGTCATACGTTGCAATGTAGCACAGGTCCAAAAAGAGGCCTTAATACCCCGGCTTCAACACCGGTTTAGGCGGTGCCGCCCACGGTCAGGCCATCGATGCGCAAGGTCGGCTGGCCCACGCCCACCGGCACGCTCTGGCCTTCCTTGCCGCAGGTGCCGACGCCGCTGTCCAGCTGCATGTCATTGCCCACCATGGTGACGCGGGTCAGCGCATCCGGGCCGTTGCCGACAATCGTCGCACCCTTCACCGGGTAAAGAATCTTGCCGTTTTCCACCCAGAAGGCTTCGCTGGCCGAGAACACGAACTTGCCGCTGGTGATGTCGACCTGGCCACCGCCGAAATTGGTGGCATACAGGCCTTTTTTGATGCTGGCCACGATTTCCTCGGGCTGCCTGTCGCCGCCCAGCATATAGGTGTTGGTCATGCGCGGCATCGGCACATGGGCGTAGCTTTCGCGGCGGCCGTTGCCGGTGGGCTTGACGCCCATCAGGCGCGCATTCAGCGAGTCCTGGATGTAGCCCTTCAAAATGCCGTCTTCAATCAGCACATTGCGTTGGCTGGCATGGCCCTCGTCATCCACATTGAGCGAGCCACGGCGGTCGGCAATCGTGCCGTCGTCCAGCACCGTCACGCCCTTGGCGGCCACGCGCTGGCCGATGCGGCCCGAGAACGCGCTGGAGCCCTTGCGGTTGAAGTCGCCCTCCAGCCC
>CAZWDK010000508.1:0-1583 GCA_964633095.1 uncultured Polaromonas sp. | reverse complement strand
TCCCGGGCAAGATGGTCAAGGGCATGGGCGGCGCCATGGACCTGGTGGCCGGCGTCAAGCGCGTCATCGTGCTGATGGAGCATGTCGCCAAAAAGAAGGACGGCACGGAAGACCTGAAGATTCTTGAGAAGTGCACGCTGCCCCTGACCGGCGTGGGTGTGGTGAACCGCATCATCACCGACCTGGCCGTGATGGACGTGACGCCGCAAGGCCTGAAGGTGGTGGAGCTGGCGCCTGGCGTGAGCCTGGAGTCGCTGCAGGCCAAGACGGGCGTGAAGCTGCACTGAGCCTTGCGCGCGGGCGGCTGGCTAGGCGTCGCTTGGCCCGCGCCGCTTGCGCATCGCCTGGCCGACCCGGGCGATCTCGTCGTCGCTCAGCAGGCGGGCTGCCATGGGCAGCAGCTCGCCTTCTTCGCGCTCGATGTGGCACCGGTAGCGTTCGGCAAAGTCATCGACCGCGTCGGGTGACAGCGGCGCGGCCTCTCCCGCGGCAATGGGCGCCAGCGCCGCACGCACGCGCCGCCACGCGGCCTCCAGCTCGCGGTGCTCCAGTGTCAGCCCTTGCGTCAGTTCGCGCAGGCACACCGCATCCGAGCCGGCCATGGATTCAATGAGCGCCGGAAACAGGTCTTCTTCCTCGTCGGCATGATGGTCGTGCGCGGCCGTGTCGAAGTAGCGCATCAGGTTCTGCGCGGCCTGGCGGGCCGGCTCGTCGGGGCCTTGCGTGCGTAGCTGCAGTGCCAGTCGCTGCAGGCTCATGCATTGGCGCTCGATGCGCTGGTGGCAGGCGGCCAGCATTTCCAGCGGCGCCTCGGGGCCGGCAGCCGGCGCGTTAAAACCCGGAACATGGATGTTGGCCATGGCGCTTCGCTCCGATTTCTCCGCTGTGGTCGACCCGAAAATACAGCAAAATGACTCTTCTGTCATGAAACTCAACATTCTGTCGGATTTGCACCTGAGCCAGGGTGGGCTGGCGCTGCCTCACAACGATGCCGATGTGGTCATTCTCGCGGGCGACATCGCGCGGCCGGCCCAGGCCGTGGCCTGGGCTGCGGGGTTTTCCAGGCCGGTGCTGTACGTGCCGGGCAATCACGAGTTCTATGGCGGCAGCCTGGTGGGTGTCGCGGCCGAGCTCAAGCGGCGTTGCGCCGGCACGCGGATTCATGTGCTGGATGATGATGAGCTGCTCATCGACGGTGTCCGTTTTCTGGGCAGCACGCTGTGGACAGATTTCCTGCTCTACGGCGACGGCGAAGGGCGCAACGCCGCGCTGGAGGAGGCCTTGCGCTTCATGCGCGATTTCCAGCGGATTCACCTTGACGAAACCCTGACATCGCTGTTCAGCCCGGCGGATTCGGCAGCGCTGTTCCGGCGCCATGCCGCATGGCTGGCTCGCAAGCTGGCCAAGCCCCATGCCGGCCCGACCGTGGTGGTGACCCACCATGCGCCATCGCCGCGCAGCATTCACCCCCGCTTCGCCAATTCACCGCTGAACCTGTGTTTCGTCTCGAATGCCGAGCACCTGCTGGACGGCAGCCGGGTGCAGCTCTGGGTGCATGGGCATACCCACGACAGCTTTGACTA
>CAZWDK010000507.1:0-1594 GCA_964633095.1 uncultured Polaromonas sp. | reverse complement strand
ATCATGCCGTTGATGCTGGAGCAGCCGCCCAGCGTCTTGCCGCGCGGGTAGCGCAGCGTCCGGCCATTCAGGCCGGCGGCTGGTTCGGTCTGGTAAAGCCAGTCGGTGCGCGGGTTGCCAATGCAGTACAGATAGCCCACCGGGATGTGAATCCAGTGGTAGTCGTCCTTGCGGCCGGCCTCGATCAGCAGCACGCGCTTGGAGGCATCGGCGCTCAGGCGGTTGGCCAGCAGGCAGCCGGCCGTGCCGCCGCCAACGATGATGTAGTCAAACGCGGGGCTCTCGTCCGGCGTTTTGTCTTGCGTCTTGTCTTGCATGGATTTTCTTGTCTCGCGGTTTCCGGTTGTTTCTGGGTGGGTCTGGCCATGATGGCCGCGGCCCTGGGGCTGATCCTGCCTGTGCAGCCTAACGCGGAACTGACCGGCGCCAGCGCGCTGGCCTGCGCGCGGGGCTGATTGCAGCAGTTACCATGGCAGTTCTGCGCCGCCGAATTGGACGCATTTGCAAGGATCGCCACCCCAGGCATGCTCATGGAAGATTCCACGCCTCGCATAGAACAGCAGAACCTGCCTGAAGGCCGGCGCTTGGTCGTGCGGGGGGCGTGGACGGCGGCAGACCTCACCGGCCGGGCGGCATGGGAGGCGCTGACGGCGCAGCTGACAAGCCTGAGCGCTGATGCCGCCAACGCGGGCCAGGCCGCGGCCGTGCAGTGGCAGCTCGGGCAGATGGAAAGATTCGACCACCTCGGGGCCCAGGTGCTGTGGAACCACTGGGGCCAGCAATGGCCGGCGCAACTGGAGCTGGCGCCCGGCCAGCGTGCGCTGCTGGAAACCGTCGCCCAGTTCACCTGCAGCCCGCCCAGGTCGCGCAAGCCGGGTTGGGCCGAGCCCTTGATCGTGCTGGGCGGCCGGCTGTTTGGCCTGGTCGACCATGGCAAGGGCCTGCTGCGCCTGGTGGGCCAGCTGCTGCTGGACGTCATCCGGCTGATCCGCCGTCCGCAGCATGGCCCCTGGCGCGACCTGTCCGGCCATCTCTACCATATTGGCGCCACGGCGCTGCCCATCACGGCGCTGGTCGGCTTCCTGATTGGCGTGGTGCTGGCCTACCTGATTTCGCAGCAGCTGCGCCAGTTCGGCGCCGATGCCTTCATCGTCAACATCCTCGGCATTTCGCTGATCCGCGAGCTCGGGCCCGTGCTGGCCGCGATTTTGATTGCCGGGCGCAGCGGTTCGGCCATTACCGCGCAGATTGGCGTGATGCGGGTGACCGAAGAGCTGGACGCCATGCGCGTCATGGGCATTGCCAAGGGCTTTCGGCTGGTGATGCCGCGCGCACTGGCACTGGCGCTGGTGATGCCGCTGATCAGCGTCTGGACCACGGTTGCCGCCCTGCTGGGCGGCATGCTGGCCGCCAATGTGGCGATGGGCGTGACGCCCGCCTTTTTCATCAAATCGCTGCCCGCCGCGGTGCAGGCGTCCAACCTGACGCTGGCGACGGCCAAGTCGGTGGTGTTTGGCGTGCTGATCGCGCTGGTGGGCTGCCACTATGGCCTGCGCGTCAAGCCCAATACCGAAAGCCTGGGCCAGGGCACCAC
>CAZWDK010000506.1:0-1601 GCA_964633095.1 uncultured Polaromonas sp. | reverse complement strand
GGAGTTGTTGGGGCGCTTATCCACAGACTGGCCCACAGGAACTGGGGGTAAGGGCTGGCAGGTTCAAAAAAACCGGAACGCCGGCGGCCGTCCTGCCATCTAATGGGCAGGAACAGCCATGAACACCTTCAACACCCTGCGCTCCATGCCCTCGGACGCCAGTTCGGACGCCGAGCTGGTCAGTCTGGCCGCGGCCGGCAACGACTTGGCTTTTGCCCAGATCATGCGACGCCACAACCGTTTGCTGTTTCGCACGGCGCGCAGCATTCTCAAGAACGACGACGACACGCAGGATGCCTTGCAGGAGGCCTATCTGCGCGCCTGGCGTGCGCTGGCCACGTTTCGCGCCGATGCCAGGCTGTCGACCTGGCTGGTGCGCATCGTCGTCAACGAAGCGCTGGGGCGATTGCGGCGGGACGTTGCCCAGCCCGCCCGGGTCGTCCCATTGAATGCCTCCGTTGACACGGATGGGGACACCCTGGAGATGCAGATGCACGCCAATCCCGATGAGCAGCCGGAACCCTTGGCCCTGCGGGCGCAGATACGCCAGCAGATTGAAGCCCGGATCGACCGCTTGCCCGATGCCTTTCGCACCGTGTTCATGCTCAGGGGCGTCGAGGAGATGAGCGTCGAAGAAGTGGCGCTGGTGCTGGGCATACCCGAGGCGACGGTGCGAACCCGCTTCTTCCGCGCCCGCAGCATATTGCGCGAAGGCCTGTCGCGCGACATCGACATGGCCATCGGTGACGCCTTCTCATTTGCCGGCCCGCGCTGCGACCGCATCGTGGCGGGCGTGCTGGCAAAGATTGCCCACGAGCGTGAATCCTTTCGCCCGTGATCCCTGTGGTCCGTTCTTTTCTTGCTGGAGATTGCCATGTCGTTTTTTCAAATGCCCACCCCCGTTGCCGCGCGGCGAATTTTTTTGGGCCGCTCGGGCGGCCTGGTGTTGTCGGGTGCCGCGGTGGCCCTGCTGGCCGGCCATGATGCGCTGGCCGCCAAGGCCGGAGGCGCCAAAGCCGACGACGTGCAAATCCTCAACACCGCGATCGGTGCCGAACTGGAGGCGATTGCCGCCTACCAGCTGGGCGCCGAAAGCAATTTGCTGAGCAAACCCGCGCTGGATCTGGCGGTGACGTTTCAGGGTCACCATAAGGCGCATGTGGCGGTGCTTTCCGGCACGGTGCAAAAGCTGGGCGGCAAACCCGTCGCCGCCAAGACCCAGTACAACTTTCCCGTCGAGCAGCTGAAAACCGAGCTGGACGTGCTCAAGTTCGCGGCCCAGCTGGAGCAGGGCGCCGTCAGCGCCTACCTGGGTGCGGTGCCGCTGTTTGGCAACCGCGACCTGTCCAAGGCCGCTGCCAGCATTCTGGGTGACGAAGCCATGCACTGGGCCATCCTGCGCCAGGCCATTGGCGAGGTGCCCGTGCCTGCCGCCTTTGTGTCGTGATGCGGTGGTGCTGAGCCGCCACTCCTGCCGGGCGCTTTGCTGGCGCTGTGAGGCTGCGGTCTGGGCAGGGTGATCCATGTGCAAAAGGCAGGGTGCAAGCCAGGAAAGAGATCGCCGCGTGCGGGCTAACGCCTCCACGCGAACCAGCGGCAAA
>CAZWDK010000505.1:0-1614 GCA_964633095.1 uncultured Polaromonas sp. | reverse complement strand
AGATGTTGACGTTTCAGGAACTCGCCTTCTTTGCACTCGCCGCCCTGGTGCTGGTCCTGACGCCCGGCCCCAACATGATTTACTGCATCTCGCGCACCCTGTGCCAGGGCCGCGGCGCCGGGCTGGTGTCGCTGGGCGGCGTGGTGCTGGGCTTTGTGGTGCATTTGCTGGCCGCCTCGTTCGGCCTGACCGCGTTGCTGCTGGCCGTACCGCTGGCCTTTGACACCATCAAGCTTGCGGGCGCGGCTTACCTGCTGTGGCTGGCCTGGCAGGCCGTCAAGCCGGGCGGGCAGGCGCCCTTCGAGACGCGCGAGCTGCCGCACGACCCGCCGCGCACGCTGTTTCTCATGGGCTTGATGACCAATCTGCTCAACCCCAAGGTCGCGATGTTTTACCTGTCCTTTTTCCCGCAGTTTCTGCACCCGGAACGCGGCGAGTTGCTGCTGCAAAGCCTGACTTTGGGCGCCCTGCAGATTGGCGTGAGCACCGGCGTGAACACCGTCCTGATCTGCTTTGCGGCGGCCATCGCCGGTTTCCTGAACCGCAACATCGGCTGGATGCGCGTGCAGCGCCATGTCATGGGGACGGTGCTGGGTCTGCTGGCGCTGCGCCTGCTGACCGAAAAGCGGGCGGCGGCATGAGCGCCGTCTTGCAGAGCGCGCCAGGCGCCCAAGCCATCCGGGATTTACCCGACCTGCAGGACATTGAAAACGCGGCCCGCGTGGTCTACCGCGAGTTCCAGGCCACGCCGCAATACCGCTGGGGCCTGTCCAGCCAGCGGCTGGGCACCGACTGCTGGATCAAGCACGAGAACCACACGCCGGTCGGCGCCTTCAAGCTACGCGGCGGACTGACCTACTTTGACGCGCTGAAACAGCGCGGCCAGCTGCCGGCCGAAGTCATCAGCGCCACCCGCGGCAACCACGGCCAGAGCATAGGCTGGGCGGCGCGCGCCCATGGCGTGGCCTGCACCATCGTGGTTCCGCAGGGCAATTCGCTGGAAAAGAACGCGGCCATGCGCGCGCTGGGCGTGACGCTGATCGAGCATGGGCAGGACTTTCAGGAAAGCCGCGAGTTCGCCATACGGCTCGCCGACGAGCGCGGCGCCCACATGGTGCCGAGTTTTCACGCCGACCTGCTGCGCGGCGTGAGCACCTACTGGTGGGAGTTCATGCGGGCCGTGCCCGATCTCGATGTGGTCTATGTGCCGATTGGCCAGGGCTCGGGTGCCTGCTCGGCGATTGCCGCCAAGCTCGCGTTAAAACACAAGGCGCGCATCGTCGGCGTGGTCAGCGCGCATGCCACCACCTACGCCGACTCGCTGGGCGCAGGCCGCGTGGTGGAGGCGCCGGTCAGCACGCAGCTGGCCGACGGCATGGCCTGCCGCATCGCGGACCAGGCGGCGCTGGACATCATCGCGCCGCATATGGCCCACATCGTGCAAGTCACGGATGATGAAGTGGCCCAGGCCATGCGCGACCTGTATGCCGACACCCACAACGTGGCCGAAGGCGCGGGAGCGGCCAGCTTTGCCGCCGCCATGCAGGAACGCACCCAGCTTGCGGGACTGAAGGTCGGCCTCACGCTCAGCGGCGGCAATGTCGATGCGGCCGT
>CAZWDK010000504.1:0-1616 GCA_964633095.1 uncultured Polaromonas sp. | reverse complement strand
GTTGCGGGCCGAAAACTGAGCAGCAATCACGGCGCGGATTTTCGCACCGTTAGAAATTCCCGCGCGTTAGAGGGACCAGGTGGCCTGCATCGACGGACGCTGGCTGAATGCGGCTAACCACTAGGCGCGGCGGCCGACCAGGCGGCGTTTCTCGGCCTGCCGAGCCATTCCTGGCACTTCGGCAACCAAGTGTTTACCCGCGACCTGTTCTCCACGCTGATCGGCATCGAACGTAGCGCCAAGAACAAAGGCCCTGAGTCAGGGGCTTTGGGAGGCCGACGCCGTGGCCGGGCCGAACCGCTTTAACGACGGTGCACGTCGTGGGTGATAAACGGCTTGTCGGGTGACGGCATGTCGAGCCAGTCATGATGCTGCAGGCTGTGCCCGATATCGGCCAGGCCGCTTTGCCAGTGATCACGCATCGTCAGCGCGCCGAACTGGTAGTCCTTGTAGTGTCCATCGCACTCCTTGTCTTTGTAGATCAGGTGAATCACGTTGAACAGGCGATCGCAGGCGACTTCCGCCGCGCGCTGATACGAAGGGCTGTCCTTGCGCGCTTCTTCCGGCACCAGCTCCATCACCTCGCGTAGCAGGCAGCGGAACTTCTGCGTGTTCTCCATGTACTTGGTGATCATCCGCGTGCGGCTCGAGTACTGGATCTCCTTCTGGCGCAGGGCCACCTTGGACAGGTCGGTCGGCAGCGCGCCGTGGGCGCTCCACAGGTCGACCTGGAAGATCAGCGAATGCTTGCGCGGCTCGGTGGTCAGCACCTGCTGGAGCGGTGTGTTCGACACCACGCCGCCATCCCAGTAGGACTCGCCGTCGATCTCCACTGCCGGGAAGCCTGGCGGCAGTGCGCCCGACGCCATGAAGTGTTCGGCGCGCAGCCGCTCCTTGGTGTTGTCGAAATAGATGAAGTTGCCGCTCTTCACGTTCACCGCGGCAACCGACACGCGCATTTCGCCCGAGTCGTTCAGCCGGTCGAAGTCGACCAGCGCTTCGAGCGTGCCTTTCAGCGGTGCCGTGTCGTAGTAGCTGGTATTGCCCAGCCCCGCCGGACCGTTGCCGCTGAAGGGGCTGCGCGGCACGAAAAAGCCGTTCTGCCCCTCGGTCAGTGCCCGCCACGCCTCCCAGCTATTGAACAGCCCGATCAGTGACCCTGGCCAGCCCTTGAGGTTCTCCAGGCTGTTGAACGGACTGGCTGGCAGGAACGGCGGCTGGCAGATGGTCTGCCAGAACTCGCGCAGCCGCTCGACGCGCTGCTCGGGCGGGTTGCCGGCAATGATCGCCGCATTGAGCGCGCCGATCGAGATGCCGGCTACCCAGTTCGGATGGAGGCCCGCCTCGGCCAAGCCTTGATACACCCCAGCCTGGTAGGAGCCCAGCGCACCGCCGCCCTGCAGCACCAGTCCGACCACTTGATACCGGTGATCGGCGGGCAGGGCGGGACTTTCATAGCGGTGGCTGCCTTCGTGGCAGGCCGGATTCTGTTTGCGCGTCGCCATCGTGGCCCCCTACTGCACCGCGGCGCCGGTGATGAGCGCGACTTTTTCATTCAGTTGCATGGCTCTTCTCCTAATCAGTCCAGATTATCGAACACCACTTCACCCCAACCT
>CAZWDK010000503.1:0-1630 GCA_964633095.1 uncultured Polaromonas sp. | reverse complement strand
GTGGCTGCTGCGCGAGCTGCTCAGCAATCTGGTCGACAACGCCGTCAAGTACACGCCGCCCGGCGGCACCGTCACGATTCGCTGCGGCCCCAGTGCCGACCATGCGGGCCATCAGGCGCCCACCGTGCCGCCAGTGCCCGAGCCGGCCGGCAGGCGTTGGGGCGTGTTTCTGGAGGTGGAAGACGACGGCCCGGGCATTGCGCCCCAGGAGCGCGGCAAGGCCTTGCAGCGCTTTTACCGGGTGCTGGGCACGCAGGGGGAGGGCAATGGCCTGGGCTTGGCCATTGCCGATGAAATCGCCCGTGTGCACCACACTCGCAGCTCGAGCTGTCTGACGCCCGCACCGCCAGCGGGCAGGGCGCCGGCAAAGACAATGGCGCACGCGGTCTGCGCGTGCGCCTGAGTTTGTAGCAAGGCCGCCGCAACCGCCAGGCGGAGCGACGAAGCCGGTTGTTTGCGCTCCGTGGCGTGGACGAAACACCAACGCAAACCCGCCCCCGCAAGAGCCGGCGCGACCAGTGGGCTGTGCGAGAATCAATTGCAACGATCCCCGGTTTTTTGAAACATTCTTTACCTCGCGCCCCTTATGTCCGACTTAGCGTCTGAACCCGAATTGAGCCCGCACGCCGCACCCGCCGATCCCGCAGTGCGCAAGCGCCCCAAGCCGGGTGAGCGCCGGATACAGATTCTTGAGGCGCTAGCGACCATGCTGGAGCAGCCGGGTGCTGAGCGCGTCACCACCTCGGCGCTGGCGGCCAAACTGGCGGTGAGTGAAGCCGCGCTGTACCGCCATTTCGCCAGCAAGGCGCAGATGTTCGAGGGGCTGATCGAGTTTATCGAGCAAAGCGTCTTCACCCTGGTCAACCAGATCACCGAGCGCGAAACCGACCATGCGGTGCGCACCCGCAAGCTGGTGCTGATGGTGCTGCAGTTTGGCGAAAAAAATCCCGGCATGACGCGCGTGATGGTGGGCGATGCGCTGGTGTTTGAAAACGAGCGCCTGCAGGAACGCATGAACCAGTTTTTCGACAAGCTGGAATCCGCCCTGAAACAAAGCCTGCGCGATGCCGCCATCGCCAGCGGCACCGCCACGCCCACGGTGGACGCCCAGGTGCGCGCCTCGGTGATCGTGGCTTTCATCGTGGGCCGCCTGCAGCGCTTTGCCCGCTCGGGCTTCAAGCGGGCGCCGTCCGAGCATCTGGACGCCAGCCTGGCCTTGATGCTCTAGAAAGCTGGCTGCGCCTACCCGGCAGGCGCTGTGCCTGCTTCGGGCCGCAGGGCAGTTCGACCCCGCGGCCGCCTCCTGAGCCGTCGGCCTCAGAGCCGGGCCTGGACCTTGGCCGCGGCCTGTTGGATTTCGGCCCAGGTCTGGTCGTCCAGCGTGATGCCCTCGCGCTCGCGCACGCGCCGGGCCTCGCGCTCGGGCTCGCCGGCAATGCGCACGGCATCGTGTCCGGGCGCCGCGGGGCTTTGCCGCAGCCAGTCCACAAAGGCCAGCGCCTCCTGCTCGAAGCGGGCCTGGGTGCCGAGTTTCGCCGGATCGATCAGCACCGTGAGCATGCCGTTGACGACGGTGCGCGCGGTGTCGGCCGGCCGGTGCCAGGTGCCGCCGCCGCTCAGCGCGCCACCC
>CAZWDK010000502.1:0-1633 GCA_964633095.1 uncultured Polaromonas sp. | reverse complement strand
GCAGGTGCGTCGCATGCCGGGTTACTTCCGGTCGGTAATAAACTGGCCCTTGGGCGCCGCTGCACTCTTCTGGCGGCGCGTGTTGCCGTCAATGCCGCCTTCGATCGCCCATTCGGCAAAGACCGTGGGACCGGGCTCGAAATCGCGCGGCTGCCAGTCCGCGGTGAGCTGGTCTTCGTCGGCGTAGTACTCGACGAGCGCGCCCGCCGGGTTGCGGAAGTACCAGAAGTAGGCTGACGAGATCGGGTGCCGGCCCGGGCCGAGCTGGGTTTCCCAGCCGCAGCGCGAGATGTGCATGCCGCCGCCGAACACCTCGTGGATGTCGCGCACCGTGAACGCCACATGGTTGAGCGCGGAGTCGCCCGCGGGGCGCTGCAGCAGGAAGATGTCGTGGTGGCCGCCCTCGGGCGCGCAGCGCAGGAAGGCGCCGCGGCCCGGATAGTGATCGGAAGCGGCGAAACCAAAGCTCTCCTGGTAGAAGCGCTCACAGGCCACCACGTCCTTGACGAAGAACACCACATGCCCGACTTCAATCGGCGTGGCGCGCTCGTAGGCCGGGCTGGGCTTGTTGATGCGATGCTTGCTGTTCCAGGTATTGTGCTCGGCGCACTCCACCTTGATATCGCGCTTGCGCGTGACTTGCAGGCGCACCGCCAGGCCGTTGGGGTCGGTGCAGCCGATGCGGCCGGCGTCCTGCACGAAGCCGGGCTGCTGGCGGATGCTGTCGGCATAGCGTGCGAGGTCGGCCTCGCTCTCCACGCCCCACACCACCTGGCGCAGCGTCGGCCCCGCTTCCATCGCGGGCGGCAGGCCGGCGCGGGTGCTGGCGGCAACGATCACGCGGCAGCCATTGAGGGTTTCAAAAACCAGTTGATCGGCCTCCTCGGTGACCAGGGACAGCCCCCAGTCCAGGAAGAAGCGGCGGCAGGTCGGCAGGTCGTCCGCGCCGTAGGTGATTTCGTCTATGCCCAGTACGCTCATGTGATGGCTCCTTGTGTTGCGCGCGGCTTTAGTTGGCCCACGCCAGCGGTTGTTCGTTGAGGCCCCAGTACAGGCTTTTTTGCTCCATGTACTGCAGGATCCCGAGGCGCCCCTTCTCGCGGCCCAGGCCGCTGTCGCGCCAGCCGCCGAACGGCGTCGAGATGGAAAACTGTTTGTAGGTGTTGATCCACACCGTGCCAGCCTGCACCGCGCGGCCAATGCGCCAGGCGCGTTTGTAGTCGCGCGTCCAGATGCCGGCGGCCAGGGCGTAGAGGCTGTCGTTGGCCTGGGCCAGCAGGTCGTCTTCACTGTCGAAGGGCATGGCCACCAGCACGGGGCCAAAGATTTCCTGCTGGCAGATCTGGTCGCTGTTCTTGATGCCCTCCAGAATCGTGGGCGTGTAGTAGTAGCCGCGCTCGTACAGTCCGCCTTGCGGCCGCACGCCGCCGGTGCGCAGGTTCGCGCCTTCGCTCAAGCCAAGCTCCACATAGCGCTCGACCGATTCGCGGTGCCTGGCCGTGATCAGCGGTCCCATCTGGGTCCGCTCGTCGGCCGGGTCGCCCACGCGCAGCGCAGCGGCGCGCGTGGCCAGGCGCTCCATGAATTCGCCATACAGCTTGCGCGCCACGAAGAGACGCGAACCGGCAATGCA
>CAZWDK010000501.1:0-1651 GCA_964633095.1 uncultured Polaromonas sp. | reverse complement strand
CGATCACGCCCACGTCCTTGATGCCGGATTCGGCGCAGTTGCGCGGGCAGCCGCTGACGGCGAGCTTGACCTTGTGCGGCGAGTACATGGCCCACAGCGCGTGTTCCAGGTCCTTGCCCATTTGCGTGCTGTCCTGGGTGCCGAAGCGGCACCATTCGCTGCCGACGCAGGTCTTGACCGTGCGCGTGGCCTTGGCGTAGGCCAGGCCGCTGGGCATGCCCAGGTCCTTCCAGACGTTTTGCAGGTCTTCCTTTTTCACGCCCAGCAGGTCGATGCGCTGGCCGCCGGTGACCTTGACGGTCGGAATCTTGTACTTGTCGGCCGCGTCGGCGATGCGGCGCAGCTCGTCGGGCGTGGTGTGGCCGCCCCACATGCGCGGGATCACGCTGTAGGTGCCGTCCTTCTGGATGTTGGCATGCGAGCGCTCGTTGATGAAGCGGCTTTGCGGGTCGTCTTTGGCTTCCTTGGGCCAGGTCGAGATCAGGTAGTAGTTGACGGCCGGGCGGCAGCTGGCGCAGCCGTTGGGGGTGCGCCATTCCATGAACGCGTAGACGTCGGCAATCGTCAGCAGCTTGTTGGCCCTGATGGCGTCGCGCACCGCCTGGTGGCCGTGGTCGGTGCAGCCGCACATGGCTTTCATCTTGGGCGTGGCCGAGTAGTCGCCGCCCGCGGTAAACATCAGGATCTGCTCGACCAGCCCGGTGCAGGAACCGCAGGAGGCGCTGGCCTTGGTGTGCTTCTTGACCTCTTCCAGCGTGAACAGGCCTTTTTCCTTGATGGCCTTGCAGATGGTGCCCTTGTTGACGCCGTTGCAGCCGCACACCTCGGCCTCGTCGGGCATGGATGCGGCCTTGCTGTGGCCTTCATGGCCGGTGTCGCCGATGTTGGATTCGCCAAACATCAGCTTGTCGCGGATGTCGCTGACGCTGCGGCCGTCGCGCAGCAGCTTGAAGTACCAGCTGCCGTCCACCGTGTCGCCATAGAGGCAGGCGCCTATCAGTTTGTCGTCCTTGAGCACCAGCTTTTTATAGACACCGCCAAAGGGGTCGCTCATGACGATTTCTTCGGTGCCTTCGCCGCCCATGAATTCGCCGGCGGAAAACAGGTCAATGCCGGTCACCTTGAGTTTGGTAGAGGTGAGCGAGCCGGTGTAGCGGCCAATGCCGAACTGCGCCAGGTGGTTGGCGGCCACCTTGGCCTGCTCGAACAGCGGGGCCACCAGGCCATAGGCAATGCCGCGGTGCGCGGCGCATTCGCCGACAGAGTAAATACGGGCGTCGGTCACGGTTTGCAGGGTGTCGTTGACCACGATGCCGCGGTTGCAGTGCAGGCGCATGGATTCGGCCAGCGCGGTGTTGGGGCGAATGCCGACGGCCATGACCACCAGGTCGGTCTCCAGCTCGCTGCCGTCCTTGAACTTGATGGACTTGACGCGGCCCTCGGCGTTGCCGGTCAGCTCCTGCGTCTGGGCGCCGATCAGGAACTTCAGGCCGCGGTCTTCCAGCGACTTCTGCAGCAGCTTGCCCGCCACATCGTCGAGCTGGCGCTCCATCAGCCAGGGCATGACATGCACCACGCTGACCTCCATGCCGCGCAGCATCAGGCCGTTGGCGGCTTCCAGGCCCAGCAGGCCGCCGCCGATGACGACCGC
>CAZWDK010000500.1:0-1654 GCA_964633095.1 uncultured Polaromonas sp. | reverse complement strand
CGCAAGGCCCGCGATGCCTATCTGACGACTGACCTGAAAGCGAAACTGGCGCGCTACCACGACGATGTTGATTCGGCCTTCAAGGGTTGGAACGACATCTGGCTAGACCCCAGCTTTCTCAGCTGGACGATAGAGGCTGAGCTGCCGTCCATCACTTGCCCGATTCTTGCCGTGCAAGGCCTGCAGGACGAATACGGCACGCTGGAACATATTCACGGCATTGCGCGCCGCCTGCCACAGACGCAGCTGCTCGAACTCGCCGAATGCGGGCATTCACCCCACCGCGATCAGCCTGCGGCCCTGATCCGCGCCATCAGGGAGTTCATTGACCAACACGCGCGCACCGGTGCTTCTGCGGCATCGCCCTTCATTCGACCCCTTTCCCCAACGGAGACATCCCTGTGAAAAAAATTTCGGCTTCTTCCCTCGTATGCCTTTCTTGCGCCTTGCTCACAGCCTCAAGCGTCCAGGCGCAAGGCAGCGACAGCATCAAAGTCGGACTGATGTTGCCCTATACCGGCACCTATGCCCAGCTGGGCGTGGCCATCGAAAACGGCTTCAGGCTGTTTGTGCAGGAACAGGGCGGAACGCTGGCAGGCAAAAAGATCGAGTTCTTCAAGGTCGACGATGAGTCGGAGCCGTCCAAGGGCATAGAAAACGCCAACAAGCTGGTTCAGCGCGACAAGGTGGATGTGCTGGTCGGCACCGTGCACTCCGGCGTCGCCATGGGCATGGCCAAGGTGGCCAGGGACACCAAAACCCTGCTCATCATTCCGAATGCCGGCGCAGACGCGATCACCGGGCCTCTGTGCGCGCCAAACATCTTCCGCACCTCATTCACCAACTGGCAACCGGCCTACGCCATGGGACTGGCGGCCGCCGAACGCAAACACAAAAGCGCCGTCACCATCACCTGGAAGTATGCGGCTGGCGAGGAGTCGGTCAAGGGCTTCAAGGAAGGCTTTGAAGCCAAGGGCGGCAAGGTCACCAAGGAACTGAGCGTGCCATTCCCGACGGTGGAATTCCAGGCCTTGCTGGCCGAAATCGCCGCGGCGAAACCCGATGCCGTCTACACGTTTTTTGCCGGCGCGGGTGCCGTCAAGTTTGTCAAAGACTATGCCGCAGCCGGCCTCAAGGGCAAGATCCCGCTGTACGGCGCGGGCTTTCTGACCGATGGCACGCTGGATGCGCAGGGCGACGCGGCTGCAGGCCTGCTCACCACGCTGCACTATGCCGATGGCCTCGACACGCCGAAAGACCGCTCGTTCCGTCTCGGCTATGCCAAAACCTACAAGCTGCAGCCCGATGTTTATGCGGTCCAGGGTTACGACGCGGCCCAAATGCTGGCGGCGGGACTGAAGGCCGCCGGCGGTGACCTCGGCAAGCGCGAGACGCTCATCAAGGGCATGGAGCAGGCAAAAATCGACAGCCCGCGTGGCACCTTCACCCTGTCCAAGGCGCACAACCCGGTGCAGGACATCTACCTGCGCAAAGTCGAGAACAAGGAAAACAAAATGGTCAGTGTCGCCGCCAAGGGGCTGGCCGACCCTGCGCGCGGTTGCCGCCTGTGATTTGACATGACGACTTGACATGACGTTTGCCAACTTCCTCATCCAGCTGCTCAACAGCGTGCAGTACGGGCTGCTGCTGTTCA
>CAZWDK010000499.1:0-1657 GCA_964633095.1 uncultured Polaromonas sp. | reverse complement strand
CCGACGGCCGCAATGTTGAGCGCCACAATGATCTGGTTGGCGACCTTGCAGGTTTGCCCGTCACCATTGCCGCCCACCAGCGTGATGTTCTTGCCCATCAGCTCAAACAGCGGCTTCACCCGTTCGAATGCCGCATCAGGCCCGCCCACCATGATGGTGAGGCTGCCGGCCTTGGCGCCGACCTCGCCGCCCGAAACCGGTGCATCCAGGTAGTCGCAGCCCAGGGCGTTGATTTTCTGGGCGAACTCCTTGGTCTCCATCGGCGAGATGGAGCTCATGTCCACCACCGTCTTGCCCGCGCTCAAACCGGAGGCCACGCCGTTGTCGCCAAACAGCACCTTGGCCACATCGGGTGTGTCGGGCAGCATCAGGAAAACAATGTCGGCCTGTTCCGCCACCTCGCGCGCGGAACCGCAGGCCTTGGCGTTGCCGGTCAGCAGATCGGCGGCCACCTTGCTGCGGCTGTTGAGGAAAACCTCATGCCCGGCCTTGATCAGATGCGCGGCCATAGGCGCGCCCATGATGCCCAGGCCAATAAAACCAAGCTTGCTCATTTCAATACTCCAATCAAAATTTCGGTTAAACAAATCGTCAATCAGGCGCGGTAACGCTCCTGCAAGGCCTGCGTGGCCGCGCGGAACAGCCCCAGGTCACTGCCCACGGCGACAAAGGTGGCGCCCAGTTCCATGTAGCGCCTGGCGTCGGCCTCCACCGGCGCCAGGATGCCGGTCGGTTTGCCGCAAGCCTTGGCATCGGCAAAGACGCTGGCGATGGCTTTTTGCACGTCCGGGTGGCCGGCATTGCCCAGATGGCCCAGGCCCGCAGCCAGGTCGGACGGGCCGACAAAAATGCAGTCCACGCCGTCGACTTCAGCGATGGCCCGCGCTGCCGCCACCCCCGCGCCGCTCTCGATCTGCACGGCCACGCAAATCTGCTCGTTGATGCCCTTGAAATAATCCGGCACCGTGCCGTAGCGGTTGCTGCGCTGCGAGACCGAGACACCGCGAATGCCTTGCGGCGGATAACGCGTGGCGGCCACGGCGCGCCGCGCTTCATCGGCGCTTTCGACAAAGGGCACGAGAAAGTTGTAGAAGCCGGCATCGAGCAGGCGCTTGATCTCGACCGCGTTGTTGCTGGTCGGACGCACAAAAGGCGCGCTCGGGCTGTCTTTCAGCGCCATCAGCTGCGGGATGAAGGTGCCGACATCGTTGGGCGAATGTTCGCCATCCAGCAGGATCCAATCAAAGCCGGCAACGCCCAGCACTTCGGTGGTGATGGCATTGGCCAGTGAGGACCAGCAGCCGATCAGTTTTTTGCCGGCAAGCAGGTCGCGCTTGAAGCTGTTGGGAAAACTCTGGTAAGGGCTTGCTTGTGTCATGGGATTCCTCTTTTCAATCGTTAGCGCTGTCTGGGAAGATCGGTGTGCGCAAGGGTCAGCGGGTATCAAACGCTTGCCGGGTTTTCAGGTTCTTCAGGCTTTTCAGGTGATAGGCGCCGGATTGAAAAGCACCAGCGCGTTATGCAGCTTCCAGTGCTCGGCCCAGGTTTTCTTGCGGCCGCTGGCCACCTCCAGCATGAGGTGAAACAGCTCCCAGCCCACATCTTCTATGCTGGCATCGCCATCGGCAATGCGGCCGGCGTTGACATCCATCAGGTC
>CAZWDK010000498.1:0-1658 GCA_964633095.1 uncultured Polaromonas sp. | reverse complement strand
CACGTCATAGGCGGTGCAGCCGCCGGTGCCGGCCAGCACGGTTTCCATGGGACGCGGCGCCAGGTTGGCGCCACCGTTTTCCGGCTTGTCGGCATCGGGCGCGCCATCCATCACCAGGGTGTGGCCGCTACCGGTTTCCGCGAGAAAGGTCATGCCCGAGCGCGACCCGGTCGCGGTGTTGCTGCCTGTCCAGCTTACTGTGCATTCCATTAGTGCGACTCCTTATGCAAAATACTTATGAATAAAACCTGAAAAATGTGCAATTTTCACCACCATAATATGGTGCAGCGCAACATGACTCCGCTATACTTGACACATTGCATCAGTACGGAATTGTCGTATTTTTGCACCGGTTGTCTCCTCCACCTCCTCTAAGGGTGGATTTACAGACCCAGATCGCAAGATCTGGGTCTTTTTTCTTGCCCACTATGATGTGAGCCTGCGAGAAAAAACATGCCAACCCAGACCAAACCCGCCCCCCGCCCCCCCGCCAGAACCGCCAAAGCAGCCGCCAAGTCAGCGTCGGGAGCGCCCGCCAGGGGGCTTAAACCGGCCGATTACCTGAAAAAAATCCTCACCGCGCGGGTTTACGACGTGGCGGTCGAGTCCGCGCTGGAGCCAGCCAAAAACCTGAGCCAGCGCCTGAACAACACCGTGCTGCTCAAGCGCGAGGACCAGCAGGCGGTGTTCAGCTTCAAGCTGCGCGGGGCCTACAACAAGATGGCGCACCTGAGCGCGGCCCAGCTCAAGAAGGGCGTGATCTGCGCCTCGGCCGGCAACCATGCCCAGGGCGTGGCGCTGAGCGCGCAAAAGCTCGGCACCCGGGCCGTGGTGGTCATGCCGACGACCACGCCGCAGCTCAAGATCGATGCGGTCAAGGGCTGGGGCGGCGACGTGGTGCTGCACGGCGACAGCTACTCGGACGCCTACGCCCATGCCGTGGTGCTGGAGAAAAAACAGGGCCTGACCTTTGTGCACCCGTTTGACGACCCGGACGTGATTGCCGGCCAGGGCACGATCGCGATGGAAATCCTGATGCAGCTGCAAAGCCTGGGATCCAGCCGGCTCGATGCCGTGTTTGTGGCCATAGGCGGCGGCGGGCTGATTTCCGGCGTCGCCAACTACATCAAGGCGGTGCGGCCCGAGATCAAGGTCATAGGCGTGCAGATGAACGACTCCGACGCCATGATGCAGTCGGTGGGCGCCAAAAAGCGCGTGGCCCTGAACGACGTGGGCCTGTTTTCGGACGGCACGGCCGTCAAGCTGGTCGGCGAGGAAACCTTTCGCATCAGCCGCGAGCTGGTCGATGAGTTCATCAGCGTCGATACCGACGCCGTCTGCGCCGCCATCAAGGACGTGTTTGTCGACACGCGCAGCATTGTCGAGCCCGCCGGTGCGCTGGCGGTGGCCGCCATCAAGCAGTACGTCGCCGCGCACAAGACCCGGGGCGAAACCTATGCCGCGATCTTGTGCGGCGCCAACATGAACTTCGACCGCCTGCGCTTTGTCGCCGAGCGGGCCGAAGTGGGCGAGGAACGCGAGGCCCTGTTTGCCGTGACGATTCCCGAAGAGCGCGGCAGCTTCCGGCGTTTTTGCGGGCTGATCGGCGAGCTGCCCGGCGGGCCGCGCAGCGTGACCGAATTCAACTACCGCATCAA
>CAZWDK010000497.1:0-1658 GCA_964633095.1 uncultured Polaromonas sp. | reverse complement strand
GCGCTGGGCAAGGTGGTGGACATCCAGCTGCGCGACAAGCGGCGCTTCAAGCGCCTGCGCGAGGAGTCGAAAAACTTTGAGTCGCTGCCGATACGCACGCGGCTGAGCGACGAGGAAGTGGCGCGCTTCGCGGCGCAGCGTTTTCGCTTTCCCGGCGTCGACATCAAGGCGCGGCTGTTTCGCAGCTACCCGTATGGCGAACTGGGCAGCCATGTGGTGGGCTACATAGGCCGCATCAACCAGGCGGAAAAAGAAAGCATCGAGGAAAGCGAGAACGAAGGCAATTACCGCGGCACCGACTACATCGGCAAGCTCGGCGTGGAGCAGAGTTTCGAGCAGCAGCTGCATGGCACCACCGGCGTCGAACAGGTGGAGACCTCGGCCGGCGGCCGCGCCGTGCGCAAGCTGGCCAGCAACCCGGCCATGCCCGGCAATACCGTCAGGCTGTCGCTGGACATCGGCCTGCAAAAACTGGTGGAAGACATGTATGGCGCGCGGCGCGGCGCGCTGGTGGCGATGGACCCGCAAACCGGCGAGGTGCTGGCCTTTGTCAGCAAGCCGACCTTCGATCCCAACCTGTTCGTCGATGGCATAGACCAGGAGAGCTGGCAGGCGCTGAACGAGTCCATCGACAAGCCGCTGCTGAACCGGGCGCTGCGCGGCACCTACCCGCCGGGCTCGACCTACAAGCCCTTCATGGCCATGGCCGCCCTGCAGACCGGCCAGCGTTCGCCCACGGCATTGGTCAACGACCCGGGCTTTTACATGTTTGGCGGCCACCGTTTTGGCAGCCCCGAGAACGAGCGCGGCGGCATCATGGACATGAACCGCGCCATTGTCGAGTCCAGCAATGTGTATTTTTATTCGCTGGCTAACGAAATGGGCGTGGACGCCATACACGACTTCATGGCGCCGCTGGGTTTTGGGCAGATCACCGGCATAGACATCAACGGTGAGGTGCGCGGCGTGCTGCCCAGCCAGGACTGGAAGCGCAGCTACTTCAAACGCGCCGCGCAGCAGAAGTGGTTCGCCGGGGAAACCATCTCGCTGGGCATAGGCCAGGGCTACAACAGCTTCACCATGCTGCAGCTGGCGCAGGCGACCGCCGCGCTGGCCAACAACGGCATCAAGCACAAGCCGCGGCTGGTGATGGCGACGCAGGACACCGTGACCGGCCAGGTCCACCCGCTGCCGGCCGACCCGCCCGTCGACCTGGGTTACCGGCCAGAGAACGTGGCCATTGTGCGCAAGGCGCTGGTCGGCGTGACGCAGGGGGGCACGGCGGCCCGGGTGTTTGCCGGCGCCGGTTATGTCAGCGGCGGCAAAACCGGCACGGCGCAGGCGGTGACCATAGGCCAGAAGGAAAAATACAACAAGGCCAGGATGGAAGAACACCAGCGTGACCATGCGGTCTACATGGCGTTCGCACCGGCGGACCAGCCCAAGATCGCGCTGGCGCTGATCGTGGAAAACGCCGGCTGGGGCGCCGGGGCGGCCGCACCGATCGCGCGGCGGGTGTTTGACTATGTGCTGATGGGCCAGTACCCCAGCGAGGAAGACATGGCGGCGGTGCAAAAAGGGCAGGCCAACGCGCCCATTGGCAAGCCGCGTACGGCCGCCGAGATGAGCGGGCAGCTGGCTACCGGGGTGACGGCTGC
>CAZWDK010000496.1:0-1670 GCA_964633095.1 uncultured Polaromonas sp. | reverse complement strand
CCCAGGCATCTGCTCACAGAAACCGCAGTCGGTTACCGTTTGCTGGTGTCCTGACGCCGGGTTTGCCCGATAATTAGGGTTCAACATGGCTGTGGCCCAAGATTTGCGGGCGCATGCAGCTATAAAATAGATAGCAAATGCAAGACCCTCCGAAACCCAAGGCCGGACCGGCGCCCACTGGCGCCGCGGTACGTATTCCGAAAGCCGCCGCCAATTCCGCGGCGGGCGCGCCCGCCACCAGCGTGCGGCTCAACAAGCGCATGGCCGAGCTGGGCCTGTGCTCGCGCCGCGAGGCCGACGACTGGATTGCCCGCGGCTGGGTCCGCGTCAACGGCGCGCCGGCCGTGATGGGCCAGCCGGTGGCGCTGGACGCGCGCATCGAGGTCGACCGCCAGGCCGAGCAGCAGCAGCGCCAGCAGGTCACCATCCTGATCAACAAGCCGGTCGGCTATGTCAGCGGCCAGGCCGAAGACGGCCATGAGCCGGCCGTGGCGCTGGTGCAGCCGCAAAACCGCTGGCGCGAATGCAACAGCCGCATGCGCTGGGGCCATGAGCAGCTGCGCGGCCTGGCGCCGGCCGGCCGGCTTGACATTGATTCCATCGGCCTGCTGGTGCTGACGCAGGACGGCCGCGTCGCGCGCCAGCTGATCGGCGAAGACTCCGAGATCGAAAAAGAATACCTGGTGCGGGTCAGCTACGGCGCCGAAACGCTGAACGTGCAGGCCGTCTTCCCGCGCGAGAGGCTGGCCCTGCTGTGCCACGGCCTGAGCCTGGACGGCCAGGCGCTGCGGCCGGCCCAGGTCAGCTGGCAAAACCCCGAGCAGCTGCGCTTTGTGCTGAAGGAAGGCAAAAAACGCCAGATCCGCCGCATGTGCGAGCAGGTCGGGCTTTTCGTGACCGGCCTCAAGCGCGTGCGCATAGGCCGCGTCAACCTCGGCCACCTGCCGGTCGGCCAGTGGCGCTACCTGGCGCCGCACGAGTCTTTTTAGCCTTGCATCGGCCACCGGCGGCGGTCGGTGGCTCCGCGGGCGCTCAGGAGCATCACCGTCCTTGCCGCGGCATCCGGCCAGTGCAGAGGTCCATTCTGTCCTGCGGCGATGTACGCCAACGGCTGGCAACCTTTCTCTTGACGCGGCCTAAAGTGTCTAAAAGGGCTGTGCCACAAAGGCGTAGCAGCTCAGCTACCTCACTAAATCACCCAGGCCCACCCGCGCGCTCACCTATGCCACTCATTGCCTAGCTGGCGGAAGACAACGAAACCGTCCTCGAGAACCTGATCGAGACGCTGAAGGAAATCTGCGCGGTCAAAGTCACCGGTTTTGGCGCCACCGAAGCGGAGGCCAACCGCTGGCTCACCGTGCACGACGGTGAGTGGCAGCTGGCAATCGTCGACCTGTTTTTGAAGGAGGGCAGCGGTCTCGGTGGATTGGGAGGGCTGCCGCAACCGCGAGGCATTCCAGAAGGTGGTCATGCTGACCAATTACGCCACGCCAGAAATCCGCAGGCGGGCCGCCGCGCTGGGTGCGGACGCCGTATTTGACAAGTCCGGGGAGTTGGATGATCTCTTGGCCTACTGCATGGCGCAGACGGAGCACAAGGGGTAATAGGGGTAATAGGTAATAGCCAATAGGCGTGGCAGCAGAGCCAGGACTTGATGCCGGTTGCGCGGT
>CAZWDK010000495.1:0-1676 GCA_964633095.1 uncultured Polaromonas sp. | reverse complement strand
TCAGCCGGCGCGGCGTGATCTCCACCGAGCCAGCCCCGCTGCTCATCCACACCGTGCCGTCCTGCACCGTCACCTGCAGCTGCATGCTGCGCTCGGCCAGCTTGGCCAGCGCCTGGCTTTGGGCCGCCTCGATTTGCCACACCACCAGGTTGGCCGCGCGCGTGAGTTTGGTTTCCATGCCTTTCCACCAGACCGGCGTGCTGCTGGAAAAGCTGATGGCGGTGACACGTTCGGCGCGGCCTGCGGCGCGCATCAGGCGCTTGTCGTCGGGCTGGCCCACGTCAATCCAGTGCAGCACGGCATCGGTGTAATCCTTGTGCCACAGGGCCGGCTCATCCACGTCCCACAGGTCCTTGGCAAACTCAAGCTGGCCCTGCTGGTCATCGGCCGGCACGTTGAGCGCAAAGGCCAGCAGGCGAATCATCATGCGCTCGTCGGTTTCCGAGGGATGGCGGGCAATGGTGACGCTGTGGTCGGCATAGACACTGCGGTCCATGTCGGCGATTTGCAGTTGGGCTTTGTAGATGGTGGCTTTGAGTGCCATGTTGATTTCTTTGAATGTCTGCTGAAGATAGCCCCGTATTGGAACAGAGCCTGGCACGGCGCTTGGGCGATAGTCCTTCGCCAGCGCGCTTTGACCCGTCTGGCTATAGTTTGCCCATGCTGAGTTTGTCCGTACTTGACCAATCGGTGGCCGTCTCCGGCCGCTCCGAAGATGCCTCCATCCGCGAAACCCTGGCGCTGGCCCGGCACTGCGAGGCGCTCGGCTATCGCCGCTTCTGGGTCAGCGAGCACCACAGCCACCCCAGCATCGTGGGCTCTGCCCCCGAGGTCTTGATGGCGGCGATTGCGGCCACCACCCGGCGTATCCGCGTGGGCAGTGCCGGTGTGATGCTGCCGCATTATTCGGCGCTGAAGGTCGCCGAGCAGTTTCGCGTGCTGGAGGCCCTGGCTCCCGGCCGCATCGACCTGGGCGTGGGCCGGGCGCCGGGCTCGGACATGCGCACGGCACGGCTTTTAAGTGCCGACCCGCGCCAGTCCGCCGACAATTTTCCGGTGCAGGTGCGCGAGCTGCAGGCCTGGGTCTCGGGCGTGGACCTGCCCGAAGGCCATCCCGGCCACGGCATCACGGCCAATCCCATGGGCCCGACAACGCCCGAACTCTGGATGCTGGGCAGCTCCGACTACGGCGCGCAGCTGGCGGCCCACTATGGCCTGCCTTATGCGTTTGCCTATTTCATCACCGACGGACAGGGCGCGGCGCAGGCGCTGGATCTTTACCGCCAGATGTACCGGCCCAGCCCGCGGCATCCCAAGCCGCAGGCCGTGCTCTGCGTCTGGGCGCTGGCGGCCGATACCGAAGCCGAGGCCTGGCATCATTTTTCCGGCCGCGAGCGCTGGAAAATCGACAGGAAGCAAGGGGCGCTGGGGCCACTGCTGTCGCCGGCCGAGGTGGCGCTGCGGCCCCATGGTGCGGCCGAGCAGGCCGAGGCGGACAAACTCCGAAGTACGGCGCTGGTGGGCAGCGGGCCGCAGGTGGCCGACAAATTGCGCGCCCTGGCGGCCGCCTTGCAGGTGGAGGAGCTGGTGCTGATCACCTGGACGCATGACCCGGCCGCCCGCCAGCGGTCTTATGAATTGCTGGCCCGTGAGTTTTTCTGAGGCCGCCGCAAGCC
>CAZWDK010000494.1:0-1679 GCA_964633095.1 uncultured Polaromonas sp. | reverse complement strand
CACCAGGTCAACGTTGGAAAAAGCCCCCATGGCGTCTGGACGCTGGCCCACGCGCCGCGGTAGTGGGCCCCCACGGTCGCTCACGGTGCGTAGCTCCCGAGGCCTTGCAGGCCGCGGCGCGCGAGACGCTTCCCCTCTGTCGCCTGTCCAAAGCTGCTCAAGCAGCTTTGGAGCCGCAGGCTCCAGCCCCCCCGGTGCCGCTGCGTCTGCGGCCCGGCAAAGCCGGTTCCGCGGCCCTGGCTTGAACATGAAGCCCTCGCGATTGCTCGTTGCTATTACTTTGGTAGCTGCCTGCGCTTATTCCACGGTGGCCGTGGGCCAAAATGATGCCAAAAACGGGGTAAAAACACCTCCAGCGGCTTCCTGCAAGCCGGTCTACCTCACGCTGGACACCGGCCACATGGAAGTGGCGCCGCTGATTGCGGACATCCTCAACAAGCACCAGGTCAGGGCCACATTTTTCGCCGCCAACGAGCGGACGAAGAGCGGCGATGGCAGCCTGGGCCAAGAGTGGGCCGGCTGGTGGAAGGCCAGGGCCGCCGAGGGCCACGAGTTTGCCTCGCACACCTGGGACCACACCTATTGGCGCGCGGATGTGCCTGGCGCGACGCCAGGCTTCCGGGTTCGCCCCTCGGCGGGCCCGTCGCAAGGCCGGGACTTCAGCTGGACGGCGGCGCAGTACTGCGAAGAAATCGCCAAATCCAGCCAACGCCTGGAGCAGATCACCGGCAAAAAGCCGTTGCCGCTGTTTCGGGCGCCGGGCGGCAAGACCTCGCCCAAGCTGCTGGCGGCGGCCAAGGCCTGTGGCTACGAACATGTGGGCTGGTCGGCGGCGGGATTCCTGGGCGACGAGCTGTCCAGCGAGCAATACCCCAATGACTGGCTGCTCCAGCGCGCGCTGCGTGACATCCAGCCCGGCGACATCCTGATGGCCCACCTGGGCATCTGGTCGCGCAAGGATCCCTGGGCCCCGGCCGTGCTGGAGCCCTTGATCACCGGCCTCAAGTCCCGCGGTTTTTGCTTTCAGACCCTGCGCGAACACCCCCAATACAAGGCCTGGATTGAGCGCCAATCCGGGCCCGCAAGGCCCAAGCCCGGAAAATAGACGTTATGGACTGGTTTACCGATATTTTTTCAATGGCGCAGCAGTGGCTGTTTGAGACCGCCGTGCAGCCCGCCATGTTTGCGCTGGGCATGGGCAACCTGCTGGAGGACGGCTACGAGGCCACCGCCTGGTTCATGGTGGGGCTGATCCAGATCATCATCCTGCTGGCCGTGATAGGCCCGCTGCAGCGCTGGCGGCCGGTGGAGCCGGTGACTGACCGCGCCACCATTCGCACCGACATTCTGTACACCCTGATCCACCGGCTGGGCCTGTTTCGCATTGCGCTGTTCTTCACGCTGGACCCGTGGTTTGACGAAGCCTTCGGCGCGCTGCGCACCGCCGGCTACGGTACCTTTCACCTCGACCAGCTCTGGCCCGGCGTGAGCGACAACGCACTGGTCAGCTTCGCGATTTACCTGGTGGCGTTTGACTTTGTGGCTTACTGGACGCACCGCGGCCAGCACCAGCTGGGCTGGTGGTGGCGGCTGCATTCGCTGCACCATGCGCAGCGGCAGATGACCATGTGGAGCGACAACCGCAACCACCTGCTCGACGACATCCTGGTCGACACCAT
>CAZWDK010000493.1:0-1690 GCA_964633095.1 uncultured Polaromonas sp. | reverse complement strand
GACATGCCGCCCAGCCGGCCCGAGCTGGTGCGCACGGAGACCGCGGAAGATGAATCAGGCTTTGACTCGGGCTATGGGGCGGAGCCTGAGGCGTCACCCGATGTTTCCTTTGTGCGGGATGCGCGGCGCAAGGCCTTCTGGCGAAAACCCTGGGTGCGCGGCTCGCTGGCCTTGCTGTCGCTGGGGCTGCTGGCCGCGTTGCTGATGCAGTGGGTGCTGCAGCAAAAAGACAGCCTGGCCGCACTGGAGCCCCGCCTGCTGCCCGTGCTGCAGGCGCTGTGCGGTCCGCTGCAGTGCGACATCCGGCCGCCACGCCATATTGAATCGCTGGTGATTGACGGTTCCAGCTTCAACAAAATCGGCCCGGATGCCTATCGCCTGAGCTTCACGCTGAAAAATACCGGCTTCATCGCCCTGGCCATGCCTTCGCTGGAACTGACGCTGACCGACAGCCAGGACCAGGCGGTGCTGCGCCGTGTGCTGTTGCCGGCGCAGTTTGGCGCCGGCATGGCGACACTGGCCGCCCGCGCCGAGCTGGCCGGTGCCGTGAGCCTGAAAGTGTCGGGCGAGGGCAACCAAGTTGCCGCCGCGCCCTCATCGACCCAGCCTTCCGCTCCGCTGCGGGTGGCCGGCTACCGCATCCTGGCTTTTTACCCCTGATTGAATCGAGAACTGAATGTCTGCTGTGATCTGTGGCTCCCTGGCGTTTGACACCATCATGAGTTTTGAGGGCCGCTTTGCCGAGCAAATCCTGCCCGACCAGTTGCACATCCTCAATGTGTCTTTCCTGGTGCCCGTCCTGCGCCGCGAATTCGGCGGCTGCGCCGGCAACATTGCCTACAGCCTGCGGCAGCTGGGCGGCACGCCGCTGCCCATGGCCACCGTCGGCAGCGACGGCGGCGAGTATGTGGCACGCATGAAAACGCTGGGCATCAGCACCGAGTTTGTCCGTGAAGTCGCGGACAGCTACACCGCGCAGGCCATGATCATGACCGACCGCGACAACAACCAGATCACGGCCTTTCACCCCGGCGCCATGATGCAGGCCCATATCACCCGCATCGAGGCGCGCAGCGACATCAGGCTGGGCATTGTTTCGCCGGATGGGCGCGATGCCATGCTGCAGCATGCCGAGCAGTTCAAGGCCGCCGATATTCCCTTCGTGTTTGATCCGGGCCAGGGCCTGCCCATGTTTGACGGCAAGGAGCTCGCGCATTTCGTCGACCTGGCCAGCTGGGTCACGGTCAATGATTACGAAGCCAGGATGCTGAGTGAGCGCACGGGCCTGTCCTGCGCCGAGCTGTCTCGGCGCGTGCAGGGCCTGGTGGTGACACTGGGTGCGGAAGGCTGCGAAGTCTGGATTGATGGCGAGAAAACGCTGGTGCCGCCGGTGAAAGCCGAGGCCGTGGTGGACCCGACGGGTTGTGGCGATGCCTTCCGCGGCGCGCTGCTGCATGGACTGGAGCAGGGCTGGTCGCTGGCCCGCTGCGCGGCGCTGGGAAACCGGCTCGGTGCGCTCAAGATTGCCAGCCGTGGTGGCCAGAATTACACCTTGCTTCCTGATCAAATCAAGGTCTAGCCCAGTATTGATGGGTGCTTGCAGCTATTGAATTTATAGCGCTGGCATCGGGGGCGGTCCTTGCTGGCTGCTTCCGGGCAGGATGAGCGTGGCGCCATGCGGCATCGCCTG
>CAZWDK010000492.1:0-1699 GCA_964633095.1 uncultured Polaromonas sp. | reverse complement strand
GAAAAGCGCGTGCTGATGCCCGACCTGGACGCCACCTGCTCGCTGGACCTGGGCTGCCCGATCGACGAGTTCAGCAAGTTTTGTGACGCGCATCCCGACCGAACGGTCGTGGTCTATGCCAACACCAGCGCGGCCGTGAAGGCGCGCGCGGACTGGCTGGTCACGTCAAGCTGTGCACTCGACGTCGTGCGCACGCTGAAAGACAAGGGCCACAAGATTTTGTGGGCACCCGACAAACACCTGGGCGGCTACATCCAGCGCGAAACCGGTGCCGACATGGTGTTCTGGAACGGCACCTGCATCGTGCACGACGAGTTCAAGGCCTTTGAACTGGAGGCGCTGAAGAAAGAGCACCCCCAGGCCAAGGTGCTGGTGCATCCTGAGGCCCCGGCCGATGTGGTGGCGCTGGCCGATGCCGTGGGCTCGACCTCGGCTATTTTGAAAGCCGCCCGCGAGATGGACGCCAAAGAGTTCATCGTCGCCACCGACAACGGCATGATGCACAAGCTGCGCACGCTGAACCCCGGCAAGCTGTTTATTGAAGCGCCCACCGCCGGCAACAGCGCCACCTGCAAGAGCTGCGCGCATTGCCCCTGGATGGCGATGAACAGCCTGGCGGGCCTGGCCCATGTGCTGGAAACCGGCGCGAATGAAGTGCATGTCGACCCGGCGCTGGGCCTGCGCGCCCGCTTGCCAATTGACCGGATGCTGGCGTTCACGGCGGCCCTGAAGGCGGGCCAGCCTGCGGGCGCACTGGTGCCCAACATCGGCGCGGCCTGATGCCTGCCCTGTCGGCGCGCATAGACTTCAGCGACCCGAACAATCCGGCAGGCCCGCGCTTGCGCTGCGCTTTTGGCGCCGCCCGCCAGACGCTGGTGGCGCACGAGCTGGCGCAGGTGCGGCCGCTGCTGGAGGCGGTGCAGGCGGCGGCCGAGCGGGGCTGTTGGTGCGTCGGCTACCTGCGTTACGAGGCGGCTCCGGCCTTTGATGCCGCGCTGGCCGTTCACGCGGCCGACGGGCCGCTGGCCTGGTTCGCGGTCTACGACGAGGCACTGCTCTGGCCCGAGGAAGAAGCAGCGGCGGCCGTCCGGCTGCAATGGCAGGACATGCTGTCGCGTCCGGCCTTCGATGCGGCGCTGGGCGAGATCCAGCGCGCCATTGCCGGCGGCGAGCTGTACCAGGTCAACTTCACGGCAAACATGTCCGGGGTGTTGTCTGGCGCGGCCGCTGCCGAGGCGGCGCCGGCCCTGTTTGCCGCGCTGCAGCGCGCCCAGCCCGGCGGCTATGCCGCCTACCTTGACACCGGCGACGAGCAGCTGCTCTCGGTGTCGCCCGAGCTGTTTTTTGACTGGCAGGCGGGTCGCATCCTGACGCGGCCCATGAAGGGCACGGCCGCGCGCGGCGCCACGCCCGAGGCCGATGCCGCGCAGGCCCAAGCCCTGCGCGCGTCGGCCAAGGAACGCGCCGAAAACGTCATGATCGTGGACCTGCTGCGCAACGATGTGTCGCGCATTGCCCAGCCTTTCAGCGTGCAGGTGCCGCGCCTGTTTCATACCGAGGCACTGCCCAGCGTGTGGCAGATGACCTCGGACGTGCAGGCCCGCACCCGCGCCGGCACCACGCTGGCCGATGTATTTGCCGCGCTGTTTCCCTGCGGTTCGGTGACCGGCGCGCCCAAGGTGCGCGCCATGCAGATGAT
>CAZWDK010000491.1:0-1720 GCA_964633095.1 uncultured Polaromonas sp. | reverse complement strand
GCCGACGGCAAGCTCGCGCCCGGCGAGATCTGGCACCAGGTCAGCGTCATCGGCAGCTGCTTCGAGGCCAGCTACGCCGTGGAAGGCGGTCACATCATCCCGACCCTGCGCGGGCGCGCCCATATGAGCGCCGAGGCCACCCTGCTGATCGAAGAAGACGACCCCTTCGCCTGGGGTATCCGGTTATGAGCGCCGACGTGACCGATACGATTTCCCTCTCACTCGGCGAGGTCCATGACCTTGCCCTGCGGGTTCTCACCAACAACGGCCTGTCCGGGGTGCATGCCGAAGCCGTCGCCCGCGTCATCGTGGCGGGCGAGCGCGACGAATGCCATTCGCACGGCGTATTCCGGCTGCTGATGTGTACGCGTTCGCTACAGAGTGGCAAGGTAGCGTGCCATGCCGAGCCAAAGGTCACCGACCGCTCGGCCGCCGTCGTGGCGGTGGACGCGCAGTTCGGGTTTTCGCAACTCGCATTCGAGGTCGGCAGCCGGCACCTGGTCGAAAAGGCACGGCGCACCGGCATCGCGGCACTGGTCATCAACAATTGCTTTCATTTTTCCGCCCTCTGGCCCGAGGTTGAAAGCCTCGCGGAGCAAGGCCTGGCCGCTCTGGCAATGACACCTGCCCATGCCTGTGTTGCCCCCGCCGGCGGCAGCCGGCCGGTGTTTGGCACCAACCCGATGGCCTTCGGCTGGCCGCGCCCCGGCCGCTACCCGTATGTCTTCGACTTCGCGACCAGCGCCGTCGCGCGCGGCGAGATCGAACTGTACCGCCGCAGCGGCCGTGCGATCCCGCCGGGCTGGGGCATCGACGCCGCCGGCGCGCCGACGACGGATCCCGCCACCGTGCTGCAGCATGGCGCCATGCTGACCTTTGGCGGCCACAAGGGGTCGGCCCTGTCGACCATGATCGAATTGCTGGCCGGCCCGCTGATCGGCGACCTGACCAGCCTCGAGTCGAAAGCCCGCGATGACAAGCTTGGCAATGCGGGCGGCACGCCCTGCCACGGCGAGCTGATTTTCGCCTTCGACCCGGCGCTCTTTTCCCAGGGCGATGCACGGGCCGACCAGGCGCGCGCGGAGCAGCTGTTCCAGGCCATCACGGACCAAGGCGCCCGGCTGCCCTCGCAGCGCCGTTACGAAGCGCGGGCGCGCAGCCTGGCCCAGGGCGTGCGGATTCCGCGCGCCCTGCATGAGGACGTGCTGGCGCTGCTGCCCTGACCACCATCCCTCACCATCCCTAACTCCCTGGAGAATCCATGCAACTGAAGAATGTCATCACCGTCATCGGCGCCCACGCCGAAGGCGAAGTGGGCCGCGTCATCACCGGGGGCGTGATCGCGCCCCGCGCCACCTCCATGTTCGAACGCCAGCAGGCCTTGCAGGCCGAGCAGGACTGGCTGCGCGGCATGCTGCTGTCAGACCCGCGCGGCAGCGTCAATGCCGCCGTCAACCTGGTGACCCCGCCCATCGCGCCGGAGGCGGACTTCGGCATGATCGTCATCGAGTCGGACTATTACCCGCCGATGTCGGGCTCCAACCTGATCTGCACCGTGACCGCCGTCCTCGAAAGCGGCATGGTGCCCATGCAAACGCCGGTGACGCAACTGTGCGTGGACACCCCCGCCGGCCTGGTGCGCGTGCGCGCCGAATGCGCAGACGGCAAATGCCGCCGCGTCGCCTTTCAGAACGTGCCGTCGTTCGTCATGCATCAGCGC
>CAZWDK010000490.1:0-1723 GCA_964633095.1 uncultured Polaromonas sp. | reverse complement strand
TCGGGGCTGATGGCGTGCATCTTGGTCTTGATGCTGGCGATCAGCACATCGCTCTGGTCGCCGTCCAGCGTCCAGAGGCGAATGGCCTCGTCCTCGTGCAAGGTGGTGCCGGCGGTTTCAAACGCTGGTGCCTTGGAACCCAGCACGTTCTCGGGAAAGAACTGGCGCTCATAGACCGGCAGCTGGCGGCGCGGAATGAACTTGTTGGCGGAGGCGCTCCACGAGCCTTCGGCCGTGTGCACCCCACCGGCTGCGACCACGGCGCCTTTGAAGACCCAGTCAGGCAGCGGCGCCTTGCTGAGCGCCTTGCCCGCCTCGATGTCTTCCCGGATCCAGTTGGCGACCTGCAGCCAGCCCGCTTCTTGCCACAATTCAAACGGGCCTTGGCTTGCACCAAAGCCCCAGCGCATCGCAAAGTCGATGTCGCGCGCGGTTTCGGCAATGCTTTCAAGGTGTACGGCGGCATAGTGGAACTGGTCGCGCAAAATCGCCCAAAGGAAACGCGGCTCGGCGCCCTCGGCCTCACGCAGCAGTTTCAGGCGTTCGCCGGCAGGCTTTTTGAGCATGCGGCCGACCACCTCGTTGGCCTTGGCGCCGGCCGGCACATACTCCATGCTTTCAGGGTCCAGCCGCAGGATGTCGCGGCCCTGCTTCTTGTAAAAGCCGGCACCGGTCTTCTGGCCCAGGCTCTTGGCTTCAAGCAGCCTGGCCAGCACGGGCGGCGTGCCGTAGATGTCCGAGAACGGATCTTCCACCTTGCCCGGGCCGAGGTTGTCCTGCAGCGTCCTGATCACATGCGCCATGGTGTCCAGACCGACCACGTCGGCGGTGCGGAAGGTGCCGGAACTGGCGCGGCCCAGTTTCTTGCCGGTCAGGTCGTCGACCACGTCGTAGCTCAGGCCAAAGGCTTCGGCCTCCTTGATGGTGGCCAGCATGCCGGCAATGCCGACGCGGTTGGCAATGAAGTTGGGCGTGTCATGGGCGCGGATCACGCCCTTGCCGAGTGCGCTGGTGACAAAGGCCTCGAGGTCGTCCAGCACCTTGGGCTCGGTGGTCGGCGTGTTGATCAACTCGACCAGCGTCATGTAGCGCGGCGGGTTGAAGAAGTGAATGCCGCAAAAGCGCGGCTTGATGGCTTCGGGCAGCGCCTCGCTGAGCTGGGTGATGGACAGGCCCGAGGTGTTGCTGGCGACGATGGCGCCTTCGGCCACAAAGGGCGCGATCTTGTGGTACAGGTCGGTCTTCCAGTCCATGCGTTCGGCGATCGCCTCGATGATCAGGTCGCACTCTCTCAGAACATCCATGTGTTCCTCGTAGTTGGCCTGCTGGATCAGGGCCGCATCTTCCGGCACGCCCAAGGGCGCGGGCTTGAGCTTTTTCAGGCCCTCGACGGCCTTGATGACGATGCCGTTCTTCGAAGTATTCGGAGAAGACGGAGCCCCTCCCCCGTCTTTGTCCCTGGCGGGCAGGTCGAACAGCACCACCGGCACCTTGACATTGACCAGATGGGCGGCGATTTGCGCGCCCATCACGCCGGCACCGAGCACGGCGACTTTTTTAACCTGGAAGCGGGTTTGAGGTGACGTAAGCGACATGGATGGCTTTCCTGGAGTGTCTGGTTGATGGGTCTGGATTACTGAACGCGAACCCAGGTCTGGGTGCGCCCGAAGGGCCCGAAAGAGCCGCGTACTTCAAGCCTGGCGCCGCCTTCGATCGGGGTCAG
>CAZWDK010000489.1:0-1736 GCA_964633095.1 uncultured Polaromonas sp. | reverse complement strand
AATCGTCAGAGTTTAACTGGCTGGCCTGCCCGTGTACCGTCCGCCGCAAGCACCCTGGACACATGACGGCCAGGCGCTTTCATGGGCCAGGCCAGCAGCAGCCACAGCAGCATCAGGCCGCCACAGACGATAAAAAGCCCTTGCGGCCCCTGGGTTTTGGTGACCCAGCCGCCGACCGCGCCGCCGGCAAAAAAGCCCAGCGACTGCAAGGTGTTGTACACCCCCAGCGCGGCGCCGCGCGCATGGGGCGGCGCCACGCGCGAGGCCAGGCTGGGCTGGCTGGCTTCCAGCATGTTGAAGCCGCAAAAAAACAGAAACAGCAGGCAGCCCAGCAGGCTCAGGCTGTGGGTTGCCGAAGTCACCGCCCAGAGCAGGCCCAGCTGCACCAGAAAAATCAGGCCCACGGCGCCCAGGAACGCGGCGCGCAGATAGCCCCGCCTTTCCAGCGGAAACAGCGTCATGCCCATCACCAGCAGCGAGGCCAGCACGGCCGGCAGGTAGATCAGCCAGTGCCGCTTGCCGTCCAGGCCGGCGGCCACCAGCAGCGCGGGAATCGCCACCCACATGGCCAGTTGCACCGCGTGCAGCACAAACACCCCAAAATCCAGCCGCAGCAAGGCGGAGTCTTTCAAGACCTCCAGCACGCTGCCGCGCGGGCGATCGACATGCTGCAGCGGCTCGGGCGGCACCCACCACAGCACGACGGCGATACCGGCCAGGGCCAGCGAGCCGGTCAGGGCAAACAGGCCGTGCAGACCGATGTAGCTGGCCAGCAGCGGCGCAATGAGCAGCGACAGCGCAAACATCAGGGCAATGCTGCCGCCCACCAGCGCCATCGCCTTGGTGCGTACCTCGTCGCGGGTGCAGTCGGCCAGCAGGGCCGTGACGGCGGCGGAAATGGCACCCGCGCCCTGCAGCGCCCGCCCGGCCACCAGCCAGTTCAGGTCGGGCGCCCAGGCGGCGACAAAGCTGCCCAGTGCAAACAGCAGCAGCCCGGCAATGATCACGCGCTTGCGGCCCCACCAGTCCGAGGCGATGCCGAAGGGAATTTGTAACAAACCCTGGGTCAGGCCGTAAATGCCCATGGCCAGCCCGACCCGGGCCGGGTCGTCGCCGCCCGGGTACTTGGCCGCTTCCAGCGCAAACACGGGCAGCACCAGAAAGAGGCCCAGCATGCGCAAGGCGAAAATCGAGGCCAGCGAGGCGCTGGCGCGCCGTTCGGTGGTGGTCATCGGGAATGACATAGGGGTGGAAAGCGGTTCTAGGGATGAAAAAAGGCGGGAAAAGACTCTAAAAACCGGGAAATCCGATCAAGTCAGCCGCCCGGGAGCGGCTTGGCCGGTCGCCCGGCCGGTACATAACCGTCTATTGTGCTTGAAACGCTGCTTCGGTCTATGATGGAAGGTTTTGCAGCGCCCCATTTCAGTGAACTCTCCCGACAACAGCAAGTACCTTGCCAGCGCGCTGGCTGCCCAGCGGATCAGCATTCGTGGGGCGCGCACGCACAACCTCAAGAACATTGACCTCGACATTCCGCGCAATCAGCTGGTGGTCATCACCGGCCTGAGCGGTTCGGGCAAGTCCTCGCTGGCCTTCGACACGCTCTATGCCGAAGGCCAGCGCCGTTATGTGGAAAGCCTGTCCACCTACGCGCGGCAGTTCCTGCAGCTGATGGACAAGCCCGATGTGGACATGATCGAAGGCCTGTCGCCGGCGATTTCGATCGAGCAGAAGGC
>CAZWDK010000488.1:0-1773 GCA_964633095.1 uncultured Polaromonas sp. | reverse complement strand
TCCAGCGACTGGCTGTACAGCGTCTGGCCGGCCGGCGTCAGCCGCGTCGGGTAGGAGCTGCGGTCCACCAGGTCGGTGCCGGCCCAGGCTTCCAGGGCCTGGATGCGCCGCGAAAACGCGGGCTGGGTCACATGCCGCAATTGGGCAGAGCGGCTGAAACTGCGGGTTTCAGCCAAGCTGACGAAATCTTCCAGCCATTTGGTTTCCATGGGGAGATTATGCGGGTTTGGCAGGCGCCCAAGGCCTGCGGGGAACCCCCATGGCGAACAGGCCGGCGCAGCCCAGGCGGCTGGCGGTCGGCCCACCGGTTGCTATCAATTCAATAGCTTGCTGCAGCCGTGGCTATTGGGCCAGGCGCTAATTTGACGCTCAATCCTCGGCAGAACTCTGCTGCAGCGCCCACATGCGCGCATAGGCGCCCTGCTGCTCCAGCAGCTGCGCGTGCGTGCCGCGCTCCACGATCCGGCCGCCATCCATCACCAGAATTTCATGCGCATCGACCACCGTCGAGAGCCGGTGCGCGATCACCAGCGTGGTCTTGTTCTGCGCGGCGGCGCGCAGCTCGCCCTGGATGGCGCGCTCGTTGGCCGAGTCCAGCGCCGAGGTGGCTTCGTCAAAAATCACCACCGGCGGATTTTTCAGCAGGGTACGGGCGATCGCCACCCGCTGCTTTTCACCGCCCGAGAGTTTCAGCCCGCGTTCGCCCACCATGGTCTGGTAGCCCAGCGGCGTCGAGGCAATGAAGCCGTGGATGCGTGCGGCCCTGGCCGCTTCCTCGACCTCGGCCGGGCTGGCGCCGGGCTTGCCGTAAGCAATGTTGTATTCCACCGTGTCGTTGAACAGCACCGTGTCTTGCGGCACGATGCCTATGGCCTGGCGCACGCTGGCCTGGGTGACATGCTTGACGTCCTGCCCGGCAATCGTGATGCGGCCCTGCTGGACATCGTAAAAGCGGTACAGCAGGCGCGCCAGCGTCGACTTGCCGGCGCCCGAGGAGCCCACCACCGCCACCGTCTTGCCCGGCGGGATTGCAAAGCTGACGTTGTGCAGAATGGGACGCGCCGGGTCATAGGCAAAGCTGACGTTCTCGAAGCGCACCACCGGTGAGGCCTGGACCATGAGCGGCGGCGCACCCGGCTCATCGGCAATTTCGCGCTCTTTCTCCAGCAGCGTGAACATCTTGTCCAGGTCGGTCAGGCTTTGCTTGATTTCCCGGTAAATCACGCCCAGGAAACCCAGCGGAATGTAGAGCTGGATCATGAAGGCGTTGACCATGACCAGGTCGCCCAGCGTCATGCGGCCATCGACCACGCCCTGGGTGGCGCGCCACAGCATGGCGACCAGGCCCACCGCAATAATCAGCTGCTGCCCGGCGTTGAGCAGGGAGAGGGTGTTCTGGCTCTTGATCGCGGCCTTGCGGTAGCGCTTGAGGTTTTCGTCGTAGCGCAGGGCCTCGAACTCTTCGTTGTTGAAGTACTTGACGGTCTCGTAATTGAGCAGTGAGTCGATGGCGCGGCTGTGGGCTGAGGAGTCCAGCTCGTTCATGGCCCTGCGGAACTTCGTGCGCCATTCGGTCACCGTGACCGTGAAGAAGATGTAGAACACCAGCGCGATGGCGGTGATGCCGGCAAACCAGACGTCGAACTTCACCGCCAGCAGGCTCAGCACCAGCGTCACCTCGATCAGCGTCGGGATGATGCTGTAGAGCGAATAGGAAATCAGCGAATGCACGCCGCGCGTGCCGCGCTCGATGTCGCGCGTCATGCCGCCGGT
>CAZWDK010000487.1:0-1777 GCA_964633095.1 uncultured Polaromonas sp. | reverse complement strand
CCGCGGCGCGAGCAGGGCGTGATCCGCTTTCGCATCGACGGCGTGCTGCACCCGGTGTACCAGCTGCCCATGGGCGTGCACAACGCCATGACGGCGCGCATCAAGCTGCTGGGCCGCATGGACGTCGTCGAAAAACGCCGGCCCCAGGACGGCCGCATCAAGACCCGCAACCCGCGCGGCGACGAGATCGAAATGCGGCTGTCCACCCTGCCGACGGCGTTTGGCGAAAAAATGGTGATGCGGATTTTCGACCCCGACACCACCGTCAAGGACCTGGACGCGCTGGGTTTTTCGCAGCATGACGCCGAGCGCTGGGAGCAACTGGTCAAACGGCCCCATGGCATTGTGCTGGTCACCGGCCCGACCGGCTCGGGCAAGACCACCACGCTTTACTCAACGCTCAGGCGGCTGGCCACCGAAGAGGTCAATGTCAGCACGATCGAAGACCCGATCGAGATGATAGTGCCGGCGTTTAACCAGACCCAGGTTCAGCCCCATCTTGATTTTGATTTTCCCGAAGGCCTGCGCGCCCTGATGCGGCAGGATCCGGACATCATCATGGTGGGCGAGATCCGCGATCTGGCCACCGCCGAAATGGCGGTGCAGGCCGCGCTCACCGGCCACCTGGTCTTCAGCACGCTGCACACCAACGATGCGCCGTCCGCCGTCTCGCGCCTGATGGAGCTCGGTGTTCCGTCTTACCTCATCAATGCCACCCTGCTGGGCGTGCTGGCGCAGCGGCTGGTGCGCACCCTGTGCAGCCAGTGCCGCGAGCGCGATGACAGTGCCTCGCGCGACACCCTGGCCGAACTGGTCAAGCCCTGGCAAATCAGCGGCGGCTACCGGCCCTACAAACCCGTGGGCTGCGTCGATTGCCGCATGACCGGCTTTCGCGGCCGCATGGGCCTGTACGAGCTGCTGACGGTGAGCGAAGGCTTCAAGGAAAAGGTTTCCAAGGAGCCCAATATCGATGCGCTGCGGCGCCAGTCGATCAGCGAGGGGATGCGTCCGCTGCGGCTGGCGGGCGCGCTCAAAGTGGCGGAGGGCCTGACAACGGTCGAGGAAATCCTGTCCGCCACGCCTCCCATGTCCTGAGTCCACATCACGGCTTCCTGCGTTGCTTGCTTTCGTGTCAGTGAAAGGTAAACGAAAAATAAATGAAAGGTAAGTGAAAGCCACATGCCGAGGCTGGGTAACTGAATGCACAATCCAAAGGTTCATTTATCTAGAGGAGACATGCTGTGAATATCAAGAGTCAGAAAGACTTTTTTTCCGGTCTCATGTTCATGGGCGTCGGCGTGGCGTTCGCATGGGGCGCAACCACTTACAACGTTGGTGAGGGCGCTCGCATGGGCCCCGGTTACTTCCCGCTCATGCTGGGTGTCCTGATGGCCATTCTGGGCGCGGCCGTCACCTTCAAGGCGCTGGTGGTCGAGACCGAAGGTGGCGACAAAATTGGTAAATGGGCCTGGAAGCCGCTGTTTTTCATTATTCTGGCCAACCTGGCCTTTGGTGTCTTGCTGGCCGGTTTGCCCAGCATCGGGCTGCCGGCCATGGGCATGATCGTGGCCATTTATGCACTGACCTTCATCTCCAGCATGGCGGAGCCCGGCTGGACGGTCAAGGCGACCTTCATTCTTGCGACCATTCTGGCCGCCGGAAGCTACCTTGCCTTTGTCGTCCTGCTCAAGCTGCAGTTCCCGGTGTGGCCTTTCTTCATCGCCGGCTAAGGAGATAAATAAATGGACCTGATTGCAAATCTTTCACTGGGTTTTGG
>CAZWDK010000486.1:0-1780 GCA_964633095.1 uncultured Polaromonas sp. | reverse complement strand
AGCGGCAGCCAGCGTGTGTACTCCGCTACAGCTTCTTCACGGCGGCCCGCTGCGTAGGCGTCGACGATGTGGCGTATGCCATCGGGATAGCCGCCGCCCGTCATCGCGCCCGTGGCGCCGGCGTCCAGGTCGGGCAGCAGGGTGATGGCTTCCTCGCCGTCCCACGGACCTTCAATGGCGTCTCCGCCCAGGCGAATCAGCTCGCGCAGCTTGGAGGCGGCGCCGGCGGTTTCAATCTTGAAATATGAAACCTGCTTGATCTCTTTGGCCATGCGTGCCAGGAAGGCCGCAGGCACCGTCGTGCCGCTCATGGGGGCATCCTGGATCATGATGGGGATGTCAATGGCGTCTGACAGCGCGGCGTAGAACTCGTAAATCTTTTCTTCGCTCGCTCGCAGGGTGGCGCCGTGGTAGGGCGGCATCACCATCACCATGGCTGCGCCGGCATCCTGCGCGCGGCGGCTGCGCTCGGCGCACACCCGCGTGCCAAAGTGCGTGGTGGTGACGATCACCGGCACCCGGCCCGCCACGTGCTTCAGGATGGTTTGCGTGAGCGTTTCGCGTTCGTCATCCGACAGCAAAAACTGCTCGGAAAAGTTGGCCAGAATGCACAGTCCGTTCGAGCCCGCATCGATCATGAAATCAATACAGCGCTTCTGGCTTTCGAGGTCGAGCTCGCCCGCCTCATTAAAGGTGGTGGGCACCACCGGAAATACGCCCTTGTACCTTGCAGTCATGGCGCTCACTCAATGATGTTGAAGTCTTTGAGGAACTCGGTCTTCAGCGTCAGGCCCAGGCCGGGCTTGTTGTCGTCAAGCTGCAAAAAGCCGTTCTCGGCCACAGGCTCACCATCAAAGATGTAATAAAACAGCTCGTTCCCCACTTCCACGTCAAACATCGGGAAGTACTCGCTCATGGGCGAGGCCAGCGTGCTCATGGTCAGGTGGTAGTTGTGCATCTGGCCGGCGTGCGGGATCACCGGCACGCTGTAGGCCTCGCACAGCGCGTTGATCTTGTGCGCCGCGGTGATGCCGCCCACGCGGTTGGTGTCGTACTGCACCACCGACACCGCTTTCTTGTCCAGCAGCTGCTTGAAGCCATAGAGGCTGAACTCGTGCTCGCCGCCCGAGATCGGGATGCTGGTGAGCTGGTTCAGTTCGGCGTAGCCGTCGATGTCGTCGGCAATCACCGGTTCCTCGAGCCAGCGCGGTTCGAATTTTTCCAGCTTGGGCAGCATGCGCTTGGCGTACTCGAGGTTCCAGCCCATGTAGCACTCGAGCATCAGGTCGTTGTCGTAGCCAATCACTTCGCGAATCGCCTCGACCGACCTCAGGTTCTCCTTGACGCCATGCTGCAGGTGGGCCGGGCCGTAGCCAAAGCGCATCTTGAAGGCGGTGAAGCCCTGGTTCAAAAACTTCTCGGCCTCGGCCTGCATTTCCTTCAGGTCGGTGCGATAGAGCTTGGAGTAGTAGCAGGGGATTTTTTCCTTGGTGCGGCCGCCCAGCAGCTTGAACACCGGCTTGTTCACCGACTTGCCCAGGATGTCCCAGATGGCCAGGTCAATCGCCGAGATGGCGGCCATGGTCACGCCCTTGCGGCCCCAGGCGTGGGTGGCGCGGTACATGCGCTGCCACAGGTATTCGTAGTCCCAGGGGTCCTGGCCCAGCACCAGCGGCGTGAGGTACTGGTCGATGATGGCTTTGGCGATGGCGGGCGCCAGCGCCACGTTGCCCAGGCCGATGATGCCGTCGTCGGTTTCAATTTCGACCACCGTCCAGGA
>CAZWDK010000485.1:0-1783 GCA_964633095.1 uncultured Polaromonas sp. | reverse complement strand
GCCCTGATGCGCACCCGCATGTCCAGCCCGTGGCGCTTGGCGAAATCGGCCGAGCAGACGATGGCCGCGGCGCCGCCGCAGGTGGGCGGGCAGGCCATCAGGCGGGTCATCACGCCCGGCCAGATCATGGGCGAGGCCATCACTTCTTCTTCGGTGACCACGGTCTTGAACAGCGCCAGCGGGTTGTTGGCGGCATGGCGGCTGGCCTTGGCGCGGATCTTCGCGAAGGTTTCCAGCTTGGTGCCGTACTGCTTCATATGCGCCAGGCCGGCGCCGCCGAAGTAACGCAGCGCCAGCGGGATGCCCTCGTTGCCGACCAGTTCGTTGGCGGCCTGGTCGAAGGCGTCGAAGGGCGTGGGCCGGTCGGTGAACACAGACCCCAGGGCTCCCGGGCTCATTTGCTCGAAGCCCAACGCCAGCGCGCATTCCACCGCGCCGCTTTGCACCGCCTGGCGCGCCAGGAACAGCGCCGAGGAGCCGGTGGAGCAGTTGTTGTTGACGTTGACCACCGGGATGCCTGTCATGCCCACTTCGTACAGCGCGCGCTGACCGGCGGTGGAATCGCCGTAGACATAGCCGACGTAGGCCTGCTGGACCTTGTCATAGCCCAGCTTGGCGTCGTCCAGGGCCGCGCGCAGCGCGCGCGAACCCATGATGTGATAGGGGTCGCTGGCCCCGGGCTTGGTGAAAGGGATCATGCCGACCCCGGCGACAAAGACGTCTTGACTCATGGCGGACTCCTGAAGGTTTGAAGAAAAAAGGAAAGAAAAGCGTCGGCTCAGGCCACGGCGCGCTCGCGGCCCTGCCAGAAGGGCTCGCGCAGCTTGGTTTTCAGCACCTTGCCGGCACCGGACAGCGGCAGCGCGTCGACGAAATCCACGCTGCGCGGGCACTTGTAGCCGGCGATCAGCGACTTGCAATGGGCCATCAGCGCGTCGGCGCTCACGGTCTCGCCCGGCTTGGAGACCACCACCGCATGCACCGTCTCGCCCCATTCGTCGCTCGGGATGCCAATCACCGCACAGGCGGCAACCGCCGGATGCTGGGCGACCGCGTTCTCGGTCTCGGCCGAATAGACGTTCTCGCCGCCGCTGATGATCATGTCCTTCAGCCGGTCGGCGATGAAGATGAAGCCGTCTTCGTCCATCCAGGCGCCGTCGCCGGTGTGCATCCAGCCGTCGCGCACGGCCGCAGCCGTCTGCTCGGGCTTGTTCCAGTAGCCCTGCATCACATTGGGGCCGCGCACCACGACCTCGCCCACCGTGCCGCGCGGCACCTCCCTGCCCTGCGCATCGACGATGCTGACCTGCGTGATGTAGCTGGCCCGGCCGGCAGAGCGCAGCTTGCCGAGCTTGCGCGCCTCGGGCGTGTGGTACCAGGCCGGATTGATGGTCGCCAAGGGCGACAGCTCGGTCATGCCGTAGGCCTGCACGAAGCCGACGCCCGGCAGCGCGGCCATGGCGCGCTCGAGCACGGCCTCGGACATCGGCGAGGCGCCGTAGGCGATGGTTTGCAGCGAACTCAGGTCGCGCGGCTTTTTCATCGCCGGGTGATCGACCAGCATCTGGATCATGGTCGGCACCAGCAGCATGTTCGTGACGCGGTCGCGCTCGAGGGTGTCGAGCACCAGTTCGGGGTTGAAGGCCGGGACGATGGCGTGCGTATTGCCCTCCATCCAATGCGGCATCGCGAGCCCCATGTCGGCCAGGTGGAACATAGGCGCGGCGTGCAGGTAGGTGCCGCCCGGCAGGGCCAGGCCTTCGGCGCGCAAGGCCAGGCCCGA
>CAZWDK010000484.1:0-1793 GCA_964633095.1 uncultured Polaromonas sp. | reverse complement strand
CCAGCACCGCGCACCAGATGTTCATGCAGGCGTCGACGGCCGGCTTCGCGAAGGAAGACGACAGTGCTGTGATCAAGATCTTCCCTGGCATCGAGCTGCCCCAAGCCCCCAAGGCGGCCGACTGATTCCATTTCTACTTCAATGCGATATGTCGTTGCCCCGCCTTGCCGTGCTACAGCACTGTCTGCGGCGGGGCGCCTAATCTCGCACCGAATTAGAAATGGAATAAGAAGAGTGGATTGATTCGATGAGCCTGTTTGAGCTGATTTTGCTGGCCCCTGTCGATCAGGTGGAGACGCTCAGCGATGCGCTCGATGCGCTGGATGCGCTCAGCGTGTCGGTGGAGGACGCCGACGCCCAGACGCCGGCCGAGCAGGCCTTGTTTGGCGAGCCCGGCATGCCGCCGCCCAAGGCCGGCTGGGAGCGCTCACGCATGGTGTCGCTGTTTGCCAGCGAAGCGCTGGCGCGCGATGCCGCCTCGGTGCTGGCTGCACAGGACTTTTTTGCCGGCTGCCAGCTGGTGGCGGTTCAGGCCGTGCCCGAGCAGGACTGGGTGCGGCTGACGCAATCGCAGTTCACCCCGGTGGAGATCACGCCCGAATTCTGGATCGTGCCGACCTGGCATGAACCGCCGGCGCAGGCCAGGCAGTTGATCCGGCTGGATCCGGGCCTGGCGTTTGGCACCGGGACCCATCCCACGACACGCATGTGCCTGCGCTGGATTGCTGGTCATGGTGCCCCCACGCTTTCCACTGCGCGTGATGCGCTGCCCGCCGAGGGGGCTGTTTCGCCTGGGGGCGACCCGTCGGCGAAACCCCACGGGGCTTCCGGCAAAACCCTGGGCCGTGTTCTCGACTACGGCTGTGGCTCGGGCATTCTGGCCATAGGGGCCGCCAAGTTTGGTGCGGTCGATATTGATGCCGTCGACATTGACGAGGCGGCCGTCGAGTCCACCCGCGTCAACGCCGAGGCCAACCATGTGAGCCTCAATGCCGGCTTGCCCGACCAGGCCGTTGGCAGCTACCAGACGGTGCTGGCCAATATTCTGGCAACGCCGCTCAAGGTGCTGGCGCCGCTGCTCTGCGCCCATGTGAAAAAGGGCGGGAGCCTGGTGCTTGCCGGCATTCTGGCGCGCCAGGCCGACGAGCTCAAGGCCGCCTACCTGCCTTATTGCCAGCTTGAGGTGCAGGATGAGGAAGACGGCTGGATCCTGATGACCGCGCGGCTTTGAGCCGCCGCGAACGCCGCGCCTTTCAGTGGCCGTTTCTCGGTCGCCACACCTACAATACAGCGCTAGATGAGCCTGATTACGCGCTGCCCCGCCTGCGGCACGATGTTCAAAGTCGTGACCGATCAACTCAAAGTCTCGCAAGGCTGGGTGCGATGCGGGCAATGCGCCGAAGTCTTTGATGCATCCCTGCATCTGCTGCCGGGCGAGACGGCTTCCTTGCCCGCTTCGCTCTTCGTCACCGATGAGGCACCCGCGCTTCAAGTGCCGCCACAGCCGGAGGCGCTGCAGGAGTCTCCAGCGGCCCCTGCAGCGTCCGAATGGGCCCCGGCCCGGTTGTTTGCCGACAGGGCGTCCCTGACGCCGGCCGGGCCTGCGCCGGACGATGCGGCGCAGGGCAGCGCCGAGGACTTTGACCCGGCCGGCTGGAAGCGGGCGCAGAACGAGCGCCAGCAGGATGAGGCCGGAGCGCCAGAGGTGGATGCGCCGGCTCCGGATGCGCCATCCGCAGACATGCCGCCCAGCCGGCCCGAGCTGGTGCGCACGGAGACCGCGGAAGATGAAT
>CAZWDK010000483.1:0-1804 GCA_964633095.1 uncultured Polaromonas sp. | reverse complement strand
GGCGCAAAACGCCACCGGCAACTGGATCAAGGTGGTGCAGCGCGTGCCGGTGCGCATTGCGCTGGACGCCAAGCAGCTTGAAAGCAACCCGCTGCGCGTCGGCCTGTCGATGGACGCGGTGGTTGACGTCAGCCGGCAGGACGGCAAAACCCTGGCCGATGCCCCGCGCGATGTGGCGCAGGCGCACAGCCAGGTGCTGGGCGCGCAGAACAGCGCCGCCGACGAGGATGTGCGGCGCGTGATCGCCGCAAACTCCGGCAAGCCCGTCAAGGCGGTGCGGGCCGAGGCGGAAGTGAAGGCGGCCAAGGCCGCCCCGCAGCCGAACAAAGCCAGCGCCCTTGCCACGGCTTCCTGACCGACGAACAGCGCAGGCATCCATGGCTTCCGAATCCACCGCCGAACCCACCACCGCAGCGACCGCCAGCTACCTCCCGCCGCCGCCGCTGACGGGCTCGGCCCGCCTGTGGGGCACGCTGGCGCTGTCGGCCGCCACCTTCATGACGGTGCTCGACACCTCGATCGCCAACGTCTCGCTGCCGGCCATTGCCGGTGACCTGGGCGTGAGTCCCAACCAGGGCACCTGGGTCATCACCAGCTTTGGCGTGGCCAACGCGATTGCCGTGCCGCTCACCGGCTGGCTGGCGCAGCGCTTTGGCCAGGTGCGCCTGTTCACGGCCAGCATCCTGCTGTTCGTGCTGACGTCCTGGCTGTGCGGCCTGGCGCCCAACATGGCCACGCTGATCTTTTTTCGCGTGCTGCAGGGGCTGGTGGCCGGGCCCCTGATTCCGCTGTCGCAGGCCTTGCTGCTGTCGAGCTACTCCAAGGCGATGGCGGGAATCGCCATGGCGCTCTGGTCCATGACCACCCTGGTCGCGCCGGTGATGGGGCCGCTGCTGGGCGGCTGGATCACCGACAACATGGCCTGGCCCTGGATTTTTTACATCAACATTCCGGTGGGCTTTGGCGCCGCCTTTGTCACCTGGGGCATTTTCAGGAAGCGCGAGAGCGTGACCCGCAAACTGCCGATTGATTCCATCGGGCTGGCGCTGCTGGTGATCTGGGTCGGCGCCCTGCAGATCATGCTGGACAAGGGCAAGGAGCTGGACTGGTTTCACTCCGGCGAGGTGACAGGGCTGGGCCTGGTCGCGCTGGTGGGCTTCATCGCCTTTGTCATCTGGGAGCTGACGGAAGAGCACCCGGTGGTGGATTTGACCCTGTTCAAAAAGCGCAATTTCTGGGCCGGTGTGGTCGCCATCTCGGTCGGCTATGGACTGTTCTTCGGCAACGTGGTGCTGCTGCCGCTGTGGCTGCAGCAGTTCATGGGCTACACCGCCACCCAGGCCGGCATGATCCTGGCGCCGGTGGGGCTGATGGCCTTGCTGCTGTCGCCGGTGGTGGGCAAGACCCTGAGCAAGGTCGACCCGCGCCGCTATGCGGCCTTCTCCTTTGTGGTGTTTACGCTGGTGCTGTGGATGCGTTCCAACTTCAACACCCAGGCCGACTTCAACACCATCCTGATTCCCACCATCATCCAGGGGGTGGCCATGGCCTTCTTTTTCATTCCCCTGATGACCATCACGCTGTCGGGCATTTCGCCCGACAAGATCCCGGCGGCCTCCGGCCTGTCCAACTTCGTGCGCATCACCGCAGGCTCGTTCGGCACCTCGATCGCCACCACGCTCTGGCAGGACCGCGCCGCCATGCACCACGCGCATTTGAGCGATGCCGTCAACCTGGGCAGCAGCGCCACCAACAGCGCCCTGTCCGGCCTGGCCAGCGCAGGCCTGACGCCGGAGCAGGCACT
>CAZWDK010000482.1:0-1806 GCA_964633095.1 uncultured Polaromonas sp. | reverse complement strand
CGCCGAACATGCAGCGGTCCACGCCAAACAGGTCGATCGCGCCCAGCACCACGGGGCGGTTGTCCTGGAGGGTCCGGCGTCCGCCGGGCAGGTCGATCCCGCTGATCTTGAGCGCCACGTTGGGACACTGCGCCACGCCGGCCATGACGCTGCGCCAGGCAGCCAGGCCCTTGCGGCTGCGGTCCGGGGGCATGCCCGCGTGGTTGATGACGATGGGCGTGTCGGGAAAATCGCGCGCCAGGTCCGCGGCCTCGTGCAGGTGCCACCAGGGCGTTTGAAGCTCGAAGTGCAGGCCGTGGCACGCCAGCAAGGCATAGCCCCGGCGCCACTGGCCGTCTGCCATGCCGCCCGGCCTGCCCTCGCCCGCCGCGGCGTTGGCCCGCGGCTTGTGACGGATGCCCCGCACGAAATCAAAGGCGGCCAGCTGCTCCAGCGTGGCCTGCGCATCGGGCTGGTTCAGCCAGGCCTGGCCCACGGCCACCGAGGGCAGGCCGCTTTGCCGGCGCAGGCCTTCGATGTAGCGCATCTCGCCGATCGGGTCGCTCGGATCCCATTCGGCTTCGCTTCGACATACACGCTGCCCGCGATGTTGAAGACGCGCGTGTCCTGCCGGTACTCGGCGGGCGGGTAAGGCCGACAGATCGATGTATGGTCGCCATAGCGGTGCCGAAGTAGTGCACGTGCACGTCGCCGGGCACCAGGAACTGGTCGTGCTTGAAGTGGTGGAACTCGATGTTGTCGATCGAGTGGGACATGTTCTCCTCTCCGGTGAGGAAGGGCTTTTCCCATCGCTTGCGGCCCTTGCGCACGATGCGCGACAGGCCCGTGATGCTCGCAGGCAACGCGCCAAGCAGGAGCTCCGGACCGAACGCGCTGCCGCACAGCTTGGCCTGCGCGACCAGGCCGCTGTTCCTGCGCTCGCTGCCCAGGTGCGTCAGGCCCGAAGCACTGACCAGCGTGTGCGCGGGATCGGGATGGTCCAGCGGCAGCAGCACCGCCTGCCGCCCGGCGAGTTCGTCGTAGTCGAAGCGCTCGCCGCAGGCCAGCCTCCTGGCCAGCCGGGCCAGCGGCGTGTTCTCGGCCAGCGCCTGCCGGGCCAGCGCATGGTCGGCGGGGTCGGGATGGGCTGGCGGCCGTCGCCTTACCTGGCCTGACTGACCACGCGCTCGGGAATATCGGCGCCGTGGTATTTGTTGAAGATCTCGTTGAGCTTGCCGTTTTTCATGTTGGTGCGCACCCAGTCGTTGAGCCAGGCCATCAGCTTGGGCTCCTCCTTGCGCATGCCCACGCCCAGATCGAAGGTGCGCAGCACAAACTTGGGCTCGAGCCGGCGCGCCGGCGCCTTGTTGACCATGGTCTGGAACAGCGCGCCCGAGGTTGCCACCAGGTCGGCCTGGCCGGTCACCGCGGCGGTGATCACGGCCGCATCGTCGTCGTAGCGCACAATGGTCGCGCCCTTGGCGTTGGCCATCAGGTCGGCGTCCTGCGTGGTGCTGCGGTTGACCGCCACCGACTTGCCGGCTAGGTCGGCCATGCTCTTGACGTTGACGCCCTTGATGCTTCCGACCAGCGACACCTGGCCGGCATAGGGAATCGAATAGTCGACCACCTTGGCCCGCTCCGGCGTCAAGGCCAGGATCGAGATCACCAGGTCGGCCTTGTTGGGCTACAGGTTGGGAATGCGGGTGGCGCCCATCGTCGGCACGATTGCCAGCGCGACGCCCAGATCCTTGGCCAGCAAGGTGGCGACCTCCACATCGGAGCCGGTCGGGCGCAGCGGATAGGGAGGGCAGGGGCTTTCATGCA
>CAZWDK010000481.1:0-1826 GCA_964633095.1 uncultured Polaromonas sp. | reverse complement strand
CCGCGCGCCGCGCAGTACTCGCAGGCCTTGCCCTCGCCCAGGGCGGGCAGCGCCGCGCCGCCGGCAATCCGCGCCATGTCGCTCAAGATACCCTCAATCAGCTCGTCGCGCAGGCCCACGATGTCGGGCTGCTCGTAGCTTTTGGTTGGCTCTTTTTCGCCCAGGTTGACATAGGCCGCGGCCAGGGTGTCGTCGGCCATCAGCGCGGCGTAAAACGCCAGTTGGGTGTCTTCCGGCCCGTCCTTGATGCGCGCTGCCGTGGTGCTGCGCGGCTCGGTCTTGTAGTCAATCACCAGGGTGTGGCCGTCGCCTTGGCGGTCTATGCGGTCGAGCCGGCCCATCAGCGTCAACGCGCCCAGCGGCATCTCACGCGCCGCCTCAGCCTGCTCGAAGCGGGCGCCGCTGGCCTCGTGCTCGGCCAGCCACTTCAGGTAACCCTCGCGCACGCGCGGCCAGGCGGCGGCGAAGGGCAAAAACTCGCTGTCGCTCAAGCCCAGCTCTTGCGTGGCCTGCTCGGCCGCCAGGTTGATCATGGCTAGCCGAGCCCGTTCATCCTGGACTGGAGCCTCTTTCAAGGCCTCATGGAAGTGTCCCAGCAGGCTGTGCAGCCAGTTGCCAAATTCGCGCTTGCCCAGCTCGCTGTCCAGCTCATCGGACGCTTGCAGCTTAAGCTGGCGCAGCGCAAAAAAACGGTAGGGACAGCGGCGCAGGTCTTCGTAGGCGCTGGCCGACAGCCGGGTCAGCGGCAGGGCTGCGCCGCTGGGCAGCGGGCGCGGCGTGGGCTGGGCGGCCACTGCCCGCAGATGGCGCGCATCGGGCGCCAGGCTTATCTCGTGCGCCAGCAGCAGCTCCTGCACAAAACCACTGGGCATCAGGTGCTCGCCCGCTTCGCTGCCGCGCCACAGCAGGTCCAGATGCGGCTGCCGCAGGGCGTATTGCCAGGCCTGGCGGGCCGAGCGCGTCAGCGACTCGCGCGAAGGCAGGCCCAGCAGTTCGCGCTGGCTGGGCGTCCACATGCCGGGCGGCTCGGGCGATACCGGCAGCCGGATGTCGTCGCAGCCGGGCAGCACCACCGCCCGCATCGGCCGGCCCAGCAACTGCGCCAGCGGCAGGATCACCACCTGTTCGCTGTGCGGGTGCTCGGGCGAGTACTTGGCGGCTTCCAGCGCCTGGTTGACCCAGCCGGTGAAGGCCTCCAGCTTCATAGCGGGCGCGCCGTCAAACTCGGCAAAATCCGCTTCCGCCCCTTCGTGCAGGCGCAGCACGTCCAGCACGGTCTGGCCGGCATTGTCTTGCGCCAGCGCCTCCCACTGGCCGGTCGACTGCAGGGCGGCGCGGGTCGCTTGCAACCAGCTCGTCAGCGAACGGCTGCGCTGCAGGCTGGCGCGCAAGGCATCGACCTGCGGCGCCAGCAATTGGCTGGCGGCAAACGAAGGCAGCGGCGCAGCGGGCAGATCGCGCCAGGCGCGCACGCCCGCCTGGCGCAGCTCCGCTTCCGCCGATGCCACGGCCGCCGCGGCGAAGGCCGGCGCGTTTTTCAGCCAGTCGAGCACGCTGTCGGTCGAAGCGTCCCAGGGCATGGCGCGCAGCAGGCTCATCAGGCTGGCGGCGGCGCGCGTGGTGGACAGCTTCCAGCCGGTTTCGTCACGCATGGCAATGCCCTGCTCGCCCAGCATGGCCCCGACGCGGCGCGTCAGCAGCCGGTCCTGCGCAATCAGCGCGACCGGGCTGCGTCCCTGGGCCAGATGCGCCAGCACGCAGGCAGCGGCGCGCTCGGCCTCGTCTTCGGCGTCCATCGCGGCGTGCAGCGAAGGCAGGGCCGGCCA
>CAZWDK010000480.1:0-1837 GCA_964633095.1 uncultured Polaromonas sp. | reverse complement strand
GGCACCAGCTTGGGCGAGGGGAACACCGCGTGGATTTCCTGCTCGGGCAGCGCGTAGTCCTTGAGCATCTCAACGATGTGGCCCGAGACCAGCGAGTCCTCGGCCACGTAGCGCGGCAGCGCCGCGATGCCCAGGCCGCCGCGCGCCGCCGCCAGCACGGCCGACAGGTTGTTGGAGCGCAAGCGCCCAGTCACCGGCACCGTCACCGGCTCGCCCTTGGGCGTGAACAGCCGCCAGACATCGTCGCCCTGCACGCTGCTGTAGATCAGCGCGTTGTGGCTGCTCAGCTCGGCCGGGCGTTTCGGCGTGCCGTGGGTCTTGAGGTATTTGGGCGAAGCGGCCAGCACCCAGGGATTCATGCCCAGAAAACGCGCGCCCAGCGTCGAGTCGGCCAGCTTGCCCATGCGCACCGCCACGTCAATGCCCTGCGCCACCAGGTCGGTGTAGCGGTCTTCAAAGCTCAGGTCGACCTGCACCTGCGGGTGCTTGGCCATGAAGTCCAGCGCCAGCGGCACGATGACGCGCCGGCCAAAGGCCACCGAGGTACCGATGCGCAGCAGGCCCTGCGCCTGCGACTGGCGCAACTGCACGATGTTGTCGGCCTCCTCGGTCTCGCGCACGATGATCTTGCATTTCTCGTAGTACAGCGCCCCCGATTCGGTCAGGCTGACGCCGCGCGTGTTGCGGTTGAGCAGGCGCACCTTCAGGCGCGCCTCGGTGGCGGCCACCTGCTTGGTCACGGTGGGCTGGGTGGTGGCGAACTCCCTGGCCGCTTTCGAGAAGCTGCCGGTCTCCACCACGCGCACAAAAACATGCATTGCCTGTAATCTGTCCATAAAAGTATCCTAGCCCCCGCGTTCGCTCACTTCGTGCAGCTCACTGCCCCCGAGGGGCCGCATTTCACCTTGGGGCGGACCGGCGATGAAACGATCATAGCCAGTTATTCCACGAAGGAATAGGTTTTATGGCCTCCAGCCGTCTTCTGCCGGCGCCGGTTGATCCCTAAAGTTCACACAACCAAAGGAGATGAAGACATGGCAAAAATGACAGCCATCCAGGCAGCCGTCTGGGTGATGGAAAAAGAAGGCGTGACGCAGGCGTTCGGCGTTCCCGGCGCGGCCATCAATCCGCTGTACGCGGCGTTGCGCAAGCAGGGAACGATAGCGCACATCCTGGCGCGCCACGTCGAGGGCGCCTCGCACATGGCCGAGGGCTATACCCGCGCCAATCCGGGCAACATCGGTGTCTGCATAGGCACCTCGGGCCCGGCCGGCACCGACATGATCACCGGCCTGTACTCGGCCCAGGCCGACTCGATTCCTATCCTCTGCATCACCGGCCAGGCGCCGCGCGCCCGCCTCTACAAGGAAGACTTCCAGGCGGTGGACATCGAATCGATTTCCAAGCCGGTGACCAAATGGTCGGTGACCGTGCGCGAGCCGGCCCAGGTGCCACGCGCCTTCCAGCAGGCCTTTCACCTGATGCGCTCGGGCCGCCCCGGCCCGGTGCTGATCGACCTGCCCTTCGACGTGCAGATGGCCGAGATCGAGTTCGATCCCGACACCTACTCGCCGCTGCCGGCCTACAAGCCCGCAGCCACCCGCGCGCAGATCGAAAAAGCGCTGTCCATGCTGGGCGAGTCTGACAAGCCGCTGATCGTGGCCGGTGGCGGCGTCATCAACGCCGACGCCTCAGAACTGCTGGTGCAACTGGCCGAGATCACCGGCATCCCGGTCATCCCGACGCTGATGGGCTGGGGCACGATTCCCGACAACCATCCATTGATGGCCGGCATGTGCGGCCTGCAGACCAGCCACCGCTACGGCAACGCCACCAT
>CAZWDK010000479.1:0-1844 GCA_964633095.1 uncultured Polaromonas sp. | reverse complement strand
GGCGGCGGCGGGAACATCGCGATAAAGGCTTCCTGGATGCCGCCGAACTTGGCATTCAGCTGGCCGGCGATGGCGCCCGCGCTCAGCTCCGCGCTCTTGCGCTGGTCAAACGGCTTGAGCGAGACAAACACGATGCCGGAGTTGGAGCTGTTGGTGAAGCCGTTGATCGACAGGCCCGGGAAGGCAATCGCATGCTCCACGCCGGGCTGCTTCATGGCGATCTCGCCGATGCGGCGGATCACGTCTTCGGTGCGATCCAGCGTGGCGCCGTCGGGCAGTTGGGCAAAACCAATCAGGTACTGCTTGTCCTGGCCGGGCACAAAGCCGCTGGGCACGGCCTTGAACAGGCCCGCGGTGGCCAGCACCAGCACCAGGTACATGCCCAGCATCACGGCCTTGCGCGAGATGGCGCCCTTGACACCGCGGCCGTAGTTTTCGGAGCCGCGGCTGAAGGCCTTGTTGAAGGCCTTGAAAAAGCGGCCAAACAGCTTGTCCATGCCGCGCGTCAGCGCGTCTTTCGGTGCGTCATGCCCTTTGAGCAGCAGGGCCGCCAGCGCCGGAGACAGGGTCAGCGAATTGACGGCCGAGATCACGGTGGAAATCGCAATCGTCAGCGCAAACTGCTTGTAGAACTGGCCCGAGAGACCCGTGATGAAGGCCAGCGGCACGAACACGGCGATCAGCACCAGCGCAATCGCGATAATGGGGCCGGACACTTCCCTCATGGCTCGGTAGGTGGCCTCTCGCGGAGTGAGCCCGGCCTCGATGTTGCGCTCGACGTTCTCCACCACCACGATGGCGTCGTCCACCACGATGCCGATGGCCAGCACCAGCCCGAACAGGCTGAGCGCGTTGATCGAAAAACCGAACAGGTGCATCACCGCAAAGGTGCCTATGACCGAGATGGGCACGGCCAGCAGCGGGATGATGGAAGCGCGCCAGGTCTGCAAAAAGATGATCACGACCAGCACCACCAGGGCCACGGCTTCGAGCAGGGTGTGCACCACGGCCTCAATCGAAGAGCGCACGAACTGGGTGGTGTCGTAGACGATCTCGTAGTCCACGCCTTCGGGCATGTTCTTTTTCAGCTCCTTCATCACGGCCTGCACGTCATCGGAGATCTGGATGGCGTTGGAACCCGGCGCGGCAAACACCGGTACGGCCACGGCCTGCTTGTTGTCCAGCAGCGAGCGCAGTGCGTAATCGGCCGCACCCAGTTCCAGCCGGGCGATGTCGCGCAGGCGCGTCACGGCGCCGGCCTTGTCGGTCTTGACGATGATGTCGCCGAATTCTTCCTCGCTTTGCAGCCGGCCCTGGGCGTTGATGGACAGTTGCATGTCCACGCCCGGCAGGCCGGGCGAGGCGCCGACCACGCCGGCGGCCGCCTGGATGTTCTGCTCGCGGATGGCGCGCACCACGTCGCCGGCGGACAGGCCGCGCTCGGCCACCTTCTGCGGGTCCAGCCAGACGCGCATGGAGTAGTCGCCCGAGCCGAACAGCTGCACCTGGCCCACGCCGTTGATGCGCGCCAGCCGGTCCTTGACATTGAGCACCGCGTAGTTGCGCAGGTAGGTCATGTCGTAGCGGTCGTTCGGCGACAGCAAGTGCACCACCATCGTCAGGTCGGGCGAGCTCTTGATGGTGGTGATGCCCAGGCGGCGCACTTCCTCGGGCAGCCGCGGCTCGGCCTGCGCCACGCGGTTTTGCACCAGCTGCTGCGCCTTGTCGGGGTCGGTGCCCAGCTTGAAGGTGACGTTGAGCGTCATCAGGCCGTCGGTGGTGGCCTGGCTGCTCATGTAGAGCATGCCGTCCACGCCGTTGATGGACTCCTCCAGCGGCGTGGC
>CAZWDK010000478.1:0-1845 GCA_964633095.1 uncultured Polaromonas sp. | reverse complement strand
TTGTATCGTTCATCACAATATGAGATATTTGCTACATGAACCCATGGCTCGTGCTGACCGCGACCCTCCCGACCCATCCCAGCGCACTGCGCGTTAGGGTATGGCGGGCACTCAAAGCGACCGGCGCCGGAACGCTGCGAGAGGGGGTGTACCTGCTGCCCTCCGCAGCGCCGACGGCACAGTCGCTTTGGGACATTGAACGGCTCATTCAGGAGAGCGGCGCCGACGCCCACATGCTGGTCGTCGCCGCGCGCGACGAGGCGCAGGAGCAGGCCTTTCAAGGGCTGTTCGACCGGTCTGAGCTCTACGCCGAGCTGCTTCAGTCCATCAAGGAAGCCCGCGCCACCCTCAAAAGCGCCAGCGAGGCCGAACTCCACAAGACACTGCGAGGTCTCGAACAACAGCTTCATGCGGTCCAGGCCAGCGACTTCTTCCCGGGCAGGCCCAAGGACAGGGCCAGCGCCGCGCTGACGGCGTTGCGGCACGAAATCGAACGGCACCTGTCCCCCGGCGAGCCCATGCCGCGCGCCGAGGCCATCCAGCGCCAGGCGGTAAAGGACTTTCAGGGCCGGACTTGGGCGACGCGCAAACGCCCCTGGGTCGACCGCCTCGCGACCGCCTGGCTGATTCAGCGCTTCGTCGACCAATCACCGCGATTCGTTTGGCTGGACGAACCGAAAAAATGTCCGAAGGCCGCGCTGGGCTTCGATTTCGACGGCGCCCGCTTCACCCATGTGCGCGACAAGGTGACGTTTGAAGTCGTGGCGCACACCTTTGGCCTTGACGGCGATCACGGCATCCAGCGCCTGGGCGAGTTGGTGCATGACATCGATGTCGGCGGCATTCCCGTCGACGAGGCGGCCGGCGTCGAGACCCTCGTGCGTGGCCTGCAAGCGCTGCACCAGGAGGACGACGCCCTGCTTGCCGCCTCACTTCCCATTTTTGACACCCTGTATGCCGCCATGAAGGTACGCCCATGAGCACGAACACCGCCACAGGGGCGCCCGAGCGCCTGAGCTTCGGCGCGGCCTTTGCCTACTGGCTCAAGCTGGGCTTCATCAGCTTCGGCGGACCCGCCGGGCAGATAGCCATCATGCATGAGGAACTGGTCGAGCGCCGCCGCTGGATTTCCGAGAACCGGTTTCTGCATGCCCTGAATTACTGCATGTTGCTGCCGGGCCCGGAAGCCCAGCAACTGGCGACCTATATCGGATGGCTGATGCACCGCACCCGGGGCGGCATCGTCGCCGGCGTATTGTTTGTCCTGCCTTCGCTTTTCATTCTGATCGGCCTGTCGTGGGTCTACATGGCCTATGGCAATGTTCCCGCCATCGCCGGCCTGTTCTATGGCATCAAGCCGGCCGTCACGGCCCTGGTGGTGCACGCGGCCTACCGGGTCGGCTCCCGGGCCTTGAAGAATGGCTGGCTGTGGGGCATCGCGGTGGCGGCATTCCTCGCCATTTTCGCGCTGCAGCTGCCGTTCCCGCTCATCGTGCTGGCCGCCGGCATCATCGGCTACCTGGGTGGCCGCTATGCGCCGACCCAGTTCGCCCCGGGCGGCGGCCACGGCAAGGCGGCCAGCTCGCCAGGCCCTGCGCTCATCGATGACCATACCCCGACGCCCGAGCATGCCCGGTTCACCTGGCGCCGTTTCAGCCGCGTCCTGCTCGTGTGCCTTGCCCTCTGGCTTGCCGCCATGGGCGCCTTGACCGCGCGCTATGGCTGGGATGCGGTCCTGACACAGATGGGCTGGTTCTTCACCAAGGCAGCGCTGCTGACCTTCGGCGGCGCCTACGCCGTGCTGCCCTACGTGTTCCAGGGCGCGGTCGAGCATTACCAGTGGCT
>CAZWDK010000477.1:0-1859 GCA_964633095.1 uncultured Polaromonas sp. | reverse complement strand
CTGATCTACACCTACACCTTCGAGGTTGGGCCATCGTTGCTGCGCTGGGTCATGGCGCCCTTGGTCGAATGCATATTCAGCTGGCAGACATGCCGGCGCTTCGCCAGGCTGCATGATTTTCTGGTGCTGCATGCCGCTGAAGTGGAACGCTGGCAGCAAGACAATGCCAGCGCAAGTGACAGTAATCCAGGGGTTCCCCGGCCGTGACGCTTGCCGAAAAAGATCAACACCTGATGCGCTTCAGCCTGGTGTTTGTATGGCTCGCCACCGCATTGGCCAGCGTGTGGGAGCTTGACGGCCAGAGCGCGCAACTCCTGTCTGCATCCGGTGTGCATGACTCATTGCTGGCCCGCCTTTTGATTCTGGGCGGAGCGGCTGTCGACGCTGCACTCGGGCTTGCGATGCTGCTCAAGCCCGGTTGCTGGAGTTATCTGGCGGCGCTGGCGGTCATGGTGCTCATGACTCTCGTAGCGACCCTCCTTGATCCATCCCTGTGGTTGCACCCACTAGGACCGTTGACCAAGAACATACCTATCGCTGCGATTCTTGTCGCTCTTGCAAAGACCAAGTCATGAGCCTGTACCTGACCCTCAAGTGGATACACATCCTGTCCAGCGTGGTACTGGTAGGCACAGGCTTTGGCTCGGCCTACTACATGTTTTTTGTCAACCGGACCAGAAATGTTGCTGCGCAGGCAGTTGTTTCCCGTTTTGTGGTTCGGGCAGACTGGTGGTTCACGACACCCACCGTCATCATTCAGCCCGTCACCGGTTTTACCTTGGCGCAAATGGCGGGTTTTCCGTTGACAACGCCATGGCTTGCAACGTCACTCATGCTGTTTGCTCTTGCGGGTGCCTGCTGGCTTCCGGTAGTGTGGCTGCAGATTCGCATGGCGGCCATGGCGCAGGAGGCTGCGCGTGTGGGCACTGAACTGCCTGATGTCTATCGTCGTTATGCCCGGAGGTGGGAGTGGCTTGGCTACCCCGCGTTTGTGGCGATGCTTGGGATATTTTATTTAATGGTGGCGAAGCCCTTGGTTTGGTAGTTCGCCTGATCGACGGCAAATTGGAGTCGAGTCATTCGAATCTGACCCCAACTCGCCCTGACCATGGTCGTCGTTGACCACGAGATGGGCCTTGCCCGCCAGGCCGCCGCCGACATCATATTTAGTCGACCCCGCAAATCCCCGGCACCCCGCATGAACACTGGGTTTGCGCCGATTCCAGGTGAGGCCCAATCCCCCGAGAATCGTCGAATCAGAAGCTGATTCCTGAGAGTTTTTCCGATGCCCGAGTCCCGCGAGGGTGCCGACTTGTTCCGCCAGCCGCTGGCCGAGATGATTGATCCGCGCCACCCGCTGGCGGTGCTGGCCAGCCGGTTGCCCTGGGCACAGATCGAGGCGGCGCTGGCACCGCGCTTTGCCCGCCAGGTGCGTGAGGGCCGCGCCGTTGCGCAAGACGACTTGTTCGGCCCGTCCCTGCAGGTGGCCGGTGGCGGCGTTGCTGCCGCCGGCCGTCCCCGTCTTGCGATCCGCCTGATGGCCAGCCTGCTGTATCTCAAGTACGCGTATAAGCTCAGCGACGAAGAGCTGGTGCAGCGCTGGGCCGAGAACGTGGTCTGGCAGCACTTTGGCGGCATGACGTTCTACGAGCCGCGCCTGCCCTGCGATGCCACGCAGATCGGACGCTTTCGCGCCGCCATCGGCGAGGCCGGGGTCGAGGAACTGCTCAAGGCCACCATCGACACGGCGGTTGCGTCCAAGGCGCTCAAGCCGGCCGAGTTCGAGCGGTTGATCGTGGACACCACGGTGCAGGAGAAGGCCATCGCGCACCCGGTGGACTCGCGCCTGCTGGAGATCG
>CAZWDK010000476.1:0-1861 GCA_964633095.1 uncultured Polaromonas sp. | reverse complement strand
TGAGCAGCGCGTCCTGACTGTTGCGCGCATGGGCGGCCAGCCCCTTCCAGGCCTGCAAGGCCGGCTCCTGCAGCGCGCGTCCGTAGGAGAAGCTCAACTGCCATGGCTGGGGGCCGAGCCGGTTCATCGCATCGAGATTGGCCGTCGCCTCCTCAGGCGTCTGGCCGCCGGACAGGAAATTGACACTCGGCACCGCCGCGGGCACCGTGCGCCGCAGGATACGGATCGTCTGCGCGGCCACCTCGGCCGGCCTTGCCTGCAGCGCGTGCGCCTTGCCGGGCACCACCATGCTCGGCTTCAGCAGCATGTGCTCGAGCACGACCCGGTGCCGATGCAGCGCATGGAATACCTCGTGCAGCACGGCCTCGGTGACTTCGGCGCAGCGCGCCAGCGTGTGGTCCCCGTCGATCAGCACCTCGGGTTCGACGATGGGCACCATGCCGCGCTCCTGGCAGATCGCGGCGTAACGCGCGAGTGCTTCCGCGTTGGCTGCAACCGCCAACGGGCTCGGCAGCGTGTCAGAGACGTTGTAGACGGCGCGCCATTTGGCAAAGCGGGCACCCTGCCGCTTGTAGGCGGCCAGGCGCTCTGCGAGTCCGTCCAGACCCTGCGTGATCTCGTCGCCCGGCGCGCCCGCCAGCGGGATCTTGCCCGCGTCGACCTTGATGCCGGTCGCGATGCCCTGCCGCGCGGCCCATTGCGGCAAGGGCGTGCCATCGTCGGTGCACTGGCCCAGCGTTTCCTCATGCAGGATGACACCGCTGACGAACTCGCCCAGTCCCGGCGCAGCCAGCATCAGGCTGCGCCAGGCGCGCCGGTTGTCTTCGGTCGACTCCACGCCGATGGTCTTGAACCGTTTGGCGATCGTCGGGCCGCTTTCGTCGGCGGCAAGAATGCCCTTGCCCTTTTGCACCAGCGCATCCACCGTCGCTTGTAGTTCGCTATGGGCGCTCATGACAAGCTATTGCAGCGTGATGTCGCCGTCGAACTTGACCTTGAGCTTCAGCGCCGCGATCTCCAGGGTCATGGTCGGCGCCAGCGTCTCGGTGCCGGCAATGGCCCCGCTGGCGATGGCCGCCGCGACGGCCTGCTCGATCTCGCGCTGCGATTTGACGCCGACCATCTTCAAAAATTTGCGAATGCTGAGGTTGAATGTCTCTTCGTCCATCAGGGTCTCCCGTGTTCGGCGCCTCCGGCTCAATGCAGCGGCTTCTTGCAGAAGTGCCCGTGCCGGGCTCATCGACTCGTGGCAGGCGCTCATGATCGCCGCCTTCCATGCAGACCAGGTCCTTGGCTTCGGGCCCGTCGATTGCAAAGTATGCGCCGTGGCGCATCGGATCGCAAGCCATCGCCCCGGGCGTGGTGCATCTGCCCGCCGCGCAGTCAATGCCCCGGTCATCGGGTGAGTGTGCGTTCGCGGTGACGCCAGGGTTGACGCGCCGGATGGCCTTGCGCGCGCGGCCCGCATTTGTCCCATTCTTTGGTCGCTGTCAAGCTCGCTTGCCCCGGTAGGTAGTTGTACGGAATTGAAGCCGCCGGTGTTACCGAACATCATCGGCGCGACCCAATCGGGCCGGCCCATGCACTTCGGGCTGCCGAGGGCTCGCATGCCTGAGTGACAGCCTCGCTGAAAGCACGAGATTGCGAGATTGCTTGGAACGGGCGTGTGTGATGAGCCGGTGAATGAATAACTAAAGCAACACAAAGGGGACGACATGACAAGCGCAAGCAAACACTGTTTGAAGATGACGTCGATGGCCGCTGCCGTGCTGGTAGTCAGCGGCTGTGGCGGGAGCGGTGGTTTGAGTGAAAACAAAAACATCAAGCCGGCCAACCTGGGCGCCGTGGCGACCGTCAGCTA
>CAZWDK010000475.1:0-1863 GCA_964633095.1 uncultured Polaromonas sp. | reverse complement strand
CATGCAGCGTGGCGAACTGGAACTGGGTGCTGACGAAGGCGTCGAAGTTCTGGCTCACCGGCTGGAAGTAGTAGACGCCGAAGATCAGATCGTAACTGCCGGTGCCGGTGTTGAGGCTGGTGTCCAGCGCGCCGCCTGCATTTGGACCACTGGAGAAGTAGACCGGCGCGCGGCCAACCTGAACGCCCGTGTCCAGGTTCTGGCCACCGTAGCGCCCGGTCGGCAGCTTCACGCCGAACTGCACGCCGAGGTTGTGCGTCGGCAGGAACCCTTGGTAGGCGACGATCAGCTTGATGTCGCCCAGGCCGGTAACATGCGCGCCGCTGATCTGCTCTGGCGTCAGGTCGGCGGAGCCGGCGCTGCCGTAGGTGGTGTGCGAGCGGCTGATGTACGGCAGGAAGGCGCTGAAGCTCCAGTCCGCGTTGAAGCTGTAGCTGAGGCCGGCGGTGAGGGTGCGGTTGATGGTGCCGTGCTCCACCTCCTGGCTGCCGCCGTGGTCGTTGATCGCCGCCACCTGCGACGGCGGGATCGGCGCGTAGCGGTAGCGCAGCTGGTTCTGGTCGATGAAGTCGTACTCCAGGCTGAGGCGCCAGCCGCCGCCGGTGAAATAGCCCAGGGCGGCATCGGAGCTGAGCGAGCAGCCGCAGGTGGCGCAGGCCGGCGCGGCGAGCGGTGCGGCGCACAGTGCCAGCACGGCGCCGCGCGCAAACAAGGTGTTCATTCGGGCTCCCTTCTCGAATCCTGGGGGCGCCGATCAAAACAGCTTCGCAACACGCAGGAGCACGCCAAAGTCCTGCTTGAACTGACCCTGAGCGCTCAAGTCATGACCGATCGAAATCATGCCTTGTGTGCTGGGTGTAATAAATTGCGAATAGTTCAACCGGATCTGTTGCTCGCCGCCCTCAGCACCAGTGCGAACTCCATCGAGGCTCTGGGCGCCACCATAAAGTCCGGCGTACCCCAAAGATACCGACGCCTGACGCGCCGAAGGCATAACCGAGCGCTGGAGCAATGAGGTGACGTCGTAGCTAAGCCACAGGTAGGTGCCGAACTTCTCTTTCTGTCGCAGTGTCTGGTACCCCGTGCCTGCTTTGGTATTGTCCCAGGCGTGAATCCAATCGGCCGACAGATCGACCGTGAATTTGTCCAGGAAGCCTTGCGTAACATCAACCTGAAGGTCGTTTTGCCAGCGGTGACTGCCGAGGTTGAGGGCGCTGTGTTTGTCGTAGCTGCCCAGCGGGGTCGATACAAAGTTTACAAACGAGAACCAGCGCTTTCGGCTCGGATCGTTGATGAACCAAAGGCCCGCGGCAAAGGTTGGATCTCCAATACCGGATGCATCGCTCAACTTCTGGCCGTTGATTTGACCATTGGTGAGGGCGCCAAAGGGCAAGATGGCCTGCAAGCCGAAGGTGTGCCCCATAATTTGGCCGAAGTGCATGAAGCGAGTGATCCCAACGTCACCGTCGAGATGGCTGTTCGGCACCGTGCCGGTAACCGTATTACCAAGCTTGCTGCTGGACGAGTACTCCGCGTACCCCATCAGAACATTCGAAACGGGATATGCCACCCAATCGCCAGGCTGGGAATCGATCGCCAGGCAGGGATTTCCCGCTGCGAGCGCAATGATGGCCAGAGCGATGAGCGATACCTGGGCGCGACGGAGCATTCGATTCCTGAGCGGGGGCGACGGAATCTGTTTCGGCTCGGGCCGAATCACCGCTGTTGTTGTAGGCATTTCACTTTCCTTGATCAGCTAATTGATTTGCAGATTGGCGACGTCGCGGCTATTTCTCCGGCGCATGCCACCAAATGCGTAGATAACGGATAGCGCGACTGCAATGACGTTGGGTGTCAGCGCTT
>CAZWDK010000474.1:0-1863 GCA_964633095.1 uncultured Polaromonas sp. | reverse complement strand
GTACGGGAGGCGTCCTGGCGCCTGTAGCAAGCACCGTGAGCGGGGTGGTCAGCACTGTGACTGGCGGTTCGGGCACTCCGGCAGCTGGCGTGCTGGCACCGGTGACCGGCATTCTGGGAGGCCTGAAAGGCATGGGCGGCGTGATACGCTGAACTGAAGATTGACTTTCCGCATGCCCGAGCGGCACCTGCCGATCGCCCTGACCGTCTGCCTGGCAGCGGCAGGGTTGCCCGCCCCTTTTGCCAAAGCCCAGGCCCCTGCAGCCAGAGGCAACCCGGTAGACAGCTTGCCGGCGCCTCGGTTGCCGGCGAGTCCGGCAGGCAGTGCCGATGTCCGGATCCTGACGCCCTCCGTGCCGCAGCAATCACCGCCAAGCCTCGGCGTGACGCCCCTGCGCTTCGACATTGAAGGCGTGCAGGCGATTTCGTTCGACGAGGTGGCCGGGCTGTTCAAACCCCTGGTCGGCCAGCCTGTCACCGTCGCCAGCTTGACTGAAATAGCCCGGCAGGTTACCGCCATTTATCAACAACGCGGCTATGCGTTGTCCTTTTGCTATGTCCCGCAGCAGGACTTCAAAAACGGGATCGTGCGCATTGTGGCGGTGGAAGGCTACGTTGAAGCAGTGCAGATCGAGGGTGAGGCCGGAGCAGCCGAACCGAAAATCCGCGAAATTGCCGAACGCATCCGCCAGAACCGGCCGCTTCAGCTCGCCAGCTTTGAACGCTACACCCAATTGCTGACACAACTGCCAGGCCTTCGTGTGGAGGCCAGGGCCCTGCCCCCCCTCCAGACTAATGGCGCCGGTTCGATGGTATTGAAGGTCGCGCGCCAGCCTTACCTGGTCTCACTGGACGCTGATCTGCGATCATCAAAACCCCGCGCCGTGGTCACCGGCATTCTGAACGACCCCTTGCTGTCCGGTGGCCGCCTGAGCGCCTCCACACTCCTGGGCGCCTATAAGGACGAAACGTTTGGCTCCGTAGCCTATTCACAGCTCGTTGGCAGCGAAGGCCTGACCCTGAAGGCCGAAGCATCGCTGTACCGCGGCAACCCGGATGCGCACCTTGAGGTGGCCCCAGCCATCCAGCGCTACACCCGCTACCGCCGCGCTGAACTGTCTGCCCAATACCCGCTGATCCTGAAGCGCACCGAAAGCCTTTTTTTGAGCGGCGGCATCTACGGCGTCAACAACACCGACGACTTCTCGAACCCGGCCAACGGTGCCAGGCTGACGGACGAGGTCAAAGCACGGGCGGTGTACGCACAGGCCAGCTACAACACTGCCCGCGAAGACCAGTCACAAAGCCTTACGCTAAGACTGGTGCACGGGCTCGACAGCCTGGGGGCAGAGAAAAGCGTTCGCGCCAACGTGCCTGACCCGCTGCCGGTCAATCCGGCGCGGCTGGACTTCGCACGCATCCTGCTCGAGGGCAGCCAGCGCAACCGCTGGGGCAAGCACTGGGGCACGGCGGTGTCATTCGCCACGCAATACAGCCCGCACATATTGCCCAGCAGCGAGCGCGTTTCCTTTGGCAGCACACGGTTTGCACGCGGTTATGCCGCCGGAGAGGTCGCCGGCGACTCCGGCTGGGGGCTGGGGCTGGAGTTGAACCGTTCCTTCGCGCTTGATATGTCCTACCTCAAGCTGATACAGCCCTATTTCTTGCTGGAAAAGGCCCGGGTTTACAGCCATGCCGGCAGCTCCAGTCTTTCAAGGCTTTCATCAGCCAGCATCGGTGTACGCCTGTCCGACGGGACTTACTACAACGTCGATCTGGCAGCGTCCAAGCCGACCGGAGAGGTCTCGCCCAACAACCCGGCGCGCAACATCAGGCTGAGTGCCATGGTGAGCTACAGCCTGGG
>CAZWDK010000473.1:0-1874 GCA_964633095.1 uncultured Polaromonas sp. | reverse complement strand
AGGTGGTTGGTCGGCTCGTCCAGCAGCAGCATGTCGGGCTTGGACAGCAGCAGGCTGCACAAGGCCACGCGGCGCTTCTCGCCACCCGACAGAACGCCGATCTGGGCATCCCAGGGCGGCAGGCGCAGCGCGTCGGCAGCGATCTCCAGTTGGTGCTCGGAATCCGTGCCAGAGGTCGCGATGATGGCTTCCAGACGAGCCTGCTCCGCGGCCAGCGCGTCAAAGTCGGCATCGGGTTCGCCGTAGGCGGTGTACACCGCTTCCAGCTGGGCCTTGGCGGCAAATGCCGCACCCATGCCGGCCTCGACACTCTCGCGCACGGTGTGCCCGGGGTCGAGCTTAGGTTCCTGCGGCAGGTAACCGATGTTCAGGCCCGGCATGGGGGTGGCTTCGCCTTCGATCTCGGTGTCCAGGCCGGCCATGATCTTGAGCAGCGTGGACTTGCCCGAGCCATTGGTGCCCAGCACGCCAATCTTGGCGCCGGGGAAAAAGCTGAGGGAAACCTCTTTGAGAATTTGACGCTTGGGCGGCACGATTTTGCCGACCTTGTTCATGGTGAATACGTACTGAGCCATCAGAATTTATCTCTAAAAATGGGGGAAACAAAAGAAAAAACGGTACGCCGGGCAGGCGCTGCATGTAACGGAAATCTTTGCCGTAATTTTTACCGTAATACCCCGATTATCGTTCCGTGCGACAATACCGGGGTTGCTGGCTCCAGTTGCCTTCAACATTTGGGCACATCCCGGGCTGGCAAAGCAAGTCGGCCAAGGTGATGTTTACGGCCCTGCTTTCTGACCCCATCTGCCTTTGACTGGCGGGACGCTTTGCCAAAAAAGCTCCTAACAGGCCGATCTAAAGCACCGGACCGGTGCAATACCATGACATTTGAAGAATTGAATTTGGCCCCGGCCATTCTTAAGGCCGTGCTTGAGCAGGGCTATGACACCCCCACGCCCATCCAGGCCCAGGCCATTCCCGCCGTGCTGGCAGGCGGCGACCTGTTGGGCGGCGCCCAAACCGGCACCGGCAAAACCGCTGCCTTCACCCTGCCGCTGCTGCAGCGCCTGTCTACCGAGCCCCGGCTGACCAACCGGCGCGGCGTGAACGCCGTGCGCGCCCTGATCATGACGCCGACCCGCGAGCTGGCGGCGCAGGTCGAGGAAAGCGTGCGCGTTTATGGAAAATACCTGGACCTCACCTCCATGGTGATGTTTGGCGGTGTCGGCATGGGTGCGCAGATCGACAAACTGCGCCGCGGCGTGGACATCCTCGTGGCCACCCCCGGCCGCCTGCTGGATCACGCGAGCCAGGGCACGCTGGACCTGAGCCAGGTGCAGATCCTGGTGCTCGACGAAGCCGACCGCATGCTGGACATGGGCTTTATCCACGACATCAAGAAAGTGCTGGCCCTGGTGCCCAAGCAGAAGCAGTCGCTGCTGTTCAGCGCGACCTTTAGCGATGAAATCCGTGAGCTGGCCAACGGCCTGCTGCGCAACCCGGCCTCCATCCAGGTCACGCCGCGCAACACCACGGTGCAGCGCATCACGCAGACCATTCACCCGGTGGGCCGCGGCAAGAAAAAAGCGCTGCTCACGCACATCATCAACGAGCACAACTGGAGCCAGGTGCTGGTGTTCACGCGCACCAAGTTTGGCGCCAACAATGTAGCCGAGCACCTGACCAAGAACGGCATTTCCGCCATGGCGCTGCACGGCAACAAAAGCCAGACGGCCCGCACCCAGGCGCTGCAGGGCTTCAAGAGCGGCGACATTCGCGCGCTGGTGGCCACCGACATTGCCGCACGCGGCATTGACATCGACGAGTTGCCGCATGTGGTGAACTACGAGATCCCGAACGTCAGCGAAGACTAT
>CAZWDK010000472.1:0-1884 GCA_964633095.1 uncultured Polaromonas sp. | reverse complement strand
TTGACCAGCGCCTTGCCGCCGCCCATGAAAAAGGCGTTGGTGCGCGACAGGTGCAAGGTGCCCGACAGCGAGGGCTGAAAGCGCACGCCATGCTGGCGCATCCAGCCGCGGCAGCGCGAGGACTCGCGGATCGCCAGCCGCGCCAGGTGTTCGTCGGTCTGGCCGCCGGTGACCTTGAGCAGGTCTTGCCAATATTCCTCCTCCGGGTAAGCGTCCGTCAACACATCCTGCGGCGCCTCATGCATGCAGCGCAGATTGCGCGTGTGGCTGGAGTTGCCGCCGCGCCATTCACGCGGCGCCGACTCCAGCAGCAGCACGCTGGCGCCCGCCTCGCGCGCCATCAGCGCGGCACACAGCGCGGCATTGCCGCCGCCAATGACCAGTACATCGACCATCCAGTTCCCCCTGCTTGCTGTTCAGCCGGCGTGAATGCCGCTGATGTCAAGGGCTGCAATGTAGCGCGTAGGAGCCACCCCGAACAGCAGGCGTGCCGCATGGGGGCATCACAAAACCTGATGGCAGGGTCTGCCGGCGCCGACTGGCGTTAACGGCCGAGCAGCCGCGCCCCGACCCAGCGCCCCGAGCGCACGGCCTCGGTCGCACAATCCGCCAGCACCACGCGCGCGGCCAGACCCGTGGGCGAGAGCTCGTCATCCGACAGGCTGCACAGCGAGTTGGTCCGGCGCGCCAGCGTGTCGGTGACCTGCGCCAAGTGAAAGCGCTCGGTCGCGTCGGCGAAGCGGCTCACGGCGGCCCAGGGCTGCAGCGTGCAGCCCAGGCCGCTGTCCACCGCATCCATCAGCATCGCCAGCGAATCGATTTCGGCCACCAGCACAGGCTTGCATTTGGCCCGTGCAAACGCGCTGTCGAGCGTGCTGCGCAAACCGTGCGTGCCGGTGGGCAATATCAGCGGCAGCCCGGCCAGTTGCGCCACGCTGACGCGGGTTGCAGGCTTGCCCACCAGGCCGCGGCGTGACTGGATCAAGAACAGTTTTTCTTCCAGCAGCGGCAGCACGCTCCAGCGCCGCCCGGCCTGGGTGTTGAACAGCATGGCCAGGTCGAGCTGGCGCGCATTGAGCATGCCGGCCAGATGGCCCGACAGGCTTTCCACCAGGTGCAGACGCACATCGGGGTAGCGTTCGCGCATGGCCCGCAGCAGCGGCAGGCCCAGCACGGCGGCGGTGGTGGGGGCCATGCCCACGCTGACACTGCCCGACAGGCGCGACTGCTGCGCCGCGCGCGCCGCCTGCTCGGCATGGCGCAGCACCAGTTGCGCCTCGCGAAAAAAAGCCAGCCCGGCCTCGGTGGGAATCACCCCCTTGGGGCTGCGCTGAAGCAGGCGGGTGGACAGCTCGCTTTCAAGCCGGCTGATCTGCTGGCTCAGGGCCGACTGAACAAGCTCCATGTCCAGTGCAGCGCGGCTGATGCTGCCCAGCTCTATCACCCGAACCAGATAACGCAATTGACGCAGTTCCATGCAGACTCCTTCACGGGGGGGGCTTGCCCCTCACCTTGACCCTCACCCTTCGCGATGGCCGGATCATCGCATGGGGCGCATGGCCGCAAAGCCCCTGGCGCCGGCCCGGCTGCTGCCGTTCGTGGTCAAATCATGCGCTTGGGAAAGTCTCCCCCTGCACAGGATTTATGGAACAGCCACGCCCTCTTGTACGCATCACCGAACAGAGCCACGATGTGGTGATTGAGCTGATCTACGCCGGCAAAAACAACTTCACCGGGCATGTGATTTACGAGCATGCCCTGTGCTTTTTGCACCCGCAGGCCGAAGCCTGCCTGCGCAAGGCCATCGTGGCGGCCAGGGGCTTCGGCTTTCAGCTCAAGATCCTCGATGCGTTTCGGCCGCAGCAAGCGCAGGAGGCGCTGTGG
>CAZWDK010000471.1:0-1885 GCA_964633095.1 uncultured Polaromonas sp. | reverse complement strand
CGCCCCGAGGACTTCGACGTCATCGTGCTGCGTTCGAAGACGCATTTCCGCGCCTTCTACGAACCGCTGGCCAAGGAGATTCTGATCGTCGACACGCCGGACTACGGCGTGGCCGATCTCACCACACTGCCGTACCGCCATGTGGATACGCGGCACACCTTTCCGTTCACGGAACACGCCCAACCCGGAGTCGCCAATGTCTAGTCCACCTCAACTCACCGATGCGCTGCTCGACGTGCAGGGCCGCGTCGCGACGCTGACCTTCAACCGCGACGACGTGCGTAACGAACTGACCGGCACCAGGCTCGTGGACGACATCGAGCGCACCGTCGACTGGATCAACGCCGACGAGACGATCTCGGTGCTGGTGATCACCGGCGCAGGCAAGGCGTTCTCCTCCGGCGGCAACGTCAAGCACATGCTCAAGCGCGAAGGCAGCTTCGGCGGCAATGTCTACGAGGTCCAGAGGAAGTACCGTGCGGGCATTCAGCGCATCCCGCTGGCGCTGTACCGCCTCGACGTGCCGGCTATCGCTGCCATCAACGGCCCGGCCATCGGCGCCGGCTTCGACCTGGCCTGCATGTGCGATATCCGCATCGCGGCGCACACGGCGACCTTCGCGGAGAGCTTCATCGACGTCGGGATCATTCCGGGCGACGGTGGCGCGTGGTTCTTGCAGCGGCTGATCGGCTATCAGCGCGCAGCCGAGCTGACCTTCAGCGGCCGGGCAGTCAGCGCCGACGAGGCGAAGGCGCTCGGCATCGTGCTCGAGGTGGTCAAACCCGAGCTCCTGCTGGCACACGCAGGCGAGCTGGCCCGGCAGTTCGCCGCCAAACCACCGCAGGCGTTGCGCCTGACGAAACGGTTGATGAAGTCGGCCCAGCGCACCGAACTGACCGACTTTCTCGACCAATGCGCGGCGTTCCAGGGCATGTGTCACAACACGGCGGACCACTTGGAGGCGGTTGGGGCGATGCTCGATAAGCGCCAGCCATCGTTCACCGGACGTTGAGGACGGGCCCACGTCGTATCAGCACTCCTTTCTTCGCAGTCTCGACCGCGCACGGACAGGCGCGGCAGAGGCACGCTTTCTTGCAAACAGAGTACCTCCCATGAGCCACATCATTCACCGCTCCCTGCAATCGACGCCGCTGACTGCGGTCGGTGCCAGGGGCATTCACATCATCGATGCCCAGGGCAAGGCCTACATCGACGCCAGCGGCGGCGCCGCCGTCTCCTGCCTGGGCCATGCGCACCCCGATGTGCTGGCCGCCATGCATGCCCAGGCCGACAAGCTGGCCTATGCCCACACCAGCTTCTTCACCAGCGAAGCCTCGGAAGAGCTGGCCAGCCATCTGGCCGCGCATGCGCCCAAGGGCCTGGACCAGGTGTATTTCACTTCCGGCGGCTCCGAGTCGGTCGAGGCCGCGCTCAAGCTGGCGCGCCAGTATTTCGTCGAGATCGGCCAGCCCGAGCGCACCCTGTTTGTGGCGCGCGGCCAGAGCTACCACGGCAACACGCTGGGCGCGCTGGCCGTGGGCGGCAACGAATGGCGCCGCCGCCAGTTTGCGCCGCTGCTGATGGATGTGGGCCGCGTTTCGCCCTGTTATGAATACCGCGGCCGCCAGGACGGCGAGAGTCAGGACGGCTACACCCAGCGCCTGCTGCAGGAGCTGGACGAGCAGTTCCAGAAGCTCGGCCCCCAGCGCGTGATTGCCTTCGTGGCCGAGCCCGTGGTGGGGGCCACCCTGGGCGCCGTGCCGCCCACGCCCGGCTACTTCAAGGGCGTGCGCGCCCTGTGCGACCGCTACGGCATTCTCTTCATTGCCGACGAAGTGATGTGCGGCATGGGCCGCACCGGCACGCTGCATGCGGTGGAGCAGGA
>CAZWDK010000470.1:0-1901 GCA_964633095.1 uncultured Polaromonas sp. | reverse complement strand
GGCCTGCATGATCACCGGGGCATTGACCTCGTCGGCCGCCTGCATGATGGCGGTGACCTGCTCCAGGTTGTTGACGTTGAAGGCCGGAATGCCGTAGGTGTTGGCTGCCGCATGGTCCAGCAGCTCACGCATCGAAACGAGTGCCATGATCGAAATTCCCTGAAAGTTAAAACGCTGTCGAAACGGTGGATTCTTGCGGGTTGGGCGCGCAGCGCAAGCGCTGTCATGGCCCGTGCGGGGCTGTAACCGCGAAGTAACCCGGCCCCCGATTCTACCGTTTGCCGCAAGCCGGCCGTTCCGGCAAGGCCCGGGCAAGGGCCGTGCGCCGCCGGCCCGGCGGGTCGGATGGCCGTTTTAAGGCTGGCTTAAGGCTGGCTTAAGGCACTTTCCGCTATCGTGCGTCTTCCCTTGCGCCATCCACCCCCCATGATCCACTCCCCGCTTCCCGGCGCGCCCGCCCGGCACCGTCTTCTTTTCTGCTCCCTGGGCAGTTTTTTCCTGTTGCTGGCCTGGGACTACTCAGGCCTGGACCTCTGGATGGCGCACTGGTTTGGCTCTGCCGGCGGTTTTGCCCTGGAAAACCACTGGTTCTGGCGCGGCGTGCTGCACGACGACATGCGCTGGCTGCCCTGGCTGTTCGAGCTGGGGCTGCTGCTGGCCGTCATCCGGCCTTTTGGCGCCATCCGGCATCTGAATATGCCGCGCCGGCTACAACTGGCGCTGAGCACGCTGGTCGCACTGGGGCTGGTCTCCAGCATCAAACTGCACAGCCACACCAGCTGCCCCTGGGACCTGCAGCAGTTCGGCGGCGTGGCGAGTTATGTGTCGCATTGGGCCTGGGGGTTGCGCGACGGCGGTGGGGGCGGCTGTTTTCCGGCGGGCCACGCCTCGGCGGGTTTTGCCTTTGTCGGGGGATTTTTCGCCTTCCGGCATGGCCGGCCCGGCACGGCGCGGTACTGGCTTGCCGCGGCCATGCTGGCCGGTTTGCTGCTCGGTTTTGCACAGCAGGTGCGCGGCGCCCACTACATGAGCCACACGCTCTGGACCGCCTGGTTGTGCTGGAGCGCCGCCGCCCTGGTCGACCTGGGGGTCAGCCGGCTGTTGGCACGAAAACCGCCACGCGCGCCCGCAGCGGTGGCCGGTCTCCCGGGACTCAGGCCGGCGCTGCGGGCCGAGTGAGCTGAGCGCCCCCGTCAGACCGTTCGGATCCGACAGGCGCGCCCGGCGCTTCAGGCCACGCGGCAGATCTTGAGCATGTTGGTGCCGCCCGGTGCGCCCATGGGCTCACCGCAGGTGATGGCATAGACATCGCCGCTTTGCACGATGTCGCGGCGCAGCAAATGGCCTTCGGCCTGCGCCAGCGCGGTGTCGCGGTCGGCGCTGGTGTCCATCAGCAGCGGGCGCACATTGCGGTACAGCGCCATCTTGCGCTGCGTGTCCAGGCGCGGCGTCAGCGCGTAAATCGGCACGCGTATGTCGTGGCGGCTCATCCACAGCGGCGTGGATCCGCTGTCGGTCAGCGCGACGATGGCCTTGGCGCCCAGGTGGTGCGCGGTGAACAGGGCGCCCATGGCGATCGACTGGTCGATGCGGGTAAAGGTGGTGCCGGTGAAGTCGGCTTCCAGCTCCTTGTATTCGGCCTTTTCGGCTTCCTGGCAAATCTTGGCCATTTCCTCGACGGTTTCCAGCGGGTACTTGCCGGCCGCGGTTTCGGCGCTCAGCATCACGGCGTCGGTGCCGTCCAGCACGGCGTTGGCGACGTCGCTGACCTCGGCCCGCGTCGGCACCGGGTTGACGATCATGGACTCCATCATCTGGGTGGCGGTGATGACGACCTTGTCCGCCGCGCGCGCCATCTTGATCATGCGCTTTTGCAGGGCCGGCACGGCGGCATTGCCGAC
>CAZWDK010000469.1:0-1921 GCA_964633095.1 uncultured Polaromonas sp. | reverse complement strand
GCACGGCGTTCAGGTAGCTGTTGTCGGGGTCGTAGTAGTCGTTGACGTTGCCGCCAAAGCTCAGGTCGCGAAAGAAAAACTGGTTCAGCGCGCGCAGGCGCTGCAGGGCCGGTGCGTCGGAGGGCAGGCGCCGCTTCAGGCGGGCCAGCAGCTGGTCCACATCGCCCAGCACCTCCTGCACGTCCAGGTCGGGGTACTCGTCCTGGGCCAGGCTGATGGCGGCTTCCAGCAGCGGAAAATGCTCGTCGCTTTGCACCAGGCTGGAGAAATACTGCAACGGGGACGGCACGGCCAGATTTAATTCCATAAAGCTTACTGTCTCACAAACTGGCGCAGCATGCGAATCGCTGCCAAATCAGCGCCTCAAAAGCTGGCGCACCTTCAGGCCGGAGGCCCAAAGCGCTACAAAATAGATAGCTGCCGACGCGCACAAGACAAGGACCAGCAGCCCAATTCTTTGCAAATAAGCAGTCTTGAGGCCGACCCAGCCGAGACTGCCAGCGGCCCACAGCAAAAACACCGCCAGCAGCGCGCTGGCGGCCACCACCTGCAGCGCGAACCTGGCCCAGCCAGGCGCCGGCCGGTAGCTGCCGCGCCGCAGCAGGCCCAGCAGCAGCCACAGCGCATTGACCAGCGCGCCAAGGCCAATGGCCAGCGCCAGCCCGGCATGCTGAAACACCGGCACCAGCGCCAGATTCAGCAGCTGCGTCAGCAGCAGCACGACCACCGCAATGCGCACCGGCGTCTTGATGTCCTGGCTGGCATAAAAGCCGGGCGCCAGCACCTTGATCGCCACCAGCCCCAGCAGGCCGGCGCCGTAGCCCATCAGCGCGGTCGTGGTCTGCTGCACGTCACGCTCGGAAAAAGCGCCATAGTGGTAGAGCGTGGCCACCAGCGGCCGGGCAAATGTCAGCAGGGCCACGGCGCAGGGCACGGCCAGCAACACCACGATGCGCAAGCCCCAGTCCAGCATGGCCGAGTATTTGGCCGGGTCGTTGGCGGCCTTGGCGGCGGCCAGCTGCGGCATCAGCACCACGCCCAGCGCCACGCCCAGCAGCGCCGTCGGGAACTCCATCAGGCGGTCGGCATATGTCAGCCAGCTGACGCTGCCGGGCGCCAGGTGTGAGGCGATTTGCGTGTTGATGAGCAGGGAAATTTGCGCCACGCTGACGCCCAGTAGGGCCGGGAGCATCAGTTTTACGATGTTTTTGGTAGCAGGGTCCGCCCATGCCTGCTGGGCTGCGGCCCGATTGAAGCGAATTCTTGGCAACATGCCCAGACGCAGCAGGGCCGGCACCTGCGCCGCCAGCTGCAGCACACCGCCCAGCATCACGCCCATGCCCAGCGCATAAACCGGCTCAATGCCCTGCGCCTTGAACCAGGGCGCGCCCAGCCAGGCGGCCGCGATCATGGCGACATTGAGCAGCACCGGCGTTGCCGCCGGCACCGCAAAACGCCGCCAGGTATTGAGCACGCCCGATGACAGCGCCACCAGCGACATGAAGCCGATGTAGGGAAACATCCAGCGCGTCATGAAGACGGCGGCTTCAAAGCCGCGCGGCACCTGTTGCAGCCCGCTGGCCATGGCCCAGACCAGCAGCGGCGCGGCGGCCACCCCGATCACGCAGGTCAGCAGCAGCGCCCAGCTCAGCAGCGTGGCGACACGGTCAATCAGCAGCTTGGTCGCATCTTCTCCATGCTGGGTTCTGCTGGCCGCCAGCACCGGCACAAAGGCCTGGCTGAATGCACCCTCGGCAAACAGCCGGCGAAACAGGTTGGGAATGCGAAATGCCACGTTGAAGGCATCGGTCATGGCGCTGGCGCCAAAGGTCGAGGCGATCAGCAGCTCCCGCACCAGACCGGTGATTCGGGAAACCAGGGTGAACAGGGAAACGGTGGAGGCGGCTTTGAAAAGTGACAC
>CAZWDK010000468.1:0-1938 GCA_964633095.1 uncultured Polaromonas sp. | reverse complement strand
CCTTCCAGGCGGCCCAGGTCACCAGAAAATTCAGGCCCAGGCCAAAGCCGGTTTCCAGCACGCACCATTGCGGCTGGCCGGCCCAGGCTGCGGGCAGGCCGCAACCCTTCAGAAAGACTTCGCGGGCCTGGTTCAGCCCGCCGAGTTCGCTGCGGTAGCGGTCGCCAAAGCGCGGGCTGAAAGGACTGCCACCTGCCGTGCCGTCGTCCAGCCACTCAATGCGCTCGGGCATTCGCAGGTGTCAGGCTTTAGGCGCTAGGGGGCACGTAGCCCTGCGCCACGTCTGCGCCTTCGCCAAAAAAGTGTTTCTCCATCTGCCGCGCCAGGTATTGGCGGGCGCGCGCATCGGCCAGGTTGAGCCGGTTTTCGTTGACCAGCATGGTTTGCTGCTTCATCCACTCGGCCCAGGCTTCCTTGCTGACTTGCTCCCAGAGGCGCTTGCCCAAGGGGCCGGGATACGGGGGAAAGTCCAGCCCTTCGGCTTCTTTACCGAGCTTGATGCAGTGGACGAGGCGTGCCATTTGATGAGTTCTTTCCAAGTGGGGGGTGTCTAACGACGTTTAAAGAATAAAGAACTGAGTTTTTATTCGTTCCGGTTTTCAATGGCCGCTTTCAGAATCCATTTTGTTCGCATTTAACTACGTTTTTTGGAAAAGAGAGCAACCATGACTTCACGTCGCCACTTTATCAATCTTTCCATCCGCACGGCTGGGGCCGCTGCTTTGGGTATGGTGCTAGCAGGGTCAGTGCTGCCCGGCCTGGCCCAGCAAGCGCCGGTGACCTTGCTCAATGTGTCTTACGACCCGACGCGTGAGCTGTATGTGGAGTACAACGCCGCCTTCGCCAAGCACTGGAAGGCCAAAACCGGCCAGGACGTGACCATCAAGCAGTCGCACGGCGGCTCGGGCAAGCAGGCCCGCTCTGTCATTGACGGCCTGGATGCCGACGTGGCCACGCTGGCCCTGGCGGGAGACACCGACGCGCTGGTGAAAAACGGCGCATGGCTGGCCCCCGACTGGCAAAAAAAGCTTGCGCACAACTCCTCGCCCTACACCTCGACCATCGTGCTGGTGGTGCGCCAGGGCAATCCCAAGGGCATCAAGGACTGGGACGACCTGCTCAAGCCCGGCGTCGGCGTGATCACGCCCAATCCCAAGACCTCGGGCGGCGCCCGCTGGAACTACCTTGCGGCCTGGGAATTTGCCAAGCGCAAATATGGCGGAGACGCCAAGGCCAAGGAGTTCGTGGCCAGGCTGTACGGCAATGTGCCGGTGCTGGATACCGGCGCCCGCGGATCGACCATCACCTTTGCGCAGCGCGCCCAGGGTGATGTGCTGATTGCCTGGGAGAACGAGGCCTACCTGCTGGAAAAGGAATTTGGCACCAAGTTCGATGTCATCGCTCCCTCGCTCAGCATCCTGGCCGAGCCCGCCGTGGCCGTCGTCGACAAGAACGTCGACAAAAAGGGCACGCGTGCCGTCGCCGAGGAATACCTGAAATACCTCTATTCGGAGGAGGGCCAGGACATCGCGGGCAAGAACTTCTACCGCCCGGCGGTTTCCGAAAAAGCCAAGGCCAAGTACGCCAGGCAGTTCGCCAAGCTGAACCTGTTCACCATAGACCAGGCTTTTGGCGGCTGGGCCAAGGCGGACAAGGCGCATTTCACCGATGGCGGATCGTTTGACCAGATTTACGTGAGGAAATAAACGTCGGGGACAAGTCTCAAAGGCGAATCAGGGGGAACAACAAAAAATGTCATTACAAGCGTCCGTGCTGCTGATTGCCGGCAGCCCTCCGGGCAGTTCCGCTCCGCAGCGCTGCTCGATTGGGTTGGCCACCGGCTGGCGCAGCGCGGCGGTTTCGCGGTCGAGCGCCTGAACATCCGCGAGCTGCCGGCCCGGGCATTGCTTTGGGCCGAATGGGAGCAGCCGGCCATTG
>CAZWDK010000467.1:0-1943 GCA_964633095.1 uncultured Polaromonas sp. | reverse complement strand
ACCCGGCGCTAGCCAATTAATAGCTGGCAGCGCCCGTAGAACAAGGGCTGCGGGGTATTTCGGTGCCTCGCAGCCTTTTTTATTTCACGATGACTCCAGCACCGTTGTTCGCTAGACTACGCCTCAGCTCGATACAGCAGGTTTATCAAGGACTTAGGCGAGTTCAACATATGCCGGTGCTTTCTGAAACTTGACCCGGCTTTCCTCCGCGTGGCCCCTATCAGGCTCCTGGGAACCGGGTCTCTCCCAGGAGTCATCATGGCCAAGATCAAGCTCACCAAGTCCGCTGTTGATGCGGCACAACCCCAGGCGCAAGCCATCGAACTCCGGGACACGCCGGTGCCCGGCTTCCTTTGCAAGATTACCCCAGCGGGCCGCAAGATGCTCACGCTCCAGTATCGGACGAACGCCGGCGAGCGCCGCAAGCCCGCTCTGGGTCAGTACGGGGAACTGACCGTCGAACAGGCCCGCTCGCTGGCCCAGGAATGGCTGGCCGAGGTGCGCCTTGGCGGCGACCCCAGCGCCGCCAAGGCCGCCGCCCGCGCAGCCGCCACGGTCAAGGAGTTTTGCGAGAAGTTCATGGAGGAATACTCCGCGCAGCGCCACAAGCCCAGCACTCGACGAGGCTACGCGTTACCCGTCGCCAGAGTCTGTCGCTGTTCGCTCCAGCCCCTCCCGATCCGAACGCTGGTGAGCCGTCGGGTCACGTCTGCAGATTTCGGTCAACGAGAACGCTTCACCCTGCTGGGCGAGCCGAACGCCTCCGCCGGACACGCTTCCCGCTGCAGATAGCCCAAGCACAGCGATTCCAGTTGCGCAGGCAGAGCGCGCCGGATCCTCGGCGGTGCCTCGCCTTCGAGCATCGCACGCATAGGGCCGACCATTGCGCCGAGAAATACCCGGGTCACCAGATCGAGGTTGGCGAAGCGAGCATCGGCGGCCGTCGCAAGCATCTGCGCGAGCGCGACAACACCCTGATCCTCGGTCGCCCGCACCAGCTCGCGCGCATCCAGCTCAGCGGCCACCACGTACAGCGCGCGGGCTTCGTCGATGCGCTCGGTCTTGGCTCGCACGAAAGCCGCGACCACGGCCGGCACCATGGTGGCCAGCGGCGCGCGGTGCACGGCCGCTGCGGCCTTCCCCACGGCTTCGCCGACACGCACCAGGTGGCGTTGCAGCACGCCGAACAGCAGCGCCTGTTTGTTGGGGTAGTACTGGTACAGCGTGCCGACGGAAGCGCCGGCGCGCTCGGCGACGCGGATGGTGGTGAGCCGCCGCAAACCCTCGACCCGCAGAACCTGAATGGTTGCTTCGAAGATCGCCTCCACCGTGGCCCGCGATCGTGTCTGGCGCGGCCGTTTGCGCGGCTCCAGGGCCTTGGCGGCGAGCGTGACCATATGCGAATAGAAAAGCTGAAGGATTGTTCGTAGTATCGACGCTTCCCTTTCCCTGGAAGTGTCGATGCCGAACTACCTGATCACCGGCGCCACCTCGGGCCTCGGCCTACAAGTGGCGCGGCGCCTTGCCCGCCGGGGCGACAACCATCTGATCCTGCCGGTGCGCGATGCGGCGCGTGGCAGCGCCTTGCGCAGCGCGTTGGAGGCCGCAGGCCGAGTCCGGGTTTTCACACCGCAGCTGGACCTCGCGTCGCTGAAGGGCGTCGCAACGTTCGTGCGCGGCAAAGTTCTATTCATTCGATCCCGGGCTGATGCCAGGCACAGGCCTGGCACGGAAGGCCCCGCGCGCGATGCGATGGGCGTGGCACAAGGTGCTGCCGCGACTGGCCGCGGTCCTGCCAGGGACGAGCACGCCGGCCAGGTCCGCAGGGTGGCTGGCGGAACTGTTGACGGGTGAACTGCGGGGCAATTGCAACGGTGCGTACTTCAACTACACCGGAAGCCAGCGCGAGCCGGCCGCGCCCGCGCAGGAGGCCTGGGCGGCAG
>CAZWDK010000466.1:0-1944 GCA_964633095.1 uncultured Polaromonas sp. | reverse complement strand
TCAAACGCGTCGAGCTGCCGCTCAATCACCGCTCGCGCTGCGGCCCGGTCAAAGCCGCCCAGCACGGCCTTGAGCATGGCGCCCGTCAAGGACACACCATGGCCGGCCGCGCGCGCAAACGCGCTGGTCCAGTCCAGATGCAGCCCGACGTCGATGCGCCCGCGCAGGTCCTGCAGCAGCGCGGCATCCATCGCCCAGCGCGGTGACAGCACCATGGCACTGGTGGCGCTGATGCGGCCCAGACCAGCGAGCCGGGCGATGCCCTGCGATATGCCTTCGCTGGCGGCGAAGTCGTCGGCGCAAACCGTCAGGTATTTCATCGCCCTTGCCAGAATTCGGGCTGGCTGTAATGGTGCTTCAAAAAATCTATCCATAAGCGCACCCGCAGCGGCAAGTGCTTGCGCTGCGGAAACACGGCGTAAATGCCATTGGGCGGCGCGGCAAAGTTCTCCAGCACCGCCACCAGCCGGCCACTTGCAATTTCCGCTTCGACTTCCCAGGTGCTGCGCCAGGCAATGCCGCAGTCGGCCAGGCACCAATCGTGCAGCACCTGCCCGTCGGAACAATCGAGCGGCCCGCCGGGCTTTAAATGCACCAGCGCGCCATCCACCTGAAACGCCCAGCCGCGCGTTTGCGAGGCATCGCTGGACAGGGTCAGGCAGTCAAACTTGGCGAGCTCGCCGGGATGCTGCGGCGTGCCGTGGCGCTGCAGGTAACGCGGCGTGGCCACGCACAGGCGCCGGTTGTCGGCCATGCGCACGCTGACCAGCGATGAATCCGGCAGGTCGCCGACCCGCACCGCGCAGTCAAAACCCTCGGCCGCCAGGTCGACCACGCGGTCGCTCAGGTTCAGCGTGATGCTCACGTCGGCATGCTGTTCGCGGAATTTGGTCACCAGCGGGGCCACATGGCGGCGGCCAAAACCGGCCGGCGCGGTGATGCGCAGGTGACCGCTGGCCTTCACGCCACCGGCCGAAACGCTGGCCTCGGCGTTGGCCAGATCGGCCAGCAGGCGCTGGCAATCCTCCAGAAAGGCGCTGCCCTCGTGCGTCAGCGTGATGCGCCGCGTGGTGCGCACCAGCAGCTTCACGCCCAGCCGCTCCTCCAGCGCATCGAGCCGCCGGCCCATGATGGCCGGGGCCACGCCCTCGGCCCGGGCCGCCGCCGTCAGACTGCCGCGCGCCACCACAGCCACAAAGGATTCGATCTGCTTGAGTTTGTCCATGCCTGATTATGGCGATGAATGTTTGGAATCAACCCGTTTTTACCCTTGATTCCTGCAAATCAGCCGCCGCTGTCCACCGCCTTGCGCGCAAGGCTTGCGATTTTTCGATACACTACAGTTTCGAAACAAATAAGTCTCGCAATTACCATGTCCGCCACACCCGCCAGAGTGCCTGTCGGCCGCCCGCGCGATGCCGCCCTCGACGCCAACGTCCTGCGCGCCGCGATGGAGCTGCTCGGCGAGGGCGGCATCGCCGCCGTCACGATGGACGCGGTGGCCCAGCGCGCGGGCTCGGGCAAGGCCTCGCTCTACCGGCGCTGGAAATCCAAGGATGAACTGCTGGCCGACGCGCTCACGCTGCACTCGCCGATCGACATCGAAGTCGACACCGGCACGCTGCGCGGCGACCTGCTGCAGCTCTACGAGCACTACTACGGCATCGGCAACCACGTGATGCAGGCGGCCATGCAGGAAATGCTGGGCAACATGCGCCAGCACCTGGCCTGGACCGAGAAGGTGGCGCCGGAGCGCCCCACCGTGCGGCGCGCCAAGGAGCGCGCGCTGTTCGAGCGCGCCGTGGCACGCGGCGAGATTGCCGCACCGGCCGACCTGGAGCTGCTGCTCGACCTGGTGCCGGCGCTGGTGCTGTACCGCTACAACACGCGCGGCCAGAAGGTCACGCGCGCCTCGATCGCGCGCTTCGTTGACGGCGCCGTGCT
>CAZWDK010000465.1:0-1968 GCA_964633095.1 uncultured Polaromonas sp. | reverse complement strand
AACTGGATGCGCCGCATGGCGGACTACAGCCATGCCGAGAACCTGGCCGACGCGGCGCAGCTGGCCGAGATGCTGCGCGTGATTTACGAATGCCCCAAGCCGACCATCGCCCGCATTCAGGGCGATGTGTATGCGGGCGGCATGGGGCTGGTCGCGGTCTGTGACATGGCGGTGAGTGTCGACACGGCGAACTATTGCCTGAGCGAGGTCAAGCTGGGCCTGATCCCCGCCACCATCAGCCCTTATGTGATTCGCGCCATGGGGGCGCGCGCGGCGCACCGCTATTTTTTGACGGCCGAGCGCTTCAGCGCCCCGGAGGCGCAGCGTATCGGCTTTGTGCATGAGGTGGTGAGCGTCGATCAGCTCGATGCCAGGGTGGCCGAGATCACGCAGGCGCTGGTGAATGCCAGTCCCGCCGCGGTCAAGGCCTGCAAGCAACTGGTGCAGGACGTGGCCGGGCGCGACATTTCGGCCGAACTGATCGCCGGCACGGTGCAGGGCATTGCCGACATCCGCTCCAGCGAGCAGGGCCGGGAGGGCGTGCAGTCCTTTCTGCAAAAGCGCAAACCGTCCTGGCTGCTGTGATCCTTTGAAAGGGGCCGCGTGATGCAGACGCTTGATACCGCGCAGCTGATCGCCCTGGCCGGCGCCTTGGGCTGGGCCAGTGGCGTGCGGCTTTATCTGGTGGTGCTGCTCACGGGGCTGGCGGGCTACCTGGGCTGGGTGCCCCTGCCGCAAGGCCTGCAGGTGCTGGCCAACCCGGTGGTGCTGGGCGTCAGCGGTTTCATGGTCTTCGTGGAGTTTTTTGCCGACAAGATTCCGGGGCTGGATTCGCTCTGGGATGTGGTGCACACCGTGATCCGCATTCCGGCCGGCGCGGCGCTGGCGGCGGGCGTCTTCGGTGCTGACCATGGCGTGATGGCGCTGGTTGCCGCGCTGCTGGGCGGCACGCTGGCCGCCACCAGTTTCACCGCCAAGGCCACCACCCGGGCCGCCATCAACACCTCGCCCGAGCCGTTCAGCAACATAGGCGCGTCTCTGCTCGAAGATGGCGCGGTGTCCGCGGGCCTGTGGCTGGCCCTTGCCCATCCCTTGGTTTTTATCGCCGTGCTGGCGCTGGTGCTGGTGCTCAGCGTCTGGCTGATACGCCTCTGCTGGCGCTTTTTGCGGCAGCTGTTTGCCCGCGTGGCACGCATTTTCAGCGGCAAGCCGGACCCCGGCCCGTCGCCGGCCTTTACCCTGAAATCTCCTTTTTCAAAGAGCGACAGACATGTTTAAAAAAATACTGATTGCAAACCGGGGCGAGATTGCTTGCCGAGTCGCGGCTACCGCCAAACGCATGGCCGTCAAGACCGTGGCCGTGTATTCGGACGCCGATGCCAACGCCAAGCATGTGAGCTTTTGCGATGAGGCGGTTCACGTCGGCGGCAGCGCGCCCAAGGACAGCTACCTGCGCTGGGAAAAAATCATTGAAGCGGCCAAGGCCACCGGTGCCGAGGCGATTCACCCCGGCTATGGTTTCCTGAGCGAGAACGAGGAGTTCGCCAAGGCCTGTGCCAGCGCGGGCCTGGTCTTCATTGGCCCGCCGGCATCCGCCATCAAGGCCATGGGCCTGAAGGCCGAGTCCAAGCAGCTGATGGAAAAGGCCGGCGTGCCGCTGGTGCCGGGCTACCACGGCAGCGATCAGGACCCGGTGCTGCTCAGGCACGAGGCCGACCGCATCGGCTACCCGGTGCTGATCAAGGCCAGCGCCGGCGGCGGCGGCAAGGGCATGCGCGCGGTCGACAAGGCCGAGGACTTCGAGGCCGCCCTGGCCTCCTGCAAGCGCGAGGCCATCAACAGCTTTGGCGACGACGCGGTGCTGATCGAGAAATACGTGCAGCGCCCGCGCCATATCGAGATCCAGGTGTTTGGCGACACGCACGGCAACTATGTCTACCTGTTCGAGCGCGACTGCTCGGTGCAGCG
>CAZWDK010000464.1:0-1979 GCA_964633095.1 uncultured Polaromonas sp. | reverse complement strand
GCGCAGCTACTGCCAGGAACGCCTCGCACCGCGCGCGACATGCTGGGCGGCAACGGCATCGGCGACGAATTCGGCGTGGCCCGCCACCTGGTCAACCTGGAGGTGGTCAACACCTACGAGGGAACGCACGACGTGCATGCACTCATCCTGGGGCGGGCCATCACCGGGCTCGCCGCATTCTGAAGACCAGGCGCCACGGGTCCGGCTGAAAGCCAGCCCATACGGCGGCTCCGCCAGACCGGCCCCGCGTGGGCGCTGGCCGCCGCCGCCGTGATGCCGTGTTGTATGTGGCTAAAGCCGGTTCTGGCCCAGGAGCTGCGGGCGTAGATGGCTATTAAAAGAATAGCAATTTGCGGGCCGCACCACGGCTAGCCATTTCTTTTCCCGCGAATGATGGCGTCGGATACCTCGGCGGGCGCTTCCGCGTAGTGCTTGAACTCCATGGTGTAGGTCGCCCGGCCTTGCGTCAGTGAGCGCAGCGTCGTCGAATAGCCGAACATCTCGCTCAGCGGCACCTCGGCGCGCACCAGCTTGCCGCCGCCGCCCGCGATGTCTTCCATGCCCTGGACCATGCCGCGGCGCGTTGCCAGGTCGCCCATCACGTTGCCCATGAAGTCTTCCGGCATTTCGACTTCGACCGCCATCATGGGCTCGAGCAGGACCGGTTTGGCGCGGCGCATGGCCTCCCTGAAGGCGATGGCGCCGGCCATGCGGAAGGCGTTCTCGTTGGAGTCGACGTCGTGCGAGGAGCCGAACACCAGCGTGGCCTTCACGTCGACCACCGGATAGCTGGCCAGCACGCCGGCCGTCAGGGCGTCCTGGATGCCCTTGGCCACCGCCGGAATGTATTCGCGCGGCACCACGCCGCCCTTGATGGCATCGACGAACTCGTAGCCCTTGCCCGGCGGCTGCGGCTCCAGGTTGATCACGGCATGGCCGTATTGGCCGCGCCCGCCCGACTGCTTGATGAACTTGCCTTCCACATCCTTGGCGGCCTGCTTGATCGTTTCGCGGAAGGCGACCTGGGGTTTGCCGACGCTCGCATCGACCCCGAACTCGCGCTTCATCCGGTCGACCAGAATCTCCAGGTGCAGCTCGCCCATGCCGGAGATGATGGTCTGGCCGGATTCCTCGTCGGTCTGGACCCGGAACGAGGGGTCTTCCTGGGCCAGCCGGTGCAGCGCGACCCCCATCTTTTCCTGGTCGGCCTGGGTCTTGGGCTCGACGGCCTGGGAGATCACCGGCTCCGGAAAGACCATGCGCTCCAGCATGATCACCCGGTTCGGGTCGCACAGGGTGTCGCCGGTCGTCACGTCCTTCAGGCCGACCGCCGCCGCGATGTCGCCGGCGTGAACCTCCTTGATTTCCTGGCGGGTGTTGGCGTGCATCTGCAGCAGCCGCCCCAGCCGCTCCTTGCGCGTCCTGCCCGGGATGTACACCGTGTCGCCGGTCTTGACCACGCCCGAATAGACGCGAAAAAAGATCAGCTGCCCGACGAACGGGTCCGTCATGACCTTGAACGCGAGCGCGGCGAAGGGCTCGTCATCGCCGGGATGGCGCTCGGCGTCCTTGTCGTCTTCGGTGTGGCCGAGGATGGCCGGCACGTCGACCGGTGAGGGCAGGTAGTCGACGATGGCGTCGAGCAGCGCCTGCACGCCCTTGTTCTTGAAGGCGCTGCCGCACAGCATGGGGACGATCTCGTTGGCGACGGTGCGCTGGCGCAGGCCTTGCCGGATTTCGGCTTCGCTCAGCGCCTCGCCGGCGAGGTATTTTTCCAGCAGGGGCTCACTGGCTTCGGCGGCGGCCTCCACCATCTTGTCGCGCCAGCTGTTGGCGGTGGCGAGCAGGTCGGCCGGAATCTCTCGGTATTCGAAATGCAGGCCCTGGCTGGTGTCGTCCCAGACGATGGCCTTCATCTTCAGCAGGTCGACCACGCCCTGGAAATGCTCCTCGGCGCCGACCGGAATCTGCACCGGCAC
>CAZWDK010000463.1:0-1995 GCA_964633095.1 uncultured Polaromonas sp. | reverse complement strand
TGAACCTGGGCGACATCCTGAGCGGCCCGCTGCAGGTGGCGGAAACGGCCGATCTGCTGATGGCGCAGGATTTTCCGACCATCCGGGGCAACCATGAGCGCCAGCTGCTGGCCTTGCTGGACCCGCCCGCCGCGCAGTTCGACCCGCTGGACAGCGACGGCTATGCCGCCACCCAGGTGTCGCCGGCCCATGTGGCATGGCTGAAGGCGCTGCCCGTCACCATGGAACTGAACCGCGACGTGTGGCTGTACCACGGCACGCCGAACAGCGACCTGCAGTACTGGATGGAAACCGTGGTGCCCGGTTTTGAACAGGGGGCCGGCCCGGGCGTGCGTGCTGCCACCCTCGACGAGGTGGCCGAGCGGCTTGGCAACGCCACCACGCACCCCGTCGTGCTGTGCGGCCACACGCATGTGCCGCGGCTGATGCAATGCGGCGGCGTGCTGGTCCTGAACCCGGGCAGCGTGGGCCTGCCGGCCTACGACGACGACCATCCTTATCCGCATGTGGTTGAGAACGGCGCTCCGCACGCGCGCTATGCGCTGCTGGAAAAAACCGGCCCGGGCTGGCGGGTGGAGCTGCGCGCCGTGCCCTACGACCATCTGGCGCAGGCCCGGCTGGCGGCCCGCAACCAGCGCCCCGACTGGGCGCATGCGCTGGCGACCGGCTTTGCCAGGCGCCCGGCATGATTCGATGTGCTATAAAAATAGTAGCTGTTGACGCCCGTTTGGCTTGGGCTTGATGCCTGCATCGCTTGAGAACATGGAAAAGCCGGGGTTTCGGGCCGCTACGCGCTCCCCACAGTGTGGGCCAGGCGCCGGCGCTGCGAAAATGAGGCCATGAACTTCCAGAAAATTTTTGTTCCCGTCGCCGGCCTGGCCGCCTTGCTGCTGGCTTACCGGTTTTATGGCTGGCCCGGCGTGGCGGCGGTGGTGTCGGCCCTGATGATGTGGCTGCTGCTGCATTTCACCCGCATGATGCAGGTCCTGAAGCGCGCGGCCAACCGGCCGATTGGCCATGTCGACAGCGCCGTCATGCTCAACGCCAAGCTCAAGCCCGGCATGACGCTGCTGCATGTGATCGCCATGACGCGGGCGCTGGGCCAGCTGCTGTCGCCCAAGGGCGAGCAGCCAGAGCTGTTCCGCTGGACCGATGGCAGCGAGTCGCATGTGACCTGCACCTTTGTCGACGGCAAGCTGACGCAGCACACGCTTTTCCGGCCCGATCAGGCGGCCTCGTAAAATCGGCCTTTCTTCAAAATCACTACAGGATCCGCATCATGTCCGCATTACCCCCCTCCATGGCAGACCGCGACGGCAAAATCTGGATGGACGGCCAGATGGTCGACTGGCGCGACGCCAAGATTCACGTGCTGAGCCACACCCTGCATTACGGCTGCGGCGCGTTTGAGGGCGTGCGCGCCTACAAGACCGCCGCGGGCACGGCGATCTTCCGGCTCGAGGAGCACACCGAGCGCCTGTTCAACAGCGCCAAGATCCTGCGCATGAAGATTCCCTTCAGCAAGGAAGAAGTCAACGAGGCGCAAAAAGCCGTGGTGCGCGAGAACAAGCTGGAAAGCGGCTACCTGCGTCCGCTGACCTGGATCGGCTCGCAAAAGCTCGGCGTCTCGCCCAAGGGCAACCAGATCCACCTGATGGTGGCGGCCTGGGCCTGGGGTGCCTACCTGGGCGAAGAGGGCATGAAGCGCGGCATCCGCGTCAAGACCTCCAGCTACACGCGCCACCATGTCAACATCACCATGACGCAGGCCAAGGCGGTCAGCAACTACACCAACTCCATCCTGGCCAATATGGAAGCGCTGGACGACGGCTACGACGAGGCGCTGCTGCTCGACGCCGCCGGTTTCGTCTCCGAAGGCGCGGGCGAAAACGTGTTTGTCATCAAGAACGGCGTGGTCTACACGCCCGACCTGTCGGCCGGCGCCCTGAACGGCATCACGCGCAACACCGTGCTGCACATCTGCAAGGACCTGGG
>CAZWDK010000462.1:0-1997 GCA_964633095.1 uncultured Polaromonas sp. | reverse complement strand
TACCGCGACAAGCTGGGCCTGCCGCTGGTGCATGTGATCTCGGCGCGCGGCTGGGGCCCGGCAACGCATCCCGACTTCCTGCATTTCTTCTTTGACAGCGGCAATGGCAGCACGATTGCCTTCTTTTACTACCTCGGCTCTGACATGCCGGTGGGGCTGGAAGGCCGCGAAACCAGGCCACCGCTGCCCGACGACCATGTGTTCGATGCCACGCACACCGCCTGGATTGTTGAAAGCGCGGAAGAACTCCAGGCCTGGAAGCAGCGGCTGGAAGCGCAGGGCCTGAACGTGTCGGTAGAAACCACGCATGAAGTCATCGAGTCCATCTATGTGCGCGACCCGAATGGTTACTTCATCGAGTTCACGCGCAAGCTGCGCCCGCTGGACAGCATTGACGCCGACGATGGCGCGCTCACCCTGCAGGCCGCGCTGGCGGCGGAAGACGCTGCGGCGAAGGCCGGCAAGCGCCTCAGCGCCGTGGACGACATCTGGGCAGGCAAGGCCAAGCTGCTCGATGCCGGCCGCGGCACGGCGGGCAAAGCCGTGGGCATCTACGTCCCGCGGCTGGAGGAATTCTCGGCTTTGGTCAGGGATGCGGCGGCACGCCCGGAATGCCGGGTGGTGGCGCTGGACGCGTACGACCTGATCGAGGCCGATGGGCCGCTTGAATTCCGGCGCAAGGCGCTGGGCCTGAAGCCCGCGGTCTGGTGGGGGCTGTTCACGGGCGGCGTGCGCGGGCGCATCCAGGTGTTCGACCGCGACCGCGTCCTCATCGCACCGGCCACGGCCTGAGCGCAAGAAGAAAAGACCTTGGAGACAGACATGCAGGACATCAAGAGCCAGGTTAAAACCCCGATAAAGGGCGTGACCTATCCTTCCCCCGAACGCGCCGCCGCATCGCTGGCCAATGGCTCGTGGGTGCCGGCGACCGTCGGTGACTGCCTGCGCGCCACCGCCGCGCGCCACCCCGAGCGGCCGGCCTTTATCGGCGACGACAGGACGCTGAGCTTTCGCGCGCTGGACGATACGAGCGAGCGCCTGGCTGCGGCCCTTCTCGAACTGGGCCTGGCAACCGGTGACCGTGCGATCTTCCAGCTGGGCACCACGGTCGATACCGCTGTCGTTTTGCTGGCCTGCTACAAGGCCGGCATCGTGCCGGTGTGCTCGCTGCCGCAGCACCGCGAAGTCGAGATCGGCCAGCTGGCAGCGCAATCGGGCGCCCGCGGCTATTTTGTGCAGGCCGATTTCGGCGCCTTCGACCTGGTGGCCTTCGCGCAAAAAATGGCGGCGCAGCATCCATCGCTGGAGCACCTGGTGGTGGTGCGCGGCACATCGGCAGGCCTTGCCGATATTGATGCGCTGATCGCCGGCATGCCCTTGCAGGCGGCGTGCGAACGTCTGAACAACATCGCGTTGGGCAGCGAAGACGTGCTGAGCTTCCAGCTCTCGGGCGGCACCACCGGCGTGCCCAAGATCATTCCGCGCTTTCATGCGGAATACCTGGGCCACTCGGCCGCCTGGATGAAACGCTATCGCATCGACGCGGACAGCCGCGTGATCTGGTCGCTGCCGCTGCTGCACAATGCCGGCCAGCTCTACACGCTGATCCCCGCCGCGCTGATGGGTGTCAGCGTGGTGCTGATGTCCAAGGTGGATATCGCCCGCATGCTGGATCTGATAGGGCAGCACCGCATCACGCACGCCCTGTCGATAGGCCCGATTGCGCCGCAGCTGCTGGCCTATACCGACATTGCGAAGCACGATTTGTCGTCGCTGCGGCTGTTTGCCACCATGAGCCGCGCCGACAAGCTGGAGGCGCATATCAAGGTGCCTTGCTCCAACCTGTTTGGTATCACCGAAGGGCTGCTGCTGGGGTCGCCGGCCGACGCGCCGGCCTTTGCGCGCCACCACACGCAGGGTGCTTCGGGTTGCCCGCATGACGAGATCCGCCTGCTTGTGCCCGAGACCGAGCAGCCCGTCCAACCCGGCGAAATGGG
>CAZWDK010000461.1:0-2000 GCA_964633095.1 uncultured Polaromonas sp. | reverse complement strand
GCTCATGTCGGGAATCGCCACGTTGACGATGGTCGACGACATGATGGAGGCCATGGTGCCCAGCATCACCGACAGCAGCAACAGCCAGCGGTAACGCGGGCCGTAGCGCGCCTGCAGGCTGGCGAGTGTGAAGGGGGCGGCGGGGGCGGTCACGGAAAGATGGGCAAATGCATGCCCGTCGATTGTGCCAGCTGCCTGCGTCGCTGTCCGGGTTCCGGGAAGAAGGTGGCTCGCGTGCCGCCCCGGTGGCATCGGCTGCCAGCGCAGCCACCCGGGCGCCGTGCGGTGTTGAAAATGCTATGAATTGAATAGCTGTTGGCGCAATCAGGACAGGGCTGCAGGGCTGTTTCCCCTGTGTTCAGTCGACCTTGATGCCGTTGTCGCGGATCAGCCGGCCCCAGCGCTCGCGCTCGCTCTTGACGTAGCTGGCCATCTGCGCCGGCGTGCCGGGCAGGCCCTCGACACCGAGCGCCTGGAAGCGCGCCTTGACCGTGGTCGAGTTCAGCGCGTCAACCAGCGCCTTGTTGAGCTTGGCGATGATTTCGGGCGGCGTGCCGGCCGGCACCGAAAGACCCTGCCATGCGTAGGCCTCGAAGCCGGTCAGCCCCTGCTCGGCGAACGTCGGCACCTCGGGCAGGGTGGCGATGCGCTGGGCGCTCGCCACGGCTATGGCCTTGACCTTGCCGGCCAGCACGAACTGGTTGCCGCTCGCGGTATCGACCAGCATGAAGGGCACGTTGCCGCCCAGGATGTCCTGTATCGCCGGCGCCGCGCCACGGTAGGGCACATGCGTCATCTTGAGGCCGGTCTTCTCGCGCAGCAGCTCGGTCGCCAGGTGGTGCGGACTGCCCGCGCCGGCCGAGGCGTAGTTGACGCCGTTCGGCTGCGCCTTGGCCCAGGCCAGGAACTCCTTGAAGTTTTTCACCGGCACATTGGCGCCGACCACCAGCACCAAGGGGAAGCGCGCCAGCATGCCCACCGGCATCAGCTCCTTCTCGGCGTTGTAGCTGAGCCTGGAAAACAGGAAGGGGTTGGCCGCCAGCGTGGCGAAGTCGGCCGTCAGCATCACATGGCCGTAGTCTTTGGCGCGCGCCACGTAGTCGGCCGCGATGTTGGTCGCCGCGCCGGGCTTGTTGTTGATGATGATGGTCTGGCCGAGGTTCTTCGACATGGTTTCGGCGGTGGCGCGCGCCACCGAGTCCGAACCGCCGCCGGCCGCATAGCCGACCACCCATTCGATCGGTTTGCTGTCTTGCGCCTGGGCCGCGAAGGCGCTGAACGACAGGGCCAGGGCGAGAATGCGGGAAGTGAATTTCATGTTGTCTCCTTGGGGTTGGGGTGCGGGAATCAGGTGCGCTGCGCCGCGGCGAAGGCCTCGCGCAGCACGGCCAGCGAGCCGATGTGGTTGGCCAGCACCAGCACGAGGCGCGCGTTGAGGGCGTGGCTCTGTTCGGTCGAGAGCCCTTGGTGGGCCTCGATCAGCGCCTCGTAAAAATCGTCGGGCGCGTCCAGGTTCGGGGTGGTGATCAGTTGCATGGCGGGCTCCTTCAGGCCTTGGCGAGTGCGTGGTCCAGTGCGGCGCGTATGGCCTGGGCGCTGGGTTGCCGCCAGCGCGCGCAGACATGCTGGTCGGGCCGCAGCAGGTAGACGGTGCCGGGCCGGGCGTCGTAGCGCCGGGTCGCGAGCGCGTGGGTGCTGTTCAATGCGATGCGCAGCACCTTCACGCCCGGGTCGGCCTCGGCGACCGCGCGTGCGCTGCGCTCGGCCAGATCAGCGCCAGCACCGCCGTCGCCGAACACCAGTGCGCTGAAGCCCGTGGGGTTCAGTTCGCGCAGCAGCCAGCCGGCGCTGCCGTCGGTGCGCGCGATCGGCGCGTCGGCGGCCGGGGCACCGGGCACCAGCTTGCTGTCGAAGGCGTCGCTATCGGCGGTGTTCAGCACCGAGCCGTGCAGCGTGGACGGGACGGAGAGCCGGCCACTGTTGACCAGCGTGCGCGCAAA
>CAZWDK010000460.1:0-2001 GCA_964633095.1 uncultured Polaromonas sp. | reverse complement strand
CTTGAACTGGGCCACGGCGATCTGGAAGGCGCCGGGAATGAAGGCCGGACTGCCTTCCTCGGCCAGCGCGCAGGCCTGCTCCGGCGAGAGTGAAAAGCGCTCGCTTTCAGGGTCGTAACACACGTAAGCACTGGCAGCCTGCGCCGACAGCCATTCGCGCAGGTAGCGCGCATCGGTCTGGGTGCGGCTGGCCAGCTCCATGGCCGTGGCCGGCCCCTCGGCCAGCGCCTTGTACAGGCCCAGCTGGTCGCCGACCACGATGGTCGCGGCATGCATCACGGCGCCAAAATCGTTGACGAACTGGCCCATGAACGCATTGAGTTTTGCCTCGTCGACGGCCATGTTGTGCTCCTGGCTGAATTCCTGGCTTTCTGCTGCCGGCCGCGCTTGCGCCAGCGCGGGGCGCTTCCTATACTGGACCGGAAAGCACCGCCCAAAACGACATGCTGCAGCTGCCGGGGCCGGGCGCCAATACGCAGCAATGCGTATGCCCGAGCCGTGCGGAAACAGCCATGAACCACCTCACCCGAAACGATTACGCCGGCGCCCTGCGGGTGCTCACGCGCATCGAGGCGCAGGCGGGCGACGTTGACGGCTTTGCGCGCGCGGCGGTGCAGGCCCTCAATGAGTACGGGGGGGCTGAACTGACGACGTTCTCGGTCTGCGACCTGTTCACCGGCCAGCGCCAGGTGCTGGGCCTGCCCGGCGTGCGGCTGGGGGCCGACGACGTCGCCGGCCTGGACCGGCATTTTTTCGAGCAGCCGCAGGTTCTTCCCCATGGTCTGGAGGGCGATTGGCTGACGCGCCGCAGCGCAGACCTGCCGGGCCGGCACGCCTTTCGGCGCGTCGGGCCCGAATATGCGATCGCCATGCCGCTGTATCGGGACCACCGAACGCTGGTGAGCGTGGTGCTGAACCGGCGCGGGCTCGATTTCGACGAACGCGAGCGCGAGCGGCTGGAGTTGTTGCGCCCGCATCTGGCCTTTTTGTACCAGCATGCGCGCCAGGCCGCCGCCGCGCCGCCCGCGTCCGGTCCGGCGGGGCTGACGCTGCGCGAAGGCGAGGTGATGCACTGGCTGGCCCGCGGCAAGACGGACGCCGAGATCGCGGCCCTGCTGTCCATCAGCCCGCGCACCGTGCAAAAGCACCTGGAGCATGTCTATGTGAAGCTGGGGGTGGAAACGCGCACCGCGGCGGTGATGCGCGCACTGGCGATCGGCGATCACCCGGTGTCGCGCGCACCGCCGTAGCGCCGTCAGGCCCGGCCGGACCGCCCGGTTTCATGGAGAAGCAGGCTTTGGCCCTTGCTGGACGGGCGCATCCAGCTATTGAATCAATAGCGCCGTGGCGGTGGCTGGTCGACTGGGCGGCGGCTCAGCCCTGCGCCAGCAGCACCACCAGCGCGCCGGCGCCGCCCTCGGCCGGCCGCGCCTGCACAAAGGCCAGCACCTCCTGCTTCTGGATCAGCCAGCCCTGCACCCTGCTTTTGAGCACCGGCGTCTTGCCGGGCGAGCCCAGGCCCTTGCCGTGCACCACGCGCACGCAGCGCCAGCCGACCTTGCGCGCATCGCGGATGAACTGGGCCAGCGCCTCGCGCGCGTCCTCGCGGCGCAGGCCGTGCAGGTCGAGCTGGCCCTGGATGCTCCAGTTGCCGCGGCGCAGCTTGCGCACCACATCCAGCCCCATGCCGGGCCGGCGAAAGCTCAGCGACTCGTCGGTGTCCAGCAGGGTGTCCACGTCGAATTCGTCGGAAATGGCTTCCTGCATCACGGCCTGCTCGTCGCGCCGCTGCTGCACCGGAACCGGCGCGGGCTGGGCCGTCGGCAACTGGGCTTGATGACCCGGCCGGTACTTGGCCGGCAAGGCTTTCACCGGGCCGACGGCGCGCGCGAAAAGCTCTTTTTCGGCCCTGGCCCTGGCCGCCGCGGCCCGCCGTGCGGCCTCTTGCTCGGCCGCCAGCCGGGCGCGGGTTTCGATGTCCTGCTTGACGGCCTTCAGGTC
>CAZWDK010000459.1:0-2023 GCA_964633095.1 uncultured Polaromonas sp. | reverse complement strand
CGCTGCAGGCGCCCGGTGACGACGGGTTGATTCATGCGTGTTCCTTGGTGTGCAGCCAGGCGGCGACTTCGGCCTGGAGTTGGGCGATGGGTTCAGGGCGTCTACGCGCAGCACACCGGTTTCGCCGGTGGCCGGCTCAAGCGTCTCGAACTGGCTGTCGACCAGGCTGGTGGAGAAAAAATGCCCGGGGGCGCGCGCCGTGACGCGGGCCTGCGCCTGTTCGCGGGTAATGTCGAGGAACACAAAACGCAGGCCCGGGCCGGCCGCGCGCAAACGGTCGCGGTAAATGCGCTTGAGCGCCGAACAGGTCAGCACCATGCCCAGCGGGTTGGCGCGCAGTTCCTGGCCCAGCCGGTCCAGCCAGCCGCCGCGGTCGGCATCGGTAAGGGCGATGCCGCGGCGCATCTTGGCCCGGCTGGCGGCACTGTGGTGGTCGTCGCCTTCGACCAGCACCAGGCCTTGGTCGCGCGCGACGGCCCGGCCCAGGCTCGACTTGCCGCAGCCGGCCACGCCCATGATCACTATTGAAGGACTCATTTTTTTGGATTGCGCTATCTCGTTAAGGTAAGAAAATAGAAATCCGATGCTGTTGAACGATTGTCGTATTGCTGAACCAGTGGAATGAAAGCTTTTAATTTTATGATTATATTTGGATAGCGCTATCCTGTGAGAGTATTTGAACTGGCTACTACGGAGTTACCCTGGAACCATGAACTTGCCTGCAATCCGCCCCCGTGCCACGGGGCGCATCACCCTTGCCGATGTCGCGCAGGCCGCCGGCGTGAGCCCCATCACCGTCTCGCGTGCCCTGCGCGGCGAGCGTTCGGTGGATCCGGCGCTGGTGCTGCGGGTGCAGGCGGCGGCGGACAAGCTGGGCTATGTACCCGACCCGGCCGCCCGCGCGTTGGCGTCGCGCCACAGCGCCCATGTGGCGGTGCTGATTCCCATGCTGTCCAATGCGCTGTTTGTGGATTTGCTGGAAGCGGTGCAGAACACCTTGCGGCCGGCCGGTTACCAGACGCTGATAGGCATCACACATTACGACGCGAGCGAAGAGGAGCAATTGCTGCGCGAACAGTTGCAGCACCGCCCGGCGGGTTTGCTGGTGACGGGGCTGGAGCGCAGCGATGTGACGCGCAAGCTGGTGGCGCAAAGCGGCGTGCCTTGCGTCCACCTGATGGAGGCTTCCGGCCTGGCCGGGATTCACAGTGTGGGCTTCTCGCAGGTCGATGCGGGCGCGGAGCTGACCCGGCATTTGCTGATGCGCGGGCGCCGCCGCATCGCCTTTGCCGGCGCCCAGCTGGACCCGCGCACCATGCAGCGGCTGGAGGGCTGGCGGCGAGCGCTGGGCGCCGCGGGCCTGTACGAACCCACGCTCGAATGGCTCAATCCGGCGCCATCATCGCTGGCGCTGGGGGGCCGCATGTTCGAGCAGATCATGGGCCAGAAACCCAGTGTGGATGCGGTGTTTTTCTGCAACGACGACCTGGCCCAGGGCGCCTTGCTGGCCGCCTTGCGCCTGGGCATCGCCGTGCCCGGGCAGGTCGCCGTGGCGGGCTTCAATGACCTGACCGGCAGCGATCAGATGCTGCCGCCGCTCACCACGGTGCGCACCCCGCGTGCCGAGATCGGCAGGGCCGCGGCGCGCATGCTGCTGTCGCTCATGCATGGCGAGCCGGTGGCCACGCCTTGTGTCGATGTGGGTTACGAGCTGGTGGTGCGGGGCAGCACTTGACGAAAGAAGGGGGCTGCGCGCGACGCGCCCTGCCGCCTTTTCAGCTGCGCAAAAAAGGTGGGCAAAAAGCGAGCTGCGCTTTTTATCTCGCTTCGCTCACTATGCGCTCGCCTTTTTAGTTCCGGCATGCTGCGCTTAACTTTTCTTCGAAAAGTTAGCCTGCACTGAAAAGGGTGGTACGGCGCTTTGCGCCTATCAGCTTCGCCGATCACGCACTGCGTGCGCGCCCCCCTTTTTCAGCCCAGGTGCGGGTCCAGCGGATTTGCATGATCCGCAGCATCATCAGCA
>CAZWDK010000458.1:0-2023 GCA_964633095.1 uncultured Polaromonas sp. | reverse complement strand
GGCTTCAGCCCACCCAATGGCGCGCATTGCGCCACAGCTGCATCCACGGGCTTTGCTCGCTCTTGTCCAGCGAAGTCCAGCTCATCTGGATGTTGCGGACCACCCGTTCCGGGTGCGGCATCATGGCGGTGAATCGGCCATCGGCCGTGGTCACGGCCGTCAGGCCGCCGGCGCTGCCGTTGGGGTTGGCAGGATAGGCTTCCGTCGGCTGGCCGTGGTTGTCGGTGAAACGCATGGCGGCAATCGCCTTGGACGCATCACCCCGATAGGCAAAGTTGGCATAACCCTCGCCGTGCGCCACGGCAATCGGCAGGCGGCTGCCGGCCATGCCCTTGAAGAACAGGCTGGGAGAGTCCAGCACCTCGACCTGGCTCAGGCGCGCCTCAAAGCGCTCGCTGCGGTTGGTGGTAAAGCGCGGCCAGGCCTCTGCGCCCGGAATGATGTCGGCCAGCTCGGCAAACATCTGGCAACCGTTGCACACGCCCAGGCCGAAGGTGTCCTGCCTGGCGAAAAAGGCCTGGAACTGCGCCGCCAGCAGCGGGTTGAAGGTGATCGACCGGGCCCAGCCAATGCCGGCGCCCAGCGTATCGCCATAGCTGAAACCGCCGCACGCCACCACACCCTTGAAGTCGGCCAGTTGGGCACGGCCCGTTTGCAGGTCGGTCATGTGGACATCGCAGGCTTCAAAGCCGGCCTGGGTGAAGGCATAGGCCATCTCGACATGGGAGTTGACGCCCTGCTCGCGCAGCACCGCCACGCGGGGCCGCGACAGGTTCAAGGCGGGTGCGGCCGGGGCCACGGCAGGCTCAAAGGTCAGCGCCACATGCAGGCCAGGGTCGGCCGGATGGCCGCTGGCGGCATGTTCGGCATCGGCGCAGGCCGGGTTGTCGCGCTGCTGGCAAATCTTCCAGCTCACGCTGTCCCAGACCTGCTGCAAATCCTGCAGCTTGGCCGTGAACACCGCCTTGGTGTCGCGCCAGACCTGGACTTCGCCCTTGCCCACTTCCAGTGCGGCATGTTGCGGGCGGGTGTTGCCGACGAAATGGCTGAACTTCGACAGGCCATGCTCGCGCAGGGTTTGCATCACCTCGTTTCGCACGGCGGTAGCGACCTGGATGACAACGCCCAGCTCCTCGTTGAACAAGGCCTTGAGCGTCTGCTCTTCGCGGCGCGGGCCGATCTGCAACGCCCAGTTTTTGCTGTCGCCGCTGTCCATGCGGCTGTCGGAAATGCCGTCGCCTTCAACCAGCAGCATGTCGATGTTGAGCGACACGCCGACATGGCCGGCAAACGCCATTTCGCAGACAGCGGCAAACAGGCCGCCGTCGCTGCGGTCGTGGTAGGCCAGAATTTGGCCCTGCGCGCGCAGCGCATTGATGGCGTTGACCAGGTTGACCAGGTCCTTGGCATCGTCCAGGTCGGGCACGGCGCCATCTTCCAGTTCAAGACTCTGGGCCAGGATGGAGCCGCCCATGCGGTTCTGACCCTTGCCCAGGTCAATCAAAATCAGCGTGGTGTCGGCTGCGCTGCTGTCCAGTTGCGGGGTCAGCGTGCCGCGCACATCGGCCAGGGTGGCGAAAGCACTGACGATCAGCGACACCGGCGAGGTCACCTTCTTGCCGTCGGAGCCCTCGCTCCAGACCGTGCGCATGGACAGCGAATCCTTGCCGACCGGAATCGACACGCCCAGCGCCGGGCACAGTTCCATGCCGACGGCTTTCACGGTTTCGTACAGCGCCGCATCCTGCCCCGGCTCGCCGCAGGCCGCCATCCAGTTGGCCGACAACTTGACGCGCGGCAGCTCAATCGGCGCGGCCAGCAGATTGGTGATGGCCTCTGCCACCGCCATGCGGCCCGAAGCGGCGGCATTGACGGCGGCCAGCGGCGTGCGCTCGCCCATGCTCATGGCTTCACCGGCAAAGCCCTGGTAGTCGGCCAGCGTCACGGCGCAATCGGCCACCGGCACCTGCCAGGGGCCGACCATCTGGTCGCGGTGCGTCAGGCCGCCCACGGTGCGGTCGCC
>CAZWDK010000457.1:0-2025 GCA_964633095.1 uncultured Polaromonas sp. | reverse complement strand
TGAAGGCGCAGTCCTTCCGCACCACCGAATACCCGGGTTTCCCGACCGACATGCAAGCCCAGTTCATGGCGCTCAATGCGATTGCGCAGGGCGCCACCACGGTGACCGAGACGATTTTTGAAAACCGCTTCATGCATGTCAACGAGATGGTGCGCCTGGGCGCCAAAATCCAGATCGAGGGCAAGGTCGCCATCATGGAGGGCGTTGAAAAACTCTCGGGTGCCACCGTCATGGCCACCGACCTGCGGGCATCGGCCAGCCTGGTGATCGCCGGCCTGGTCGCCGAGGGCGAAACCCTGGTGGACCGGATTTACCACCTGGACCGCGGCTACGACCAGATGGAAGCCAAGCTGCGCGGTATCGGTGCCGACATAGAACGGGTCAAATAAATGATTACTCTTGCGCTATCCAAAGGCCGCATCTTCGACGACATCCTGCCGCTGCTGAAAACGGCCGGCATAGCGGTGCTGGACGACCCGGACAAATCACGCAAGCTGATCCTGGACACCAACCAGCCCGACCTGCGCGTGGTGCTGGTGCGCGCCACCGATGTGCCGACCTATGTGCAGTACGGCGGCGCCGATCTCGGCGTGGTCGGCAAGGACACGCTGCTCGAATCCGGCAACCAGGGCCTGTACCAGCCGCTGGACCTGCAAATCGCCCAATGCCGCATCAGTGTGGCGGTGCGCCAAGGTTTTGACTATGCGGCGGCGGTGCGCCAGGGCTCGCGCCTCAAGGTCGCGACCAAGTATGTGGCGATTGCGCGCGACTTTTTCGCCTCCAAGGGCGTGCATGTCGATCTGATCAAGCTTTACGGCAGCATGGAGCTGGCACCGCTGACCGGCCTGGCCGACGCGATCGTCGACCTGGTGTCGACCGGCAGCACGCTCAAGGCCAATCACCTGATCGAGGTCGAACGCATCATGGACATCAGCTCGCACCTGGTGGTGAACCAGACCGCGCTCAAGCTCAAGCAGGCGCCGATACGCCGGCTGATTGATGCCTTTTCCCTGGCCGTGGCCCAATAACTGTCCCTGAATGCTATGAATCTGATAGCTGCTCCCGCCCGTCTTTCAACGACCACCAGCACTTTTGATGCTGAGTTCAGGGCGCGCCTGCACTGGTCGGCCGACACCGATGCGGCGATTGAGCAGCGCGTCGCCGACATCCTGGCCGACGTGCAGCAGCGCGGCGACGCTGCCGTGCTCGAATACACCGCGCGTTTTGACGGCCTGAACGCCGCCGCCATGGGCGAACTTGAACTCACTCAGGCCGAACTGAAGGCCGCGTTTGAGGCGATTCCCGCCGCCCAGCGCAATGCGCTCGAGGCCGCGGCGCGCCGGGTGCGCAGCTACCACGAGGCGCAAAAAAGGGCCAGCGGCGAGAGCTGGAGCTACCGCGACGACGACGGCACCCTGCTGGGCCAGAAGGTCACGCCGCTGGACCGCGTCGGCATTTACGTGCCCGGCGGCAAGGCGGCCTACCCCTCGTCGGTGCTGATGAACGCCATTCCCGCCCATGTGGCCGGCGTCGGTGAAATCATCATGGTGGTGCCCACGCCGAAGGGCGAGAAGAACGCGCTGGTGCTGGCCGCCGCCTATGTGGCCGGCGTCAGCCGCGCCTTCACCATTGGCGGCGCGCAGGCGGTGGCGGCACTGGCCTACGGCACGCAGGCCGTGCCCAAGGTCGACAAGATCACCGGCCCCGGCAACGCCTATGTGGCCAGCGCCAAGAAGCGTGTCTTTGGCGCGGTGGGCATAGACATGATTGCCGGGCCTTCCGAGATTCTGGTGCTGGCCGACGGCACGACGCCCGCCGACTGGGTCGCCATGGACTTGTTCAGCCAGGCCGAGCATGACGAGCTGGCGCAAAGCATTTTGCTGTGCCCCGATGCGGCCTACATCGACGCGGTGCAGGAAGCCATCAACCGTCTGCTGCCCGCCATGCCGCGCGCCGAGATCATTGCCCGGTCGCTCAATGGCCGCGGCGCGCTGATCCACACGCGCAGCATGGAAGAGGCCTGCG
>CAZWDK010000456.1:0-2034 GCA_964633095.1 uncultured Polaromonas sp. | reverse complement strand
GTCAGCGGGTTGTACGGAATCTTGGGGTTGATGGCCGGGTTGGCGGCGGTGGTGGACACCGTGGCCACGCCCAGCGAGTAACCATCAGGAATGGCGCGGGCTGTTTCGGTGGCACCGACCACGCCGCCGCCGCCGGCCTTGTTGTCGACGACGACGGCCTGGCCCAGTGCCTTGCCCAGCGGCTCGGCAATGACGCGGCCCACGATGTCGGTGGTACCGCCGGGTGCAAACGGCACTTGCAGTTTGATGACCTTGTTGGGATAGCCCTGCGCCACGGCAGAGCCTGCCGCAGCCGTCAGCGCGAGTGCCGAGAGAGCCAGTAGATAGCGACCTTGCATATTCAACTCCTTCCGATAAAACAGCTGGAATGGTAAACGCAAGCGCCATGCCCGCCTCCTGTGGATTACGCATAAGGGCAAACCCGGGGAAGCCCGGCTATTTGCGGTTATTCTCGAATGGTGAACTATGCCCAACTCCTCTTCCCCGACTTTTCCCTCATCATTTGCGGCTACCTGGTCTGCCGCTACACCGCCCTCAACCGCACCGTCTGGGCGCAGGTCGAGAGCCTGGTTTATTTCTTTTTATTTCCGGTTCTGCTGTTCCACTCGATTGTCAAAAGCCCGCTGGACCTGGGGGCGGCCTCGAGCCTGATCAGCGCAGGCTTGCTGATGGGCCTGGCCGGCATTGCACTGGCATACAGCCTGCCGCACCTGCCCTGGCTGGGCCGGCGCATTGACCCGCGCGAGCACGCTGCCAGCGCCCAGGTGGCCTTTCGTTTCAACTCCTTCATCGGACTGGCCCTGGCCGACCGGCTGGCGGGCAGCGAAGGCCTGTTGCTGATTGCGGTGCTGATAGGCGTTTGCGTGCCCCTCTTCAACGTGGCGGCCGTGTGGCCCATGGTCAGACATGCCAGACGCGGCTTCCTGCGCGAGCTGGTGCGCAACCCGCTGATCATCGCCACGGCCACCGGCCTGGTGGCCAATCTGCTGGGCTTCACCCTGCCGGTCTGGCTGGAGCCGACGGTGACGCGCATAGGCGCCGCATCGCTGGCGCTGGGCCTGCTGGCGGCCGGCGCGGGCATGCAGTTTGCCCATCTGTCGCAAGCCAAAACGCTGGCGGTGGCGGTGCTGTCGATACGCCATGTGCTGCTGCCCCTCGTGGCGCTGGGCCTGTCTTGGGCATTCGGCCTGTCGTCCCCGCAGACCACCATACTGCTGGCGTTTTCGGCGCTGCCAACCGCATCAAGCGCCTATGTGCTGGCCGCGCGCATGGGCTACAACGGCGGCTATGTCGCGGGCCTGGTGACCTTGTCCACCATGCTGGGCGTCGTGAGCTTGCCGTTTGCGCTGGGTGTGCTGCGGTGAGCCGCTTCCGGCCCGCCAAACACTATCAATTTGATTGCTGATCATGCCCGTCAATAATGGGCCAGCGGTCCAATTCATTCAGCTTGCTGGGCAAGCGCCCAGTTCACATGCTCCCTGAGCAGCTCGCTCGGGTGGCTGGCACGCGCCTGCAGGGCCGCGCGCAGTGCCTCGGCCCCGGTGTCTGTTGCGCGCAGCGCATTGCCCATGGCCACCGCAATATTGCGCAGCCAGCGCTCATGGCCGATGCGGCGGATGGCGCTGCCTTCGGTGAAGCGCAAAAACTCTGCTTCGGTCCAGCCGAACAGGGTCACGAGCTGCTGGCCCGTCAAACCGCGCCGCTCATCAAAGTCAGGCAGAGCACTGCGCTGCGCGAACTTGTTCCAGGGGCAAATCAGTTGGCAATCGTCGCAGCCGTAGATGCGGTTGCCCATCAGCGGGCGCAGTTCCAGCGGAATCGGCCCGGCATGTTCAATCGTCAGGTAGGAAATGCAACGCCGTGCGTCAAGCTTGTACGGTGCGATGATGGCCCGCGTCGGGCACACATCGATACAGGCGCGGCAGCTGCCGCAATGCGGCGTCACCGGTTCGCTGGGCGGCAGGGCAATGTCCACATAAATCTCGCCCAGGAAAAACATCGAACCGGCCTCGCGGTTCAGCAGCAGCGTGTGCT
>CAZWDK010000455.1:0-2051 GCA_964633095.1 uncultured Polaromonas sp. | reverse complement strand
CGCTCGAGCTCGCCGCGCGACAGCTTTTTCGGGTCGACCCGGATGCCGCCCTTGGCGCCGCCGTAGGGCACGTTCACCGCCGCGTTCTTGATCGACATCCAGGCCGACAGCGCCATCACTTCGGACAGCGTCACGTCCTGGTGAAAACGCACGCCACCCTTGCCGGGGCCGCGCGAGACGTTGTGCTGCACGCGGTAGCCCTCAAAGTGCGCCACCGTGCCGTTGTCCATGTGAATCGGCACATCCACGACCAGCACGCGCTTGGGGCGCTTCAGCGTTTCGGCCCAGCGCGCCAGGCTGCCCAGGTGCGGAATGACGCGGTCCACCTGCTGCAGGTAGTTGCCCCAGGGGCCGAGGTTGTCGGCCTGCAGATAAGAGGGCAGGGGGTGGGCTCCAAGGGCAGCGCCTGCGCCGGAGGGGGGTGTTTGTGACATCAAAAACTCCTTGTGGGAACAATCAAGCCCCGGAGCTTAGGCGCGTGGCCTTGAACTGTCCAAGGCCAGCTTTATGTGTTTTTATGCAAAAAATGCATGGTTTGAGTTTTTGCTTCAGACATTGAACTGCAGCGCCGCCAGCCGCGCATACACACCGCCGCGGTTCACCAGCTCGGCATGGCTGCCTTGCTCCACCAGGTGGCCATGGTCCAGCACGATGATGCGGTCGGCTTTTTGCACCGTGGCCAGCCGGTGGGCAATCACCAGCGTGGTGCGGCCCTGCATGGCCGACTCCAGCGCGGCCTGCACCATGCGTTCGCTTTCGGCGTCGAGCGCGCTGGTGGCTTCGTCGAGCAGCAGCAGCGGCGCATTTTTCAGCATGGCGCGGGCAATTGCAATGCGCTGGCGCTGGCCGCCCGAGAGGCGCACGCCGCGCTCGCCCAGAAAGGTGTCGTAGCCCTCGGGCAGGGCCGTGATGAACTCATGCGCAAACGCCGCCTTGGCGGCCGCTCTGGTTTCTTCGTCGCTCGCGCCGGGCCTGCCGTAGCGGATGTTTTCCAGGGCGCTGGTGGAGAAAATCACCGCATCCTGCGGCACGATGCCGATATGCTGGCGCAGCTCGTCCAGGGCCATGTCGCGGGTCGCCACGCCGTCCAGCGTGATGCGGCCCCCGGTCGGATCGTAAAAACGCAGCAGCAACTGGAACACCGTGCTCTTGCCGGCGCCGCTGGGGCCCACGATGGCCACGGTTTCGCCGGGCGCCACATGCAGCTTGAAATTGCTCAGCGCGGGCTGCGCCGGACGGGACGGGTAGTGAAACGTCACTGCTTCGAATTTGATAGCGCTTCCTGAGCGTATCAATGGGGCTGGAGCCGGATTTGAGGGTGAAATCACGGGTGAGCGGCTTTCCAGCAGTTCCATCAGCCGCTCGGTGGCGCCGGCGGCGCGCAGCAGGTCGCCATAGACCTCGCCCAGCACGGCCGTCGCGCTGGCCAGAATGATCACGTAGACCACGGTCTGGCCCAGATGGCCGGCCGTGATGTCGCCGCGCATCACCGCCTGCGTGCCCTGGTACAGGCCCCACAGCAGCCCGGCCGAGGTGGCAATGATGATGAAGGCCACCAGCACCGAGCGCGCCCTGCTGCGGCGCACGGCGGTGTGGAAGGCCTGGGTGGTTGACGCATCGAAGCGAGCGGCTTCCCTGGCTTCGGCGGTGTAGCTTTGCACCACCGGGATGGCATTGAGCACCTCGGCCGCAATCGCGCTCGAATCGGCCATCCGGTCCTGGCTGGCGCGCGAGAGCCTGCGCACGCGCCGGCCAAACCAGACCGAAGGCGCGACGATCAGCACCACCCCACCCAGCACCTGCACCATCAGATAGGGGTTGGTATAGACCAGCATGGCCAGCGCGCCCACGCCCATCACGGCATTGCGCAAGCCCATGCTCAGCGACGAACCGACCACGGTCTGCACCAGCGTGGTGTCGCCGGTCAGGCGGCTCAGCACCTCGCCGGTTTGCGTGGTTTCAAAAAACTCCGGGCTTTGCCGCAGCACATGCGAATACACCGCATTGCGCAGGTCGGCCGTGACGCGTTCGCCGAGCCAGCTGACCATGTA
>CAZWDK010000454.1:0-2074 GCA_964633095.1 uncultured Polaromonas sp. | reverse complement strand
GTACCCCAGCAAGGGCACCTCCAGCTCCGCCTGCCTCGCCACCCGAACGCAGTCCTTCATATGCTCTTCACCCAGGTAGCGAATCGCCGCATAGCCCACGGCGGCGGAGACGATCTGACCGGCGAAGGGGACGAATTTTGCGAGCTGTCTGGAAGTCAGGCGAACGCCGATTTTGGTGGCGGCTTTGAAAACCAAATCCCGGCTGATGAGTTTGCCGATGAGAACAGATCCGACCATGGTGACGGCTTTCTGGACCTGCTCGCGCTTGTTGGGCTCGAGCCGGTCGAGTTGCTGGGGCGTCAGGCCAAACTCCTTGTTGATTTCGGGAATCAGTCGGGACAGCATCGCTGCGTCGACGGCCCAGTCCAGCCCGGGCACCGGCACCGCGCTGACGGCGGCGGCCAGCACGGCGCGTTTGTTGAGCAGCTTGCGGCTGCGCTTGACCGCGGCTGCCAGCGCGGCATTGCCGGCAGCCATGTGCAGGGCGTTGGGCATGGTTCAGGACCCTTTCAACAGCCGACCAAGGCCAGGGGCTCCTACTCTACACCGTGGCCGCTTCAATCTGCTCTGTCAGTTCCAGCCAGCGTTCTTCCAGCACGCCCAGGTCGTTTTCAATGGCTTTCAGGCGTTTGCCGGTCTGGGCGATTTCCGCAGGGGCGGCCGTGGTGGTGAGCAGGGTTTGCAGGTTGTCGCGTTCGGTGCTGAGCGACAGCATTTTCTGGTCGATTTTTTCCAGCTCTTTGCGCAGCGGTTTGGTCGCCTCCTGTTGCTGCTGGCGGCGCTGCGCTCCATCCTTCCTGTTGGCCGGTTTTTTTGCATCCGAAGTGGCTGCAGCCCCCGCGGAATCCGCGTCATCTGCTACTTTTTTGAGAGTGGCTGCGGCCGGCGCTGCAACGCCGTTGGTCGATTTTTTGGCTTCTTCGCGCTGGCGCTTGGCATGGTCCAGCAAATACTTCTGGTAGTCGTCGAGGTCGCCGTCAAACGGCGCCACGCCGCCTTGCGAGACCATCCAGAACTCGTCGCAGACGGCGCGCAGCAGCGCCCGGTCGTGGCTGACCAGCATCACCGTGCCTTCAAATTCGTTGAGCGCCATCGATAAGGCTTCGCGTGTGGCCAGGTCCAGGTGGTTGGTTGGCTCGTCAAGCAGCAGCAGGTTGGGGCGCTGCCAGACGATCATGCACAGCACCAGCCGGGCTTTTTCGCCGCCGCTCATGCTGCCCACGGCCTGCTTGACCATGTCGCCGCCAAAATTGAACATGCCCAAAAAGGCGCGCAGGTCTTGCTCGCGCGTGGCCTGGCTGCCGATTTTTCCGGCGGCGGTGACCTCCTTGACCAGGCGGATCATGTGCTCCAGCGGGTTGTCGGCCGGACGCAGCACGTCCAGCTCCTGCTGTGCGAAGTAGCCGATGTTCAGGCCCTTGCCCTCGGTCATCTCGCCGCTAATGGGGGCCAGCGCGCGCGCCACGGTTTTGACCAGCGTTGATTTACCCTGCCCATTGGCACCCAGAATGCCGATGCGCTGGCCGGCCAGCACCGATTTGCTGACGTTTTGCACGATGACGATGGGCGGCGTGCCTTCGGGCGCGTCTTCGGGTGCCGGGTAGCCGAAATAGGCGTTCTGCATCGAGAGCATGGGGTTGGGCAGGTTGGCCGGCTCCTTGAACTCGAAGGTGAAGTCGGCCTCGGCCAGCAGCGGCGCGACTTTCTCCATGCGGTCCAGCGCCTTGACCCGGCTTTGCGCCTGCTTGGCCTTGCTGGCCTTGGCCTTGAAGCGCGCGATGAATTTTTGCAGGTGGGCGATTTTTTCCTGCTGCTTGGCAAAAGCGGTTTGCTGCAGCGCCATCTGCTCGGCGCGCAGGTCTTCAAACTTGCTGTAGTTGCCGCCGTAGCGGGTCAGCTTGGCGCTTTCGATATGCACCGTGACGTCGGTCACCGCATCGAGAAACTCGCGGTCATGGCTGATGACCAGCATGGTGCCCTGGTAGCGCTTGAGCCAGGCTTCCAGCCAGACCAGCGCGTCCAGGTCCAGGTGATTGGTCGGCTCGTCGAGCAGCAGCAGGTCGGACGGGCACAT
>CAZWDK010000453.1:0-2076 GCA_964633095.1 uncultured Polaromonas sp. | reverse complement strand
AACCTTGCGGATGGCTTGCGGCTTGGCCGCCTTGTGTGCATGCACCTTTGCGATGGCCGAGCCCGAAGCCCTGCTGGTCATTAAAAACCACCGTTTCGAGCCGACTGAAATCAAAGTGCCAGCAGGCCAGCGCGTGCGGCTGACGGTGCACAACCAGGACGCGACGCCGGAGGAGTTTGAAAGTCACAAGCTGAACCGGGAAAAGGTCGTTCCGCCGGGCGCCAAGGTTGTGATATTTGTCGGGCCGTTAAAGCCGGGCACCTACGAATTTTGGGGTGAGTACAACGAAGCCACGGCCAAAGGCGTGGTCGTTGCCGAATAGCCCACAGGACTAAAGGAGCCGCACATGTTTGCCACAGCGCTCATTGTTTTTCGCGAAACGCTGGAAGCCGCACTGTTTGTGGGGATCGTTGCCGCCGCCACGCGCGGCCTGGCTGGCCGAGCCAGCTGGCTCGCTGGCGGCGTCTTCGCCGGCGTCATCGGAGCGCTCGCGCTGGCTGCCGGCGCCGACAAGGTCAGCGCCCTGGCCGACGGCATTGGCCAAGACCTGGTGAATGTTGGCATCCTTGGCGTGGCGCTGGTCATGCTGGCCTGGCATTGCATCTGGGTCTCCACGCATGGCAAGGAGATGGCGCACGACGCCAAGCGCCTGGGCTCTGCGGTACGCGAAGGCATGCGCGCGCCGCGGGCGTTGATGGTGGCCGTTGCGCTGGCGGTACTGCGCGAAGGTGCTGAAACGGTATTGTTCGTGGCCGGCCTTGCAACCGGTGCGCCTGGCACTTCCCACGGCATGCTGGTGGGCGCGTCCTTGGGTGTCCTGGGTGGTGTCGGACTTGGCCTCATGATCTATTTCGGCCTGTCCCGCGTCAAGCCGCAGCATCTCTTCGCGGTGACCAACGTGCTCATTTTGCTGCTGGCCGCGGCCATTGCCAGCCAGCTTGCCCGGGCACTTGCCCAGTCGGGCCTGGTGGATATTTGGTCTGGCACTTTATGGGATACCTCTGCCATCCTTGCGACCGACTCGCCGGCCGGAATCCTGTTGCATGCGCTCGTGGGATACGACGCCAGGCCTTCAGGGTTGCAGCTCGCGTTTTATCTTGCCACCCTGCTCATCATCAGCCTGTCCACCTGGCAGATGCAGCGGCGCCATCAACCACCGCAGCGGGGCGACGCCCCGGCATAGATTGGGCCGCTTGAGCGGCCCCGATAGAAACAGTTTTCTTTAACCTCACCCGGAGTTTTTTTATGCGAATCGCCAAAATGGCGAGGGCGCTGGCCGCCCTTTGCCCCTTGCTTGCGCCAGTCATGCTGCGCGCGGCCCCCATCGACAATGTGATCTCGCCCATTGTCGAGCAAGGCGAAAAGGAAATTGAATTCAAGTGGGGCGCCGAAAAGCGCAAGGACATGTCCAGCGGCACCGCCACTTCCCTGGGTTTCGGTTTGGGTGTGAATTCATGGTGGGCCACGGAGCTTGCCGCCAAGTGGAAACGCGAACCCGGAGCGTCGAATGCCTTTGACGCAGTGGAATGGGAAAATCGGTTTCAGCTGACCGAGACCGGCAAGTACCCTGTGGACGTCGGCTTCCTGCTGGAAATCGAGCGCCCGAAAGACCGAACCGAGGGATACGAGCTCACCTATGGACCACTTTTGCAAACGGAGTGGGGCGCTGTTCAAGGCAATCTGAACCTGCTTTGGCAAAAGCACGTTCGCGCCAGCGAGCCTTTCGAGACGGAACTGCACTATCAGGTGCAATTGAAATACCGCGCCTCAGAACGATTTGAATGGGGAGCGCAAGGCTTCGGGTCGTTCGGCCGCTGGGACAAATGGGCACCATCGTCTGAGCAAGAGCATAAGTTCGGCCCTGCAATATTCGGCAAAATAAGGGTTGGTACGAAGCAGGCTATCAAGTACAACGCCGCAATCCTTTTCGGCACCAACGATGCGTCACCGCGGACCACATTCCGGCTGCAAACGGAGTACGAGTTTTGAAAGAATAGACGCGACGGGCGCGCGGCGCCCGCCGTGTCGGCCAGCCTCGTCCGTCTGACGCTGCAGGTGGTTTTGCAGGCTCACCTT
>CAZWDK010000452.1:0-2087 GCA_964633095.1 uncultured Polaromonas sp. | reverse complement strand
GCCCTAGCGGGCGCCGGCCTGTTCCAGCATCTGCACCATCGCGCCGTAGCCGCGCGACCTGGCCAGCTGCAGCGGCGTGTTGCCTTGCCGGTCGGCCAGTTGCAAATTGGCCCCGGCCGCTATCAGGGCCTGGAGCGTGGCCTGGTGCCTCGGCCCACCGTTGCCCAGCACGATGGCTTCGATCACGGCGGTCCAGTGCAGGTTGTTGACATGGTCCAGCGGCGCACCGGCGGCAATCAGCTGCCTGACCACGCCGTCATGGCCCAGATGGGCGGCGGCGATCAGGGCCGTGCCGTCGTAGCGGCTGGTGACCTGCCTGGCGCCGGCGCCCAGTGACAGCAGCAGGCGCAGCGTTTCCTCGTCGTCGGCGACGGCGGCAATCGTCACGCCGTCGTAACTGTCCTTGTCGAGCAGGTTGATGTTGGCGCCCGCCTTCACCAGCGCACGGATCGCATCTTGCCGTTTTGCAAAGGTCGCCACATGAAGGGGCGTGCGGCCGTTGCCGTCGCGGGCATCAAGCTCGGCCTTGGCGTCGGGCCTCGCCGCGACGAGTCTTTCAATCTGCGCCACATCGCCCCTGTGGGCGGCGGCGTGCAGGCCCTTGTAGGCGGCCACTTCGCTGGCGCCAGGGGCGACCTGGGCCGCGGCGGGCGCGGCCGCCATGGCCGCCAGCCCGCAGGCCGCGGCCAGCACCAGTTGCTTTAGGGGCAGACGAAATAGGCCTGGCTTCATGGCGGCGCGCTTTCCAGGTTTACTTCAGCTGGTCCTTGACCTTGTCCAGCGCGGCCAGGGCGCACTGCTCGTCCAGATGGCCGCCGGGAGCGCCGCCGACGCCGACCGCGCCTATGGTCTCGTTGCCGACCTTGATCGGCACGCCGCCGCCCAGCAGCAAAAAGCCGGGGATGTTGACCAGGTTGGCGGCCGCGGGGTTCTTTTGCGCGCCTTCCATCATGGCCAGCGTGGCGTTTTTGGCCGATGCCGAGGTCCAGGCCTTTTGCTGGCTGGAGCCCAGGCTGTGCGGACCGGCATTGTCGGCGCGCTGAACGGCGCGCACGATGCCGGCGCGGTCCACCACGGTGGCGGCGACCGCATAGCCGTTGGCCGAGCAGGCGGCCACGCTGGCGGCGGCGATCTGGTTGGCCAGTTCGAGGGAAATGTTTTTCTCGGTCCGCACGCCCTGGGCGCTGGCAGCGGCGGCCAGGAGGGACAGGGCAAGAGCGGAAACCTTGATGACGTTGCGCATGGTGTTCTCCAGAAGTTGGTTTGTTGAATCGGTTCGGTCGCCGCCGGGCCGCCCCAAGGCGACCGCGGCTCCCCTGGGGGGCAGCGCAGCACACGAAGTGGCAAGCGTGGGGGCCTCACATTCGACCGTGGGAGAACTTTAAAAAATGGCGGCGATTCCGCCCATGCGTAGGGCTACGCGCCGGGCTCCGTAGAACTACGGAGTGGCCGCGGCGTCAGGCATCCGCATCGACCAGCGATGCGTAGTGCCGGATCAGCTGCGCCAGCGACTCGGCCTCGAGCTTGGCAAAGAGGTTGGCGCGGTGGGTTTCCACGGTGCGCGGCGAGACATTGAGCGCGCGGCCGATTTCCTTGTTGGTGAGACCGGCCACGATCAGGCCCAGCACCTCGCGCTCGCGCTCCGACAGCTGGGCATAGCGCTGCTGCGCCTGCCGGTCGGCCTGCCTGCGTTCGCGCGACTTGACATGCTGGCGCACGGCGTTTTGCAGGGCTTCCAGCAGCAGCTCGTCATTGACCGGTTTTTCCAGGAACTCGGCGGCGCCGGACTTGAAGGCGCGGCGGCACAGCTCCACCGTGCCGTGGCCGGTCAGCATGATGATGGGCTGGTCCACGCCCTGCGCCTTCAGGGTGTCGAGCACGCTCAGTCCGCTGCTGCCGGGCATGCGCACGTCCAGCACGATGGCGCCTATGGTCTGCCGGTCAAATTCGCGGATGAAGCGCTGCGGGTCGGCCCAGCCCTGCACGCGCAGGCCCACCGTGCCGATCAGCAGCGCCAGGCTGCTGCGCACGGCTTCGTCGTCGTCGATCAAGTGAATGAGCGGAGACAGTGTTGCCCCCACGCTTGC
>CAZWDK010000451.1:0-2103 GCA_964633095.1 uncultured Polaromonas sp. | reverse complement strand
TCCCGTTTAGCCTTCGCCCTGGCCGCCGCGGCCCTGGTCGGCAGCGCCTCCCTTGGCACTTTCGCGCAGAGTGGGCAAGCGCCACGCGCCGCGCCGGCAGCGCTGCCGGCGGCTTCGGTACCGTCCGTTTCAACGGTGCCCGGCATGCCGCCGGTGCCGGATGCGCGCAATCTTTACAGCGAAACCGCCCAGGGAAAATTCAGCGCCGCAACAGCGGGCGCGCTGGAGCGTGTCTACGTGCCGAATCACGCCGACAACACGGTGTCGGTCATTGACCCTGCCACCTTGAAAGTGGTTGACAAATTCAAGGTGGGCATCAACCCGCAGCATGTGGTGCCCTCGTGGGACTTGCAGACGCTGTGGGTCGCCAACAATGCGGAAGGGCGCACCGACGGCAGCCTGACGCCGATCAATCCACTGACCGGCAAGCCGGGCAAGTCGATTCCGGTGGAAGACCCCTACAACATGTACTTTTCTCCGGATGGCCAAATGGCCATCGTGGTGGCCGAGGCCTTCAAGCGCCTCGACTTCCGCGACGCGCACAGCATGAAGCTGGTGTATTCGATCGCCACGCCCCATTGCGAGGGCATCAACCACGCGGATTTCTCGATCGATGGCAAATTCGTATTCTTTACCTGCGAGTTTGGCGGCGCCCTCACCAAAATTGATCTGGTCAACCGCAAGGTGGAGGGCACCATCAAGCTCAGCCGCTACTTCAACCGGCCCGATGCCTTGGCCGCGATTGCCAGGCCAGGCAAGAAGCCGAGCAAGATTCCCGACCCGAGCCAGCCGGGCGCCGACCTTTGCACCACACCCGGCATGCCCCAGGACGTCAGGGCGTCGCCAGACGGCAAGACTTTTTTCGTCGCAGACATGATGGCCGACGGTGTCCATGTGGTGGACGGGGAGACTTTCAAGCAGATTGGTTTTCTGGAAACCGGCGTGGGCGCCCATGGCCTGTACCCCAGCCGTGACGGCAAGAGCCTTTACGTGGCCAACCGCGGCACCAACAAGATCCATGGAACGCCAGGGGGCAAGGGAAGCATCTCCGTCATTGATTTCGCCACCCGGGCCGTCGTCAAGCATTGGCCCATCCCCGGAGGCGGCAGCCCTGACATGGGCAACGTCAGCGCGGATGGAAAGTACCTTTGGCTGTCGGGGCGGTATGACGACACCGTCTACCGGATCGACACGCAATCCGGCAGCGTGGACAAGATCAAGGTAGGCCGTGAACCGCACGGCCTGACGGTCTGGCCCCAGCCTGGCCGCTATTCGCTGGGGCATACGGGCAACCTTCGCTAGGGCCCTGGCGACCGCGGCGGCCTCCACATTGCCGCCGCAGGGGAGGGCGCCCATCACCGGCCCAGGTTTCCCGTGCCGCGATGCGGCAAAAAATGCCGCCAACCCCCATTATTCAGGCGATACCAGCTATTTTTTTGATAGCGACTTGCGGTTTCCCCGGCAAATGTCATCGCGCTAACAGACGCGGGCCGCGGCCTGGCGAACAATCGGCTCCCACGGTCCAGGCCCTGGACCGGACCCTGAAGGAGAACCCCCATGTCCCTGCTGCCCGACAAGGTGATGCAACTCGGCGCCGCCATGGCCGCCGTGCGGCCCGGCACGCGGCTGATGATGGGCGAGTTCGTCGGCGCCGGCGAGCCCGCGCGCTGCGTGCAGTGGCTGCTGGATTCCGGCATCGGCGAACTCACGCTGATCGCCAACACGCCGGGCATGCGCGGCGGTTTCGGCAAGGCCAGGCTGTTCGAGAGCGGCCAGATCCGCGAGTACATCGGCACCCATGTCGGCACCACGGCCGAGTCGACCGAGGCCTACCTGGCCGGGCGGGTCAAGCTGCGCGAGTTTTTTCCCATGGGCACCTGGGCCGAGAAGGTCCGTGCCGGGGCCATGGGCCTGGGCGGCGTGCTGGTGCCGGTGGGCGTGGGCATTCTCGATGAACCCGGGATGTTTCCCGAGCTGGCTGCGCCCAAACCCAAGCTCACGCTCGACGGCCGCGAGTATTTCGTCGAGGCGGCGTTGACGGCCGAGGTCGCCATCATCAAGGGCTGGCGTGCCGACCGTTTCGGCAATGTCGAGTTTCGCGGC
>CAZWDK010000450.1:0-2108 GCA_964633095.1 uncultured Polaromonas sp. | reverse complement strand
TGCGCGGGCGGGATGGAGGCGTGCGTCATCAGCGTGGGCAGGCCGACCAGGGATTCGACGCCGCCCAGGCTCTCGGCCAGCGCGAACAGCTTGGTCTGGGTCGTGAAACGCAGGTTGCGCTCGACCCCGCCCTGCAGCTCGAGCGAGATCATGCCGCCATAGGCGCGCATCTGCCGGCTGGCGAGCGCGTGATGGGGGCTGGACTCCAAGCCGGGGTAGGCGAGCTGTTTGACCTCGGGGTGGGTTGCCAGGTGCCGCGCTAGTTGCAGTGCGTTGTCGCAATGCTGGCGCATGCGCACCGCCAGGGTCTTGATGCCGCGCAGCACCAGGAAGCAGTCCAGCGGGCCCGGCACCGCGCCCACCGCGTTTTGCAGGAACTTGAGCGCCTGGTACAGCGCCTCGTCCTTGAGCACCAGCGCGCCGCCTATGACGTCCGAATGGCCGCCCAGGTACTTGGTGGTGCTGTGGACGACGATGTCCGCGCCCAGGCGCAGCGGCTGCTGCAGGTAGGGCGAGGCGAAGGTGTTGTCGACCACCAGCCTGATGCCCTGGGCACGCTCGTGCGCGAGCTGGGCGATGGCGGCGATGTCGCAGACGCTGAGCAGCGGGTTGCTCGGGGTCTCCAGCCAGACCAGACGGGTTTGCGGGCGCAGCGCGGCGCGCATCGCGTCCAGCGAGGTCGCGTCGACAAAGCTGGACTCTATGCCAAAGCGCGCAAAGACCTGGGTCATCAGCCGGTAGGTGCCGCCATACAGGTCCTGGCCGCACACCACATGGTCGCCGCTGCTGAGCGACTGCAGCACGGCGGACTCGGCCGCCAGGCCGCTGGCGAAGGCCAGGCCGTAAGCGCCGTCCTCCAGCGCCGCGAGGTTGGCCTCCAGCGCGCTGCGCGTGGGGTTGGCGGTGCGCCCGTAGTCGTAGCCCTTGTGCTGGCCGGGCGCCTGCTGCACGAAGGTCGAGCTCAGGTACACCGGCGTCATGATGGCGCCGGTGGCCGGGTCCGCCGGCTGGCCGGCGTGAATGGCTTGGGTGGAAAAGCGCATGGTGTGCCTCGCTGAATCTGAAATCAGGGTGCCGAATCCGCTGAATCAGGCTTGGCGTCCAGGTAGCCGTGCTCGCGCATCCAGTCGTCGCTGTAGAGCTTGCCCAGGTACTGGCGGCCGCCGTCGGGCAGCAGCACCACCATCAGGTCGTTGGCGCTCAGCTTGGGGGCCAGCTGCAGCGCGGCCAGCATGGCGGCGCCCGAGGAACCGCCGGCGAAGATGCCCTCGCTGCGGGCGAGCCGGCGCGCCATCAGAAAGCTGTCCCGGTCGCTGACCTGGACCACGTTGTCGATGACATGCCAGTCCAGCGCCTTGGGGATGAAGTCTTCGCCTATGCCTTCGAGCTTGTAGACATGCGGCTGCACCGTCACCCCGTGGTGGAACAGCTCGTAAAAGATCGAGCCCTGCGGGTCCACGCCTATCACCTGGACCATGGCGTTTTGTTCCTTGAGGTAGCGGCCGGCGCCGCTGATGGTGCCGCAAGTGCCCATGCCGCAGACGAAATGGGTGACCATGCCGCCGGTGTCGTTCCAGATTTCGGGGCCGGTGCTGGCATAGTGCGCCAGCGTGTTGTCCAGGTTGTCGTACTGGTTGCAGAGGAAGGCGCCGGGGATGTCGCGCGCCAGCCGCTGCGCCACCCGGATGTAGCCGCGCGCATCGTCGGGCGGCACGTCGGTGGGGCAGACGATGACATGCGCCCCCATGGCCCGCAGCATGTCGATTTTTTCCCTGGACTGCTTGTCGGCGATGGTGAACACCGTCTTGTAGCCGCGCCCGGCGGCGAACAGCGCCAGGCCCATGCCGGTGTTGCCCGAGGTGCATTCCACGATGGTGGCGCCGGGGGCTATCTCGCCGCGCCGCTCGGCCTGCTGGATCATGTACATGCCGATGCGGTCTTTCACCGAACCGCCCGGGCTCAGGAATTCCAGCTTGGCGTAGACCGCGCAGGACAGCTGCCGGCTCAGGTGGTTCAGGCGCACCAGCGGCGTGTGGCCGATCGCGTCCAGGATGCTCTCATATTTCATGGCAGCCCCCATTGGCGTGTTGCGACATGGGTGAACCCCG
>CAZWDK010000449.1:0-2121 GCA_964633095.1 uncultured Polaromonas sp. | reverse complement strand
CCGGTGCCCTGGCCCTTGTCATGCACCAGAGCCAGCACATCCTTGACCAGCTTGGATTGCGGTTCGGCCCCGTGCTGCATGGTCACCGCGTTGTAGCCCTTGGCGCCTTCGGCCACGTCCTTCACATCGGGTTCGGCGCCGGCCCACCAGACACCGTACATTTTTTCGCGGGGGTAGCCGGTGGCCTGGGCTTCCTTGATGGCGGTGGAGTTCATCACGCCCCAGCCCCACAGCGCCACATAGTCGGGGCGGGCCTGACGAATCTGCAGCCAGGTGGCTTTCTGTTCCACGCCGGGTGCGGTCACCGGCAGCAGTTGAAGATCAAAACCGTGCATTTTGGCGCGTTCCTGCAGCAGGGGAATGGGTTCCTTGCCATAGGGGCTGTCGTGGTAGATCAGTGCGATCTTCTTGCCCTTGAGCTTGTCGAAGCCGCCTTCCTTCTTGGCGATGGCCTGCAGGATGGCGTCGGCGGCCACCCAGTAGGTGCCGGCGATCGGGAAGTTCCACTTGAACACCAGGCCGTCCGCGCTTTCGCTGCGACCGTAGCCGATGGTGACCACCGGAATCTTGTCGATGGGGGCTTTTTCGGTGATGGCAAAGGTGGCGCCGGTGGACAGGGGTTGCACCAGCGAGGCGCCCTTGCTCTTGAGCCGCTCATAGCACTCCACGCTTCTTGCCGTGTCGTAACCGGTCTCGCACTCTTCGAAAGACAGCTTGACGCCGTTCAGGCCGCCGCGCGCATTGACCAGCTTGAGGTAGTCCACATAGCCGTTGGCCCAGGGCGCACCATTCGGGCCGTAGGGGCCGGTGCGGTACGACAGTACGGGAAGGAACTGCTCCTTGGCTTGCGCCAACGCACTGGTCGAGGTGACCGACGCGCCGGCAGCCATCATGGCGATGGCCAGAATTAAATTGCGAGTTTTCATCGTTGTCTCCTGAGAAATTGAAAGCACAAACACCTGAAGAACCGACACTCCAGTAGACGCATAAACGTCTGGGAACACATGGGTAGTTGCGAGTAATCCTTGAGCCTGAAGGGGTCTAATGCGGGAAGGGCCATAGCCGGAGCTTTTGCTTGCCCACCGCCCACAGCTTGGCCAGGCCGTGCGGCTCGACAATCAGGAACCAGACGATCAGGCCGCCAAAAATCATCAACTCGGCATGCGAGATGCCGGCGGTGGAGATCTGGAGGCCGAGCGCGCCGGCGAGCAGCGGCAGAAACTGGTTCAGGGCGATCGGCAGCACCACGATGAAGGCCGCGCCGAAGAAGCTGCCCATGATGGAACCCAGGCCGCCGATGATGACCATGAACAGCAGGCGAAACGACTGGTCGACCGAGAACGCCGCCGGTTCCCAGGCGCCCAGGTAGACGAAGGCCCACAGCGCGCCGGCCACGCCAATGATGAAGGAGCTGACCGCGAACGCGCTGAGCTTGGCGTACATGGGGCGGATGCCGATCACCGCGGCGGCCACGTCCATGTCGCGGATGGCCATCCACTCGCGGCCGATCGCGCCGCGCACCAGGTTCTTGGCCAGCAGGGCCACGACGGCCAGCACCGTCAGGCAGAACAGGTATTTGCTCACCGCGCTCTCGATCGGCAGCCCGAACACCTGCAGGTTGGAAACCGACACCGATCCCGAAGGCGTGTCCAGCGTGAACCACTTGATGCGCAGGAACATCCAGTCGCTGAAGAACTGCGCGGCCAGCGTGGCCACGGCCAGGTAGAGGCCCTTGACGCGCAGGCTCGGCAGGCCGAACAGGATGCCGAAGAAGGTGGCGCACAGGCCGCCCAGGATCAGCGCCGGAATCAGCGGCAGGCCGGGCAGGCGCACGAAGAAGTTGTAGGCGCCGTAAGCCCCCACCGCCATGAAGGCGCCCGAACCCAGCGAGATCTGGCCGCAGTAGCCGACCAGGATGTTCACGCCCAGCGCGGCCAGCGACATGATGACAAACGGAATCAGGATGGCGCGAAACAGGTAGTCGCTGGCCAGCATCGGTACGGCCAGGAAGGCAATGGCCAGGACCAGCGCTATGGCGATGCGGTCCTGCCGGATCGGGAAGATCTGCTGGTCCGTGCGGTAGCTGGTTTTGAATTGACCGTTTTCTCTGTACAACATGAT
>CAZWDK010000448.1:0-2124 GCA_964633095.1 uncultured Polaromonas sp. | reverse complement strand
TCATCTCAGTCTGTCCGATTTCTGGAAGGACTTCTGCCGCTTGAACAGGCCCTTGCGGTAGAACGGAAACAGCTGCAGGTAGGTGCGGATCTTCAGCCAGCGGCCATAGAGGCCGAGCGGCTCAAACAGCACAAAGGCCACCAGCACCATGCCGTAGACCGCGGCCTGCAGGCCGGGCGCCTGGCCGATGGCGGGCGGCAGGTAGTCCTTGGTCAGGCCAATCACCTGCGGCATGGAGATCAGGAAGATGGCGCCCAGAAAGGCACCATGCACCGAGCCGACGCCGCCAATCACGATCATCAGCAGCAGGTCGATGGACTGCAGGATGTTGAACTGGTCGGGCGAGATGAACTGCAGCTTGTGCGCATAGAGAGCGCCGGCAATGCCGGCCAGCGCGGCCGACAGGGCAAACGACAGCGTCTTGTAGCGCGCCAGGTGAATGCCCATGCTCTGCGCGGAAATTTCGGAATCGCGAATCGCCACAAAGGCCCGGCCGGTAGGCGAACGCAGCAGGTTGAGAATGCCCAGCGTGGCCAGCACGGTCAGCAGCAGGCAGAGAAAATAAAAGGCCTCGCCGCTGGCCAGCTTGAAGCCGAACAGGTCCGGCGCCTTGATGTGGATGCCGGCATTGCCGCCGGTGACGCTTTCCCAGCGCGCAAACACCTCTTCGACAATAAAGTTGAAGGACAAGGTGGCCATGCCCAGGTAAATGCCCTTCACGCGCAGCGCCGGCAGGCCGACCACCAGGCCCACGGCGGCCGAGAGCCCGGCCGCGCAGGCCAAGGCAAGGGGAAAGGGCAGGCCGGCGTTGGTGATCACGGCCTGGGTGTAGGCGCCCACCCCGAGAAAGGCCGCATGGCCCAGCGAGAACAAACCGGTGAAGCCCGCCAGCAGCATCAGGCCCAGCCCGGCGATGGCGTAGATCAGCACAAAGGTCAGCTGCGCCAGCCAGTATTCGGCAAACAGCCAGGGCGCGGCCAGCAGCAAGAGCATGAGCGCGCCGTACCAGAACACATGACCGGGGTGTTTGGCCAGCCTGATGTCTTGCGCGTAGTCGGTTTTGAAAATGAAGCGCATAGGTTTTTATCGGTCAGACTTTTTTGCGCAGCTTTTCACCGAAGAGGCCGTTGGGCTTGACCATCAGCATGACCAGCACCACGATATAGGCGGCAACGTCCTTGAAGCCGTCAGGCAGGTAAAAGCCCGAGAAGGACTCGACCAGGCCAATCACCAGGCCACCGACAATCGCGCCGGGCAGGCTGCTGAAGCCGCCCACCACCGCGGCCGGAAAGGCTTTCAGGCCGATGAAACCCATGTTGGCGTGAACAAAGGTAATCGGTGCCAGCAGCAGGCCGGCAATCGCCGCCACTGCGGCGGCCAGGCCCCAGACCAGGCCGTTGAGCCGCTTGACCGGAATGCCCATGTAGTAGGCGGCCAGCTGGTTTTGCGACGAGGCCTGCATGGCAATGCCCAGCTTGCTGTACTTGAAGAGCGTAAACAAGAGGATGCACAGCAGCGCCGTGCTGCCAATGATGGCGACCTGCTCGACGTTGATGACCAGCGCGCCCACGCTCCAGATCTGGTCCTTGTAGGGCACGGGCAGCACATAGGTCTCGGTGCCAATGCCGGGAATCATGGTGATCAGGCCGCGCGCCGTGTAGCCCACGCCAATCGTCAGCATGACGATGGAAAACGCCGGTTGGCCGAGGATGGGGCGCACCACCAGCCGCTCCAGCAGCAGGCCGAACAGCGCCATGCCGGCAATGGCGCTGAGTACCGCCAGCCAGAACGGAAAACCCAGCAGGCTCATGCCGGCCAGCCCGACAAACGCGCCCAGCATCATGAGCTCGCCCTGGGCAAAACTGACGGTTTCGGTGGCCTTGTAAATCAGCACAAAGCCCAGCGCGATCAGCCCGTAAATGCAGCCCTGGGCAATGCCGCTGATCAGCAGCTGCAAGAATTGCACGTTGCGGCCTCCCCGTTTGATGAGCCTGTGAACCTGGTGAGATTGGGTTATAGCTGTCCCCCATGGGTCTGTCGCTAGGGGTTGATCCGAATACGGGTCGGATTCGCGATCAAGCGTAATCAGGCCATGCAAGAAAGTGTTCGGATCGGCGCCGGCCT
>CAZWDK010000447.1:0-2130 GCA_964633095.1 uncultured Polaromonas sp. | reverse complement strand
TTTTCAGCCCAGGTGCGGGTCCAGCGGATTTGCATGATCCGCAGCATCATCAGCATCAGCAGCGCGAGCCCGGCAAAAAATGCAAAGCCCCACAGATAGCTGCCGGCGTACTGTCTGGACAGGCCCATGGCGCTGGGCACCAGGCCGCCGCCCAGCGCGCCTATCTCGCCAATCATGGAGCCCGCCACCGCCGTGGCCAGCGGCCAGCGCAGCGGCACGAGCTGAAACACCGCGCCGTTGCCGGCGCCCAGCGCGGCAAAGCAGAGCATCACCAGCAGCGTGGTGGCCACCAGCGAGCCGCCGGAGATGCCGCACAGCACCAGCGTGGCTGAAATGGTGATCAGCACCACGCTCAGGGTGTTGACGCCGCCCCAGCGGTCTGAAATCCAGCCGCCGAAAATGCGCAGGGCCGCGCCCATGAAGGCCGCCAGCATGGTGAGCTGGCCGGCCTGCACCTTGCTGACGGAAAACTGGTCGTAGTAATAAGTCGGCAAAAACGTCGCCAGGCCGATGAAGCCGCCAAAGGTCACGGCGTAGATCAGGCTGAAGGCCCAGCCGTCTTTTTCATACAGGCAGGCGATGTGCTCCTTGAAACTGGCATGGGCGTCCAGGTCGTCAGGCTCCCTGGCAAAGACAATCATGACCAGCATGGGAATGCTGATGGCCGCGGCTGCCAGGCCGTAGACCGTGACCCAGCCGAAAGCCTGGGCCAGGGGCGGCGCAATCAGCACCGAGACCGCGGTGCCGACGTTGCCGGCGCCCACCAGGCCCATGGCCAGGCCCTTGTGGCGCGGCGGGAAGGAGCCCGAGCCGAGCGACAGGGCGACGCCGAAGCTGGCTCCCGCAATGCCCAGCAGCACGCCCATGGCCAGCAGGTCGTTAAAGCTTTTGACGAAGAAAAAGCCGAACAGCATGGCCACGGCGATCATGCCCATTTCCACCAGCGTGGCCTTCTTGCGGCCTATGTACTGCGACAGCAGGCCCAGCGGAAAGCGCATCAGCGCACCGGCCATGATGGGGATGGACAGCATCAGGCCTTTTTGCGCGGGGCTGAGGCTAAAGGTTTCCGAGATGAAGGGCGCCATGGCGCCGTTGAGAACCCAGATGCAGCACGAAAATGAAAAATACAAAAACGCGGCAAACAGGGTAGGGGCATGCCCTGACTTGAGGAATATTTTGAAGGAGTTCACTGGAATGGTGCTTGCGGAAGGGTTGATACAGTGCCTTGCACCATCAAATGCAAAATTTGTGCCAACCATGGTGCATGACACCCAATCCGTTCCGAGCCTGCGTTGCCAGGCGCATGCAGATCAGGGTGGGTGGTGGTTCCAGTGCGGATGGTTACTTCATTGACGCCAAATTCTCACCCCGGCCTTTGGCTCAGTCGCCACGCACAGTGGCGGGTCTGTCCACGGCACGGTACAGCGCGGTTTGATTTCATGCGCGACGCCGGTGGGCCGCTGCATCGCCCCATCCGAACCGCTGATCGCCGCCCTGACCGTGTTGTTGCGGGCCGGGAGTGGCATCGCTCCTGGTTTTGCTATCAAAGCAAGAGCATCCTGCGCAGATAAATAGGGCGTTGAAGGTTGATTGTTCAGCTGGCTCAGGCCGGCGCGGGAACCTGCTGGGCCAGCTGCTGATCATGAGTGCCGTGCGAGGCCGACGCCCCCGCGATCGGGAACATGCGGACCGGCGTGTGGGGCCCGGGCGCATGACCGCGCTCGTCAAGCTCCGGGGCTTCGCATGGCGCGCTGGCAGGCAGGGGGTTTTGGCCAGCCTGCCAGCGCGTTCAAGGGCCTGAAGCATCACACCGCTTGGACGCCACTGTTATTGTCGACCACCCCGCGTCTAATCGACATCGCGAGCCATTTCGGCGGCTTCTTCGGCAGCTTCTTCGGCAGCTTCGGCTGCTTTTTCAGCTACCTTCTCAGCCTTCTCTTTCTCGGCCTTCTCAGCCTTCTCTTTCTCAGCCTTCTCAGCCTTCTCAGCCTCCTTCTCGGCCTTCTCGGCCTTCTCGGCCTCCTTTTCAGCCTTCTCGGCGCCGTGACCTAGGCCGTGGCCGCCGCTGGCTGAGGCGCCGCCGCCCTGGCCGCCGCCGCCACCGCCGCCACCGCCGCCACCGCCGCCACC
>CAZWDK010000446.1:0-2146 GCA_964633095.1 uncultured Polaromonas sp. | reverse complement strand
TCTTCAACCTCGGGTTTTACACTAGGGCTGCTGACGCACTGCACGCTTACTATTCGTCAGCCACGTTTTCAGTTTCAACCAGGAGTTTTTGATGACCTCACGCCGTCTGATCTTGACCCGCAGCGCCGCCGTTATCGGTGCGGCCTCGACCGGATTGTTGCTTCCCGAAATTGTGCGTGCGCAGTCCGGCAAAGTACGCGTAGGCTTCATGCTGCCCTACACCGGCACCTTTGCCCAACTCGGTGTGGCGATTGAAAACGGCTTTCGCATGGCCATCAATGAGCAAGGCGGCAAGCTGGGCGGCCGCGAGATCGAGTACTTCAAGGTCGACGACGAGTCCGAGCCTTCCAAGGGCATCGAAAACGCCAGCAAGCTGGTGCAGCGCGACAAGGTCGACGTGCTGGTCGGCACGGTGCATTCCGGCGTGCAGATGGGCATCCAGAAAGTCGCGCGCGACAGCGGCGTGCTGAGCCTGATCCCCAATGCCGGCGTGCATGCCGCCACCCGCGCCCTGTGCGCGCCCAACGTGTTCCGCACCTCCTTCAGCAACTCGCAGCCGACCCGCGCGCTGGGCCAGGCCATGGTGGCCAAAGGCCACAAGAAAGCCGTCTGGATCACCTGGAAATACGCCGCCGGTGACGAGGCCTTTGAAGGCTTCAAGGAAAGCTACACCGCTGCCGGCGGCACCATCATCAAGGAACTCGGCCTGCCCTTCCCCAATGTCGAATTCCAGGCGCTGTTGACCGAAATCGCCGCGCTCAAGCCCGACGCCGTGGCCTGCTTTTTTGCCGGTGGTGGCGCGGCCAAGTTCATCAGGGACTACGCGGCCGCCGGCCTCAAGGGCAAGATCCCGTTGTATGGCTCGGGCTTTCTGACCGAAGGCGTGCTCGACGCCGCCGGCCCGGCCGCCGACGGCATCGTCACGACCATGCACTACAGCGACTCGCTGGACACGCCGCGCAACAAGAAATTCCGCCTGGACTACGCCAAGACCTTCCGCAGCCAGCCCGATGTGTATGCGGTGCAGGGCTACGACACTGGCCTGCTGCTGATCCAGGGCGCCAACGCCGTCAAGGGCGACCTGAGCAACAAGCCGGCGCTGTACAAGGCCCTGGAAGGCGCCACCATCGACAGCCCGCGCGGCAAATGGACCATGAGCAAGGCGCACAACCCGGTGCAGGACATGTACCTGCGCGTGGTCGAAAACAAGGAAAACAAGGTCATCGGCATTGCCGCCAAGGCGCTGGCCGACAGCGGTGCCGGCTGCAAGATGGCTTAAGCTTTTTTGCTGCACGACAACGGGAGGACGGCGGCCTCCCGTTTTTTTTGGAATTCCCCAACCACCTGCCATCACCTGCCACCACACGCATGACGCTTACCACCTACCTCCTTTACGTCGCAGCCGTGGCCCTGCTGATCCTCACGCCGGGTCCGACCATGCTGATGTGCATGAGCAATGCCCTGAACCATGGGCCGCGCAAGGCCATGACGTCCGTGTCCGGAAGTGTCAGTGCGGTGCTGTGCGTGATGCTGCTGTCTGCACTGGGGCTGGGCGCCTTGCTGGCGGCATCCGAGGCGGTCTTCACGATGGCCAAGGTCATCGGTGCCGCTTACCTGATCTGGCTGGGCATCAAGACCTTTCGCAGCGAGGCCGCTGTCCTTGAAGCGCAACCGCTGGAGCAGCACCAGCGCAGCGAAGGGCCGCCTCGAGCAAGAGGCGGCCCCCTCGGGGGGCAGGGAGCTACACGTAGTGCGCGACCGTGGGGGCAATATTTCCTGCGCGGCTTTCTGGTAGGCGCCAGCAACCCCAAGGCGGTGCTGTTTTTTGCCGCATTTTTCCCGCAGTTCCTGAACCCGGCGGCGCCTTTTGTTCCGCAGTTCGCCATCCTGGCCCTGACCTTCATGGCATTCGAGTTCACCGTGCTCACCTGCTGTGCGCTTGGCGTGTCGCGCATCGCGCCGCTGCTGCGTTCCAGCCGGGCGCTGCGCTGGGTCAACCGGGTTTCGGGCGGTCTTTTTACGCTGATGGGTGGGCTGCTGTTGCTCACGCGGCGCCACGCTTAACCGTGCACGGGGTTCCTGATGGATTTAGCCAACTTCCTCATCCAGCTGCTCAACAGCGTGCAGTACGGGCTGCTGCTGTTCA
>CAZWDK010000445.1:0-2150 GCA_964633095.1 uncultured Polaromonas sp. | reverse complement strand
GTCGGCAACATGCCGCTGCCGCCCAAGATCCTGCGCAAAGGCATCACCGACATGGTACGCATCAGCGATGCGCGCATGAGCGGCACCGCCTACGGCACGGTGGTGCTGCACACCGCGCCCGAAGCCGCAGCCGGCGGCCCGCTGGCCGTGGTCCGGAACGGCGACATGATCGAGCTCAACGTGCCCGCGCGCCGACTGCAACTGCTGATCAGCGACGAGGAACTTGCCAAACGACTGGCGAACTGGAAGGCGCCAGCGCCGCCGCTGGACAGCGGCTACTGGAAGCTCTATGTGGACCATGTGCTGCAGGCCGACGAAGGGGTCGATCTTGATTTTCTGGTGGGCAAACGCGGCTCGTTTGTACCGCGCGACAACCACTGAGAAGTTTGTGTTGGCCGGGTGCCCCTGGGTACGGCGCGGGTATCGGCCGGGGTAGCACCGGCGGGTAACATGGGGGTTTCAACAACGTGCCGGCTTGCCTTCGCAGCTTTCGCGTTTTTTGCCCTCCGCGTCCCGGCTCAAGACAACTGCCTCCAGGACGCGCAAGTCACTGTCTTTTCAGGAAGTTCAATGCAAGCCAGGAAATTTGACGAGGTCGCGCCCTGCGCAGCCATGACGGAATTCAACCCGACCCGCGCAGGGCAACGGAAGGCCTTGCCATGACCCGCCTGCTGGCCGTCGACTGGGGCACCTCCTCGCTGCGCGGTGCGCTGATCGAGCCCGATGGCCGGCTGCTGGAAGAGCGTTCCCTTGCGCGCGGCATCCTGACCGTTGCGGCGGGCGAATTTCCCCAGGTTTTCGAGAGCTGTTTTGGCGCCTGGATGGCTCCCGGCACCCTCTGCCTGATTTCGGGCATGGCCGGCAGCCAGCAGGGCTGGCGCGAGGCGCCCTACTGCGCCTGCCCCGTGGGTTTCGACGACATCGCCGCCCGGCTTGAATGGGTGGAGCCCGGCCGCATCGCCATCGTGCCCGGCTTGAGCGTTGACAAGGGCGGTGTGCCGGACGTGATGCGCGGTGAAGAAACGCAGGTGTTCGGGGCCCTGCAGCTGCTGGGGCTGGACAACGCCCGGCTGGTGTTGCCCGGCACGCACAGCAAATGGGTCACCGTTGCCAACCGCCGCGTCACCGATTTTTCGACCTGGATGACCGGCGAGTTCTATGCCCTGCTGCGCCAGCATTCCCTCCTGGCGCGCACGCTGCCCGAGCACGACACGGCACCGGACGCGGGCGCTTTTGAGCAGGGCGTTGCCCATGCGCTGCGTGACCAGGGCCTGCTGCACACGGCGTTCAGCACGCGAACCCTGTCACTGTTCAAGCGCATGACCACCGACGCCCTGCCCAGCTACCTGTCGGGGCTGCTCATCGGCGAAGAACTGAAGTCCCAAACCCTGCAGCTCGGCGATGCGGTGGTGGTCATGGGGGCGGAAGCCCTGACGGCCCGCTACGAGCAGGCCCTGGCGCAGCTGGGCGTGTCGGTGCAGCGCGTGGGCGCCGGCGCCACCTGGCGCGGCCTGCGCGCCATTGCCGACACCCTGCCCTCATCCTGACCCCGCGGTCTCCCACCTTACCTGGCACAGCACCATGAATCCCCATCAAAAATTTTCCAAAGCCCTGCAGACCGTTCCGCTGGTCGCCATCCTGCGCGGGCTGATGCCTGCCGAGGCGCTGCCGGTTGGCCAGGCGCTGGTCTCCACTGGCTGGTCGTTGATTGAAATCCCGCTGAATTCACCGCAGCCACTCGACAGCATTGCCGCCATGGCGAGCGCCTACCCACAGGCCCTGATCGGCGCCGGCACCGTGCTGACGCCCGACGCTGTGCGCGATGTGCAGGCCGCAGGTGGCCAGCTCATCGTCTCGCCCAACTTCAACCCGGCCGTGGTGCGTGAGGCCGTGCGTCTGGACATGGTCTGCCTGCCCGGCGTGATGACCGCCAGCGAGGCCTTTGCTGCGCTTGAGGCCGGTGCCTCGGGGCTGAAACTGTTCCCTAGCGAGATGATCACGCCCGCCGTGGTGAAGGCCTTGCGCGCGGTGTTGCCGGCAGCCACCGTGGTGCTGCCGGTGGGCGGCATCACGCCCGAGAACATGCGTCCTTACCTCGCGGCCGGGGCCAATGGTTTCGGCATTGGCTCGGCGCTGTACAAGCCCGGCAC
>CAZWDK010000444.1:0-2153 GCA_964633095.1 uncultured Polaromonas sp. | reverse complement strand
GATGTCGGCCTGCCACAGGCGCTTGTCAAAAAACACGCTGGAGGTGTAGCGCTTGACCAGGTCGCTCATCGGTTCGGAGAACAGGGCGGACCAGGCTTGGGATTTTTTGTCGAATTGATTCACGTCGGGCTTTCGTTGGGATGCGGTCGGGGGGCGGTGCGGGCAAGAGGGCAGGAAGCCAGGGTGCCAATACGCTATTTTGGGTCAGTGTGCTTCAAGTCGTGGATTCAGGGCCATGACCGGTGCAATACTCGTCATCGGGATTTTATCTGCGGCTGGGTTGCCGCGGGAACGCCCGTAACTGCCGCGCAAAACCATGAAACCGCCTGTCACTCAAATCCATTTTCCAGACTCCACCTTGGGGTCCAGCCTGATGCCGGACGACGCTGAGGGCAGGCGCGAGGCTGCGCTGGCGCTGCCGGAGCGGGCCAGCATGTTCGATGCCTGCCAAGTGGGCGTGGTGCTGCGGGCGGTGCTGTTTGTGGAGGCGGTGGTGGCGGTGGGGGCCATGTTCGGGGCCGGCGCGGCGGTGGACTGGCTGCTGCGGTTTTCTCTGCTGACCGGTGGCGCGCTGCCGGCCACGCTGGCCTGGCTGATTGCCGCTTGCGCACTGAAGGCGCGCCTGGGCCGGCTGCAGCCATGGAGTCAGTGGCTGGCCGGCATGACGCTGGGGGCGGCTGCCGGGCTGTATGGCTGCGCCATGCTGGCGCTGATGGGGCTGCTGCAACCGGCACCCTGGTGGGCCAGCGCTGCCGCGGGTGTTTTGCTGTCGGCGATGGTGATGGCGGGCCTGTTTTGGCGCGCCAAGGCGCGCATGCCGGCGGCCACGACCGCGCGGCTGGCCGAGCTGCAATCGCGGATCCGGCCGCATTTTTTGTTCAACACGCTCAACAGCGCCATTGCCCTGGTGCGGGCCGAGCCGGCCAAGGCCGAAACCGTGCTGGAGGATTTGGCCGAGCTGTTTCGCCATGCGCTGGCCGACCCGGCCGAGTCGGTGTCGCTGGGCCAGGAAATCGCGCTGGCACAGCGTTACCTGGCGATTGAGCAGATTCGTTTTGGCGAGCGCCTGCAGGTGCAATGGAGCCTGGATGCCGGCGCGAGCCAGGCCAAATTGCCGCCGCTGCTGCTGCAGCCGCTGGTGGAAAATGCGATCAAGCACGGGGTAGAGCCCAGCGCCAGCGGCGCGCAGCTCAAGATATCCACGCTCAGGCGCGGCAGCATGGCGGTGATCAAGGTGACCAATTCCACGCCGGCGGGCGCGGGCGAGCGCGGCCACGGGCTGGCGCTGGCCAACGTGCGCGAACGCCTGCTCCTGCTGCATGACGTGCAGGCGCAGTTCAGGGTGGTGTTCAAGGATGGCGTATTTCAGGTCCGGCTGGAGGTTCCCGCATGAAACTCAAGGTACTGGTGGTTGACGATGAGGCGCTGGCGCGCGCGCGCCTGCGCACGCTGCTGGGCGATTGCGGCGCCCCGGCGGCTGAGGTGGTTGCCGAGGCGGCCAATGCGCTGCAGGCCATGAGCGCCTTGCAGCGTGAAAGGTTTGATGTGGTGCTGCTGGACATAGGCATGCCGGGCGCTGACGGCATGACGCTGGCCCGCAGCCTTGCCAGCTTGCCCCAGCCGCCTGCCGTGGTGTTTGTCACGGCGCATTCCGAACATGCCGTGCACGCGTTTGAGCTGGAGGCGGTGGACTACCTGACCAAGCCGGTGCGGCTCGAGCGCCTGCAGCAGGCGCTACAAAAAGTAGAGCGGCTTGCGCAGGTGGTGAAAGGGCTGCAGCCTGATTTGATGGATGAGTACCTGCTGATTCAGGACCGCGGCCGGACCGAACGGGTGCCGCTGGCGGATGTGCTCTACCTCAAGGCCGAGCTCAAATACATCACGGTGCGCACCGCCGCCCGAAGTTACATCCTCGACGGCTCATTGAGCGAGCTGGAGGAGCGCCATCCCGCCCGGTTCATGCGCATACACCGCAATGCGCTGATCGCGCGGCGCGCGGTGCGGGCGCTCGAAAAACATTTCGACCCCGAGGAGGGCGAGGGCTGGGCCGTGCGGCTGAACGGCATAGACGAATTGCTGGCGGTTTCGCGCCGCCAGCTCAGTGCGGTGCGGGAGGCGATAGTCGGGTGAGGGGGCACCGAAAAGCGCTGGGC
>CAZWDK010000443.1:0-2170 GCA_964633095.1 uncultured Polaromonas sp. | reverse complement strand
TCGCGCCTGGTCACCATGACCGAGTCAGGACGGCAGGTCTGGCTGGTGGAGGCGCAACCGAAGATTTACAACTACTACGACCAGGTCCTTGCGGGGTTTTCGGTCAACGACGTGACGCACACCTTGCACTACCTGCTCAAGCTGCTGGACAACATGCAGCAGGTGGATGAGGCCCCGGGAGAGGACGGAGAAGGCGAGGCGTGATGTTCGGGGCGGCCCATGGCGCCCGGATGACGAATGGAAAGCGCCTCCAGTCCAAGCAAACAGAGCACAAGTAGCCATCATTTTAATAGCACCCTGCAGACCGGCCTGCGGCCGGGGGCCATCAGCGCCTAACAGCTGGCCGCCGTTCCCTGAATCGCGCCGGATCAAAACGCCGGCCCCCAACAAAAAACACCCCGCCGCGCCAACGCGCATCGGAGTGTCATGGCGCGGCCGCGAAGCTTACTGGGCAACCGGGTAGTCGCGCTCCATGGCCGACACCGAGACCGAGGCGCCGGCTTCGCCTTGCACCTGGGCGCGGTTCTTGTCGCTGGCGGGCGCCGCCGTGACCTGTTTGTAGCCGTTGTTCAGATTCGCGTCGTAGCCTTCGCTCTGCGCCTGCAGCAGTTCGGCGCGCACTTCAGCGCGGGTTCGGGTCGAAGGCGCCTTCATCTGGTCCCACAGATAGGGGTTGAAGGCTTCGGCGGAAGCCGCGACGGAGGTCAGGGCAGCAACAGCAACAACAGCAGCGCCAATAAAGTTCGATTTCATGATGAATATCCTCTCAAAGTTGAAGTGACGTTCCGGGCATGGCGGGCTCATCTCCCCGTCTGTCCAGCCTCGGTGAGTCGCCTTGTAAGTGGCTTTGGCTCATCGATGTATGAACTTTATTCCATTGAAATAGAACAAAAAATATCGCCAACAACAATGCATTGCTGTTAGATTAGCAATAATAAAGGTGTTTCATAGGGGTTAACCATGGACCGGCTTCAATCCATGCGCGTCTTCCAGCAGGTGGTGGACAACGGCAGTTTTGCTGCCGCAGCGCGCAAATTCGACCTGTCGTCGGCCGTCGTGACGCGGCTGGTGGGCGACCTGGAAGACCACCTGGGGGTGCGGCTGCTGCAGCGCACCACCCGCCGCCTGGCGCTGACGGATGCGGGCGTTGCCTACCTGGCACGCGTGCGCCACATCCTCAGCGACATCGACGAGGCCCATGCCGCCGCGCAGGCGCATGCGCAGGAAATGTCGGGCGTCATCCGCATCCTGACGCCGCCCATCTTCGGCGTGCATGTGCTGGGGCCGCTGGTGGCGGAATTTGGCAGGCGCTACCCTCAGGTGGTGCTCGACATTCATGTCGACTCGCCGCCGGTGCCACCGGTTGAGGACTACGACCTCACCCTGCTGGGGGCGGACGACAGCTTTGACGCCAACATCATCGCGCGGCCGATTGTGTCCTCGGACGGCATTTTGTGCGCCTCACCGGCCTACCTGCGCGAGCATGGCCTGCCGCTGCAGCCCGAGGACCTGGGCCGTCACCGCTGCCTCAGAATCAAGCTCCCGGCCAATCGGCACCGCAGCTGGCGCCTGATCAACCCGCAGGAGCCGCAACGCACGCAGGAAGTGCAGATTGAGCCGGCCCTGCTGGTCAACCATTCCGACACACTGATACGCGCCTGCGTGGACGGCGCCGGCATCATCAGCCAGTCGATTGCCCTGATGGCCAATCACCTGAACAGTGGCACACTGCAGCGAGTGCTGTCACCCTGGACCACCGGCACCAACACGCTTTATGCGGCCCTGCCCAGCCGCAAATTCATTCCAGCCAGAACCAGCGTGTTCCTCGAGTTCATGACCGAGTACACACGCACCGTCATCAAGAAGATGGAGCCTCCGCAGGCCTGAGCCAGGCTGGCCGGCAGGCATAGTGCTTCAACGTCGGTTTAAAGAGTGGAAGCGCATGCACCTCGTGTCTGTGCATGGGCTGGGGGACGTGTTGGTGGCTGCCGAACTGGCATTGGAGGCGGGCAAGGTCGGGCAAGCCGACGAGACGTTCGACGGCCCCCTGTGCCAATAGCATCAACTGCATCAGGCGGCGTAGCTGCGTGACGCCAATCTCCTCGGCCTTGCTGGGGTCTGCGATTTCTTCCGCGCCGGCGGTTGCGCGAATACATCGGCGCGAGGTGTC
>CAZWDK010000442.1:0-2180 GCA_964633095.1 uncultured Polaromonas sp. | reverse complement strand
GTTGCATGCGCTCGGGCGGGTGAAGGACTTCATTCCCTACGCCGTCAAGATCAAGGCCAGCGGCGCGCAGGCGGTGCTGACCGGCAACTGGGGCAATGATTTGACCCTGCTGATCAAGGCGGCCAAAGAGGTTGGTTACGAGGGCAAGTTCTACACCTTCTACGGCAATGCGCTGGGTGTTCCGGCGGCGCTGGGCGATGCCGGTGTCGGCAAGGTGATTGCGGTGGCCGACTGGTTTCCCAATGCGGCGGGCGCAGCCTCTGAGGCCTTCTACCAGTCTTTCCGCCAGCGCTTTCCCAGGCCGCAGGATGACTATGTGCACATGCGCATGCAGCTGATGATAGAAGCCCTGGCGCAAAGCATTGAAAAGGCCGGCGCTATCGATGCGGGCGCGGTTGCGCCCCAGCTGGAGCGGGTCTCGCTGGCTTTCGCTGGAAACCAGGGCGCGATGCGCGCCGCCGATCACCAGTTCCAGCAGTCGCTGCTGGTGGCGTTGATGGGCAAGCAGGGCGCGCCCGGTGTGAAATTTGATGTGGAAGGCTCGGGTTACGGCTTTCGCGTCATCAAGACCATTGCGCCGCAGCGCGCCGAGCAGCCGCACAGCTGCAAGATGGTGCGGCCCTGAAGCCGGCGGCCAACTCATTGATGGAAGCGAAGACGAATATGCGACAAGCCGTTTTAAATCTCGAAGAGTCGATGATCCGCCAGGTGGCCAATGCGGGCATGGGGCGCAGCGATGTGCTCAAGTTCTGGTTTGGCGAAAGTGACGAGGTCACGCCGGCCTTTATCCGCGAGGCCGCGGCGGCGTCGCTGCAGCAGGGTGAAACCTTTTATGCCCACAACCTTGGCCTGCCCGAGCTGCGCGAAGCCATTGCACGCTACGCGACCGGTCTGCGCTGCGCTGGCGCGGCGCCGCCGATTGGCGCGGAACGCATCGCGGTGACGTCGGGCGGTGTCAGTGCCCTGATGCTGGCGGTGCAGGCGCTGGTGGACGCGGGCGACGAGGTGGTGGCCGTCACGCCGGTCTGGCCCAATCTTGTTGCGCAGCCGGCCATCATGGGGGCCGACGTGACATGCGTCAGTCTCAAGCCCGTGGCAGGCCAGTGGCGGCTCGACATGGCCGAGCTGCTGGCGGCGGTCACGCCGAAAACCAAGCTGCTGATCGTCAACGCGCCGAACAACCCGACCGGCTGGGCCTTGAGCCGGGACGAGCAGCAAGCCATCCTGGCGCACTGCCGAAACACCGGCACCTGGATTCTGGCGGACGAGGTGTATGAGCGTCTGTACTTTGAACCCACGCCGAATGGCTGTGCGCCCAGCTTTCTGGATAGCGCGAGCCCGCGAGACCGTCTGCTGGTCGTCCACAGCTTTTCCAAGAGCTTTCTGATGACGGGCTGGCGCCTGGGCTGGCTGGTGATGCCGCCGTCCATGACGCTGCACATGGGCAAGCTGGTGGAATTCAACACTTCTTGCGCCCCGGTGTTTGTGCAGCGCGCCGGCCTGGCGGCGATCGAGCGAACGGCAGACATCACGCCGCGCGTCGTGAGCCATCTGAAAACCTGCCGCGACACCCTGGTGCCGCTGCTGCAGGCCGTGCCCGGCGTGCAGGTGGCGCCGGCCAAAGGCGGCATGTATGCCTTTTTCCGGCTGGAGGACCAGGCGCGCTATGGCGACTCGCTGGAGACGGCCAAGCGCCTGGTACTGGAAGCCGGCCTGGGGCTGGCGCCCGGCAACGCCTTCATGGTCAATCCGGGGCCCGAGGCGCAGGGCTGGCTGCGCTGGTGTTTCGCCAGCCAGGATCTCGCCAGGCTGGGGCAGGGCGTGGACAGGCTAAAGCACTGGCTCGGGGCCTAGGCTATAATCTGCGGCTTTGCTGGGCCTGCCCGCTCGGCAAATCACGACGAAGGCGGCCAAGTCTCAATAGTGGGAACGCTGCATCGCTCGCAAGTGCACACAGTGCAAGAGGAAAACCATGATCGCTAAATCAGTCAAGGCCGAAATCGTTCAGGCCAACCAGCGCGCCGCCAACGACACCGGCAGCCCTGAAGTTCAAGTGGCGCTGCTGACCGGCCGCATCAACGAACTGACCCCCCATTTCAAGGCCAACGCCAAAGACCACCATGGCCGCCGCGGCCTGCTGCGCATGGTGAGCCGCCGCCGCAAGCTGCTGGACTACCTGA
>CAZWDK010000441.1:0-2201 GCA_964633095.1 uncultured Polaromonas sp. | reverse complement strand
GACGAGTACATCGTCGGCCAGCAGGCGCATTGCTACCGCTGGGAAGGCGGCGGCGCGGCGGTGTTTGGCAGCGTGCAGCCGCAGCCGCTCAACCACCAGGCCGACGGCACGCTGGCGCTGGCCGACATCGAGGCCGCCATCAAGCCCGACGACGCGCATTTCGCGCGCAGCCGTTTGCTGGCGTTGGAAAACACGCTGGGCGGCAAGCTGCTGCCGTTCGACTATCTGCAGCAGGCCACCGGGCTGGCCAGGTCCAGGGGCCTGGGTTGCCACCTGGACGGCGCGCGCCTGTTCAATGCGGCGGTGGCGCAGGCGGCGCTGACCGGCGGCGATGCCCAGACCGAAGCGCGCCGCATGGCCCGCTGTTTTGACAGCGTCTCGGTCTGCTTCAGCAAGGGGCTGGGCGCACCGGTCGGCTCGGCGCTGTGCGGCTCGCGCGACTTCATCGCGCGGGCGCACCGCATCCGCAAGATGGCGGGCGGCGGCATGCGCCAGGCCGGCATGCTGGCGGCGGCGGCCTCGCATGCGCTGGATCACCACATTGAGCGACTGGCCGACGACCACGCCTTGGCGCGGCGCCTGGCCGACGGGCTGGCGGGCATCGAGGGCTTGCAGGTCGAGGCGCCGCAGACCAATATCCTGTTTGTGGATTTGTCCGGCGCGGCACGCGACAAATCGGCCGCCCTGCTCAAGCACCTGGCCGATCACGGCATTGCGGCCACCGGCCTGTACCGGCTGCGCTTTGTCACCCACCTGGACGTGGCTGCCGCGGAGGTGGACCGTGCGGCCGCCGCGATCCGCCAGTTCTTCACCGCCTAGCCAAGGAGCCGTCCCCATGGGCATAGACCATCTGCTGTTTTTTGTGCTTGCCGGCTTGCTGCTCAACCTCACGCCCGGCCCGGATGTGCTCTACATCGTCACCCATGCCCTGCGCTCCGGCGCCCGCGCCGGCGTGGTGGCGGCGCTGGGCATCACGGCCGGCTGCTTTGTGCACATTTTTGCCGCGGCCATCGGCGTGAGCGCCTTGATGGCGGCCTCCGCCACCGCCTTCACCCTGCTGAAATGGGCCGGTGCGGCCTACCTGGTCTATGTGGGCCTGCGCATGCTGCTGGCCCGTGCGCCTGCCGCGGGCGACTCATCTGCTATGAATTTGGTAGCTAATGGCGCAAGTTCCGCGGGCGCTACAGCCCTGAAAAGCATATTTTTTCAGGGCTTCTGGACGAATGCGCTGAACCCCAAGGTGGCGCTGTTCTTCCTGGCCTTCGTGCCGCAGTTCATTGCGCCAGGCGTGGCGAACAAGCCGCTGGCGTTTTTGCTGCTGGGCCTGCTGTTCAACTTCAATGGCCTGTGGGTCAACATGGGCTGGGCGTTGGCCGCGGCCTGGCTGGCGCGGCGCGTCGCTGCTGTCCAGCGCGGCATGCAGGGGCTGCAGCGCGCTGCCGGCCTGATGTTCATCGGTTTTGGCCTCAAGCTGGCCTTGACCGACAACCCGGCGACCTGATCCCGCCCTTCACAACCCGCGAACAAGGAGACCCTCATGCCGAACACCCAGAAAATCACGCCGCAGCAGGCGCTGCAGCGCACCATAGAGCACCGCGAAATTTTCCATGACGAGATGCTGCACATCATGCGGCTGATCATGAGCGGCGAGATGTCGCCGGTGATGATGGCGGCGCTGATCACCGGGCTGCGCGTCAAGAAGGAAACCATAGGCGAGATCACCGCCGCCGCCCAGGTGATGCGCGAGTTTTCCACCAAGGTCAACGTCGCCGACAAAACCCATATGGTCGACATCGTCGGCACCGGCGGTGACGGTTCGCACACCTTCAATATTTCGACCTGCGCCATGTTTGTGGCGGCGGCGGCCGGGGCCAAGGTCAGCAAGCATGGCGGGCGCAGCGTCAGCAGCAGTTCGGGCAGCGCCGACGTGGTGGAGTCGCTGGGCATTGCGCTCAGCCTGTCGCCCGAGGCGATTGCCCGCTGCATCGAGCAGGTCGGCGTGGGCTTCATGTTTGCGCCCAACCACCATCCGGCCATGAAAAACGTCGCCCCCGTTCGCAAGGAGCTGGGCGTGCGCACCATTTTCAACATCCTGGGGCCGCTGACCAACCCGGCCGGTGCGCCCAACATCCTGATGGGGGTGTTTCACCCCGACCTGGTCGGCATCCAGGTGCGCGCCCTGCAGCGGCTGGGCGCCGAGC
>CAZWDK010000440.1:0-2202 GCA_964633095.1 uncultured Polaromonas sp. | reverse complement strand
AAGCCACGCTGTGTGATGCCTTTGACCATTTCAACTCGACGCGTGAGCGTCAATCGGGCATTCTTATGGATGTTCATCTGGTTGGGCTCCTGGAGGCTTCTGGGGGTGTGGTAATTCCGTAATTCCCAGTCTCTCAAACTCAACTCAGATGAACAGATACAAGCTATTGGACCTTCACAGCTAGCCCTGCGCCACCGGTCGGTCGGGGTCGCTGCACCAGTCGCTCCAGCTGCCGGCATACAGGCCGGCGCGGCCCAGGCCGGCGATTTCCATGGCCAGCAGGTTGGGCACGGCGCTGACGCCGCTGCCGCAGTGGTGCACCACCGCGCCGGGGTCGCGGCCGGCCAGCAGCGCTTCAAATTCGGCCTTGAGCTGCGCCGCGGGCTTGAACTTGCCATCCGCATCGAGGTTTTGCGAAAACGGCCGGTTCAGCGCGCCCGGGATATGGCCGGCCACCGGGTCCAGCGGCTCGACCTCGCCCCTAAAGCGGGCGGGGGCACGCGCATCGATCAGGGTCTGGGCCGGGCGTCCGAGCTGCTCGGCCACGGTGTGCGCACTGACCAGCCTGGCCCGCTCGGGGCCCGGCATGAAGCCGGCCTGAAAGTGGGCCGGTTCTTCGCCGCTGTTCAGCGTGCCGCCAGCGGCCTGCCAGGCCTGCAGCCCGCCGTCGAGCACGGCCACGTTTTCATGGCCGGCCCATTTGAGCATCCACCACAGGCGGCCGCAGTAGTTGACGCCGTTGCGGTCGTACACCACGGCCTGCATGTTGTTGGCGAATCCGACGCTGGAGAGCCAGGTGGCAAATTTTTCGCGGTTCGGCAGCGGGTGGCGACCACCCGAGGCCGGGGCATCGGCACCGCTGGCGGTGATCACGCCGTGGGCGCCGGGCACGCCATGCCGGGCGCTGAGCGCGGTGTCCAGGTTGGCATAGACGGCGCCCGGAATGTGCGCCTGCAGGTACTGCTGCTCGCCGGCCTTGGGTTGCATCAGGTCAAAGCTGCAGTCAAAGATGCGGCATGGCTGGCCGCTGGCGAGCAGGGCCTGCAGCTGCGGGGCGGAAATCAGGGTGGTGTAGCTCATCTCATGCTCCTTCGGTCAGGGCTCAATGTTCTTCGGCGGGCGCGTTGGGCGCGGCACGGGCGCGCAGCACGGTGGCGGCAATCGCGCTGGTGATGATCAGCGCCATGCCGGCCCAGCCCATCAAGGGGATATTGTCGCCAAATAACACCAGGCTGTAGAGGGCGGCAAAGACAATGCCCGAGTACTGCAGATTCGCCACCATCAGGGTGCCGCCATGGCTGTCGGAGCGGGACGACATGGAGTAAGCCCTGGTCATGCAGAGCTGGCCCAGCGAGGCCAGAATGCCCAGCGGCGGCAGCCACAGCGCATGCCGCCAGTTCCAGGGCGAAACCCCGACAAACAGCATGCCCAGCGCCCCCGCCACCGCCGTGCCAACGGCAAAGTAAAACACGGTGCGGGTTTCGGGCTCGCCCATGCGCGAGATGGCCATGACCTGCATGTAGGCAAAGGCGGAACCCAGGCCGGACAGCAGCCCGATCAGGCCGGCAAAGGTCTGGTTCTGGTCTATCGCCGGGCGCAGCAGCATGACCACACCTGAAAAGCTGGCCAGAATCGCCAGCACCAGCGGCCCCTGGCTGGGCCCCTTCGGGCCGACGCGGCCCAGCATCAGCGCACCACCCACCAGAAAGGCGGCAATCCAGACGCTGCTCATGTAGTTGAGCGTCATGGCGGTGGCCAGCGGCAGGTGGCCAATCGCGTAAAACCAGGCCGACAGCGCCATCACGCCGATCACGCTGCGCCAGGCATGCATGGCCGGGAAGCGGGTGCGCAGGCTGACGCCGCTGGCGCGGGCATAGACGGCCATGAAGGCCAGGCCCAGTAGGCCGCGGTAAAACACCAGCTCGGCGCTGTTGAAGTGCGCTGACGCGTACTTGACGCAGACCCCCATGGTGGCAAACAGGAAGGAGGAAAGCAGCATCCAGACGGCTTGCATGGGGTGTTTTTTTGAGTTTTAGGGATGAAAACTGGACCTGGCCCAGCAGGGGCGGGTGCAGTCAGCTATCAAATGCATAGCAAATGGCGCACGCTTGCGCGCCGTCAAATCATCTGCGTGGTTTTGCTGGCGCCCATTTCGCGGCGGTACCACTCGTGAAAGTGCTGCATGCCGTCTTCCATGGGGCT
>CAZWDK010000439.1:0-2208 GCA_964633095.1 uncultured Polaromonas sp. | reverse complement strand
GGGCGGGGCTGCAAATTGGGGATGCGCGGATTACTTCTGGGTCAGAATCCAGGCCACCAGTTTCTTGGCTTCGTCTGGGCTGACCTGGGTGTTGGCAGGCATGGGGACAGGGCCCCAGACACCGGAGCCACCCTTGATGACCTTGGCCGCGAGCTTGTCGGCGGCGTCTTTCTGGCCGGCGTACTTGGCGGCCACGTCTTTGTAGGAGGGACCCACCAGCTTTTTGTCAATGGCGTGGCAAGCCATGCAGTTTTTGGCGGTGGCCAGTTGCAGGTCGGCCAGGGCGGGGGTTGACACGGCAAAAGCAGCTGCCATGGAAGCGACGGCGAAAAGAATGCGTTTCATGGATTGTCCTCGTGGGGGAGTTATGAATTCCGGGATTCGGTTACAGTCAATCAACGTCATTGTAGGGGTGCTCGTTGACCACTGCGTCAAGGGCTTACCCGCCCGATCTGGCCAAAATCTTCAGGAGTTACAGATGTATTTTTTATTGATGGGAATCCTTGCACTGGCGCTGAAATATCTGGAGATCGGCCCGGTCGCCGCCTGGAGCTGGTGGATCGTGCTGTCGCCTTTTGCCCTTGCCGTGGCCTGGTGGGCCTGGGCTGATGCCTCGGGCTATACCAAGCAGAAGGAAATCGACAAGATGGCCAAGCGCAAACAGGAGCGCATCGACAAGCAGCGCGTTGCCATGGGCATGTTGTCCGCCAAAAGACGCAAATAAACGCTTGCGGGTCTCCGCTTTTTTTAATGGCCTGATGCCCAGGTAAAAAACCCGTGAAGTCTGTGACCCACGGGCTCCCGTCTTTACAAATCAGCCGAAGGCATCAAATCAATAGTCGTCCAGCACCGCCCCTTTGCTGGCGCTGGAGGCATTGAAGGCGAACTTGGCCTGCACACCGCGGGTGTAGCGCGGGGCCGGTGCCGTCCAGCCGAGCTTGCGCTGGGCCAGCACCTCGTCGCTGACGTTCAATTGCAGCAGCAGTTGCTTGGCATCAATCGTGATGGAATCGCCTTCGTGGATGAAGGCAATGTTGCCGCCGGCGGCGGCTTCGGGGGCGACATGGCCGACCACCATGCCCCAGGTGCCGCCCGAGAAACGGCCGTCAGTGATCAGGCCCACGCTTTCGCCCAGGCCGGCGCCAATCAGCGCGCCGGTGGGTGCCAGCATTTCCGGCATGCCGGGTCCGCCCTTGGGGCCCAGGTAGCGCAAGACCATCACGTCACCGGCCTTGATGTTGCCGGCCAGGATGGCGGCGAGGGCCGACTGCTCATCGTCAAACACGCGGGCCGGGCCGGTCATGACCGGGTTTTTGAGGCCGGTGATTTTGGCCACGCAGCCTTCGGGCGAGAGGTTGCCCTTGAGGATGGCCAGGTGACCCTGGGCGTACATCGGTTTGTCGATGGGGCGGATCACGTCCTGGTCGGCGCGCGGCACGGCGGGCACGTCCTTGAGCACTTCGGCAATGGTCTGGCCGGAAATCGTCAGGCAGTCGCCATGCAGCAGGCCGGCCGCCAGCAGCGTCTTCATGACTTGCGGAATGCCGCCCGCGCGGTGCAGGTCCACCGCCAGGTATTTGCCGGAAGGTTTCAGGTCGCACAGCACCGGCGTGCGAACGCGCACGCGCTCAAAGTCGTCGATGCTCCATTCGACACCGGCGGTATGCGCAATCGCCAGAAAGTGCAGCACGGCGTTGGTCGAACCGCCGGTGGCCATGATCACGGCCACGGCGTTTTCAATCGATTTTTTGGTGACGATGTCGCGCGGCTTGATGTCTTTCTTGACCGCTTCAATCAGCACCTTGGCGGACTCCCTGGCCGAGTTCATTTTCTCGTCGTGCGGGTTGGCCATGGTGCTGGAGTAGGGCAGCGAAATGCCCAGCGCCTCAAACGCACTGGACATGGTGTTGGCCGTGTACATGCCGCCGCAGCTGCCGGTGCCGGGAATGGCGCGGCGCTCGATTTGCAGCAGGTCCTCATCGCTCATGCGGCCTGCGGCGTTTTCGCCCACGGCCTCGAACACGCTGACGATGTTCAGGTCCTTGCCCTTGTAGCTGCCCGGCAGGATGGTGCCGCCGTAGACATAGATGGCGGGCACGTTGGCGCGCAGCATGCCCATCAGGCCACCCGGCATGTTCTTGTCGCAGCCGCCTATCACCAGCACGCCGTCCATCCACTGGCCCTGCACGCAGGTTTCGATGCAGTCGG
>CAZWDK010000438.1:0-2228 GCA_964633095.1 uncultured Polaromonas sp. | reverse complement strand
CGTCTCTTCGGGCTTGAGCAATTCGACCGCCAACTCATGCGTCAGCGCCGCCACGTCTTCGCGCTGCTTGAACAAGATGCCGGCGGTGTCGGCCACCACCTCGGGGTCGACCACCAGCGTGTCCAGCGCGACCAGGGCCTTCGCCCATTCGACGCTTTCGGCAATGCCAGGCGCACGATGGAAGGCATTGCCAAAGGGCGAGCGGCGCAGCCGGTCGACAAAGCCGGCCACCTGGGCCGACAGCTGCGCGCCGGCCTGCGGCACCTGGCTGCGCACAATTGCCAGTTCGCGCTCACGGTCGGGGTAGTCGAGCCAGTGGTAAAGGCAGCGCCGCTTGACGGCATCGTTGAGTTCGCGCGTGCGGTTGCTGGTGAGAATGGTCACCGGCGTCACTGCGGCGCGCACCGTGCCGATTTCGGGAATGCTGACCTGGTACTCGCCCAGGTACTCCAGCAAGAAGGCTTCAAAGGGTTCGTCGGCCCGGTCCACCTCGTCGATCAGCAGCACCGCGCCCGGTGCCGGCGTCTGCAGCGCCTGCAGCAGCGGCCGGCGGATCAGGTAGCGGTGCTGGTAGACCTCGCGTTCCACGTCGGCAGCGTTGCTGTGGCCTTCCACCGCGCGCATGTGCAGCAGCTGGGCCGCGTAGTTCCACTCGTACAGGGCTTCGCGCTGCTCCAGCCCGTCATAGCACTGCAGGCGCAGCAATTGCCGCTGCAGCGCCAGGGCCAGCGCCTTGGCCAGTTCGGTCTTGCCGACGCCGGGCTCGCCCTCCAGCAACAAGGGACGTTGCAGCTTGAGCGCCAGAAATACCGCCGTGGCAAGGCGGCGGTCGGCAAAGTAACCGGCGCCCTGCAGCGCCTGCGTCAACGCATCAATGCTTGGGAAAGGTGTCATTAAAGGGTGTCATCAAATCGCTTGGCCATGCTCCATTCGCTATCAATTCAGTAGCTACCCGCACCCACCCGCCAGGGGTTTGAAGCATAAAACGCTTGCATGCCAACAAAACTGCGCCTGCGGCCCGGATCAGGCCAGCGCCTTGGCCACGCCGCGCCGCGCCAGCACGCTGATCAGGTTGGCGCGGTAGGCCGCCGTGGCATGGATGTCGCTGTTCAGATCCGACGCATCGATCGTCACGGCCGCCGCCGCTTCCGGCGTAAAGCTCTTGCTCAAGGCAGCTTCCAGCCCCTGATGGCGGAACACGCCGTTGGCCGCGCCGGTGATGGCCACGCGCACACCGGCATCAAACTGCGCAATGAAGACGCCGACCAGCGCAAAGCGCGAGGCCGGCTGCTTGAACTTCATGTAGACCGCGCGCTTGGGGATGGGAAAGCTGATGGCCGTGATCAATTCGCCCTGGTTCAGCGCGGTCGTGAACATGCCGAGGAAAAAGTCATCGGCGGCAATCTTGCGCGCGCTGGTGTGGATGGTCGCGCCCAGCCCCAGCACCGCGCTGGGGTAACAGGCGGCCGGGTCGTTGTTGGCGACCGAGCCGCCCAGCGTGCCCATCGCGCGCACCTGCCGGTCGCCGATATGCGCCGCCATCTCGGCCAGCGCCGGCAGGGCCGCCTTCAGTTCGGCGTTGTCGGCGACGTCGGCGTGGCGCGTCATGGCACCGATCACGAAGGCCCCACCTGGTTGGTTCGCCTCGCGCTTGATGCCGGCAAGCTCCTTGATGCCGCTCAGGTCGACCAGTTGCTCGGGGCTGGACAGGCGCTGTTTCATCGACGCCAGCAGGGTCTGGCCGCCGGCCAGCGCCTGGGCGCCGGCGGCGGTGAGCTTCACGGCATCGGCCAGGGTGGTGGGGCGTTCCAGGGTGAATGCATACATGGCGGTTGCTCCTTGGAAGGTTTCAGGGTTTGGCGGCCTGGATGGCTTCCCAGACGCGGCCGGGCGAAGCGGGCATGTCGAAGTCGGTCACGCCCAGCGGCTTGAGGGCGTCGAGCACGGCATTGATCACGGCCGGCGGCGAACCGATGGCGCCGGCCTCGCCGCAGCCCTTGGCGCCCAGCGGGTTGTGGCTGCAGGGGGTGCACAAGGTGTCCAGCGTGAGGTGGGGTATGTCGTCGGCACGCGGCAGCGCGTAGTCCATCAGCGAGCCGGTCAGCAGCTGGCCGGATTCCTCGTCGTACACACATCTTTCCAGCAACGCCTGGCCAATGCCCTGCACCAGGCCGCCATGCACCTGGCCTTCGACAATCATCGGATTGATGATGTTGCCGAAATCGTCG
>CAZWDK010000437.1:0-2232 GCA_964633095.1 uncultured Polaromonas sp. | reverse complement strand
TCCTGGTCGGCCACGCCGTGGAACTTGTCGGGCAGCGGGCGCAGGCTTTTGGTCACCAGGCGGATGCTGTCGGCATGAATCGACAGCTCGCCGGTCTTGGTCCGGAACAGCGTGCCGCTGGCCTCCAGGATGTCGCCCAGGTCCCAGTGCTTGAAGGCGCTGTGAACGGCTTCGCCCACGCCCTCGTTGTTGATGTAGAGCTGGATGCGGCCGCCCGAGGGCCCGAACGACGCATCCTGCAGGGTCGCGAAGCTGGCCTTGCCCATCACGCGCTTGAGCATCATGCGGCCCGCCACATGCACCTTGACCGCCAGCGCCTCCAGCTCTTCGTTGCTCTTGCCGTTGTATTCGGCAAAAAGTGCCTCGGCCCGGTGTGTCGGCTTGACGTCGTTGGGAAAGGCTACGCCGGCGCTGCGCAAGGCCTTGAGCTTTTCGCGGCGCTCGATGATGAGCTGGTTTTCGTCTTGCGGGGCGGGGTTGGCGTTGCCGCTTGCGGGCGAAACTGACTGGATGGACATAGCTTGGGGGTTCCGGAAAGGGGTCGAAAAGTGGCTCGGTGCGCGCCATCAAAATGGCTGAACAGGCAGCAAAACCATGATTTTAAGCAGGCGTTCAGAGTGAAATGCCGGTGCGCTCCAGAATGTCGCTGACCAGCTCGAGCCGGAGCAGGGGGCTGTCCAGCTCCATCAGGCGCTGCTTGAGCTCCAGCGGCATGGGGAGCAGCTCGCACCAGCGATTGGCGACCCAGCCGCAGTCATCGAGCTGGTAGGGCGCCAGCAGCGGCATCTGCGCCGCCGGTACTGCACGCTCCTGCAGGCTTTGGATCAGCTGGCCCAGCGCGCTGGCGGTTTTTTGAAGGTCGTCGGGAACCGGGACGAGCATATCGTCTTCCAGCCGGGTGACATTGGCCACCCACAGGCCGTATTTGAGTTTTTCGCTTTTGGAGATTTCAAAGCGCTGGCTGCCGACGCAGCGAATCATCATCAGGCCCGGTTGCGGCATCGAAAATTCGGTGATGGTGGCCAGCGTGCCGACCGCGCTGAAGGTTTCGTGCGCAAAGCCATCGCCGCTGGGCACCTCGGCCGGCCGGCGCACTTCCGAGCCTTCCGTCAGCGAAACAATGCCAAACGGCGCGCCCGCCTTGTGGCACTTGCCGATCATGTCGAGGTAGCGGACCTCGAAAATCCGCAGCGGCAGCAAGCCGCCGGGGTAAAGCACCGTGCCCAGCGGAAACAGCGGGAGGGAGGAGAGTCGCAGGGCTTCGGACATGGGAGCGCGCTTTAAATTGCAGTGAGCCATATCATCCCATGCTCCCGTCACCCTGCATTCTTTTTGTAAGCAGATACGCCAAGCCCAAGGAGGGAATATCGCAAGGGGGCTGGTTGCTGAGCTGCGCAAGCCGCTTTGCTTGAATCGGGTCTCAATCTGCGTGTGGTCTGGCAATGCAGCGGCCTTGCGGATCGGTGCTTTGTTGCTTGCGGCCGATGAAGACGCCGACCCCTGCAGAGCTCCCGGCCTTGTCCCATCCTGGATGAAGATGGCTTGGGATTTAATTGGAGTCTGACCCCGATTGCCTCTCAGAGCTTGTAGCCGATCTGCCGCAACAAATTCTTGCGCCAGTCGATGTCGCCCTCGTCCTCGATCCCCTGGGGCGGGAAGCCGTCCACCACGCCCAGGACGCCGCGTCCCTGTTCCGTCTCGGCGAGAATCACTTCGGTCGGATTGGCTGTTGCGCAGAAAATGCGGCATACCTCCGGCACCATTTTGACGGTGTTCAACACATTCAGCGGGTAGAAGCCGTCCCGGAGGAAAATGATGAAGCAATGGCCGGCGGCAAGGGCCTTGGCGTTGTTGCGGGCCAGTTCGAGCATGGCGGGATCGGTGCCCGACCATCGCACCAGACATTTGCCGGAGGCTTCGCAAAAGGCCAGGCCGAACTTGATGCCCGGCACGGCGCCCACCACCGCTTCGTGGAGGTCCTCAACGGACTTGATGAAGTGGGTCTGCCCCAGAATGAAGTTGGTCGTTTCCGGCTTGTCGATTTTCACGGTGATGAGCTGCATATCGAACGTCTCCTTTTCCGATTCCAATGAACCGATCACTTGACCGCGCCGACGGTGAACCCCGCGACAAAGCGGTCCACGAAGAGGTTGTAAAGCACCGCGATCGGCACGCTCACGATCAGGCAGGCGCCCATCAGCGAGCCCCAGAAATACACATCGCCGCGCACCA
>CAZWDK010000436.1:0-2235 GCA_964633095.1 uncultured Polaromonas sp. | reverse complement strand
CCGAAGCGCTGGAATACGGCATGGTCGGCATCAACGCCGGCGTGATCGCCACCGAGCATGTGCCGTTCGGCGGCGTCAAGCAGTCGGGCCTGGGCCGCGAAGGCTCCAGCCACGGCATGGAAGAATATGTGGAAATGAAATACCTTTGCCTGGGAGACATCCTCAAATGAACCGTCGCCACTTGCTCCGGACCGGTGCGCTAGCCGCAATCGCTCCGTTTTTAATAGCTGCTCACGCCCAGACAACGGGGGCTACAGGCCAGAAACACCACAAAATCGTGATCCAGGTCAGCGACAGCGACCCGGCCAAGTGGAACCTGGCGCTCAACAATGCCAAAAACCTGCAGGACGATGTGGGGGCCGCCAACGTCGAGATCGAAATCGTCGCCTACGGCCCCGGCATCGGCATGCTCAAGCTAGACGCACCCGTGGCAAACCGCATCAGCGACGCCAGCCGGGCCGGCGTCAAGGTGCTGGCCTGTGAAAACACCATGCGCGGCCAGAAGCTGAGCCAAGACGACATGAATGCCGCCGTGGGCTACGTGCCGGCCGGCGTGACCGAGATCATGAAAAAACAAGGCGAAGGCTGGGCCTACCTGCGACCTTGATCCCTGCCCGCGCGCGCGACAAGGCCCTTGCGAGGGCCTTTTGCTGAGAAGTTTCGCCTTTTCCATGGCGGGGCAGTACCATGGCTTGATCCGTCGCCGATTGAATGCCATGGAAACCGAAATCAAACTCCGGCTGCCCCCCTCTGCCCTGGCCGCGTTGCGCGCCGATCCGGTGTTGGCCGGCCTCCCGGCAACGCGGTGCCAGCTCGACAACATCTACTTTGACACGCCGCAGCGCTTGCTGGCAGAGGCCGGCATCGCCCTGCGCCTGCGCCACGACGGCAAGCGCTGGCTGCAAACCGTCAAGGGCGGAGGCGGCAGCCGCGCGGGCCTGCACCAGCGCGAGGAAATCGAGTTTGCGGTGGCCGGCCCGGCCCTCGAATGGCCAGCGCTGGCGGGTTCCACTTTCGATTCGGTGCTGGCCCCGCTCAAGGACCAGTTGGCACCGCAATTTCATACCCGCTTTCAGCGTGAGCTCCGGCAACTGCAGGGCATGACGGGCGCAGAAGTCGAGCTGGCCATAGACCAGGGCGAGATTCTTGCAGGCGATCGCTGCGAGGCGCTGTGCGAGCTGGAACTCGAACTCAAGAGCGGCCCGGTCGATGAGCTGTTTTCGCTGGCCCTGCTGCTGGTCGGGCGGCACCCGCTGCTGGCCGAAAGCGCCACCAAGGCCCAGCGTGGCGACCGGCTGGCCCGGCGCCTGCCGCAGCCGCCCCCGGTCAAGGCCGGCACGCTGAAACTGCCACCCGATGCGAGTCCGCAGACCGTGACGCACCTGGCCATAGGGCAGGTCCTGGCGCATTGGCAGGCCAACGAAGCCGGCTTTTTCCGCCAGCCCCAGGACACCCCTTATGACAGCGAATACCTGCACCAGCTGCGCGTGGCCGTGCGCCGGTTGCGGGTGGCTTGCGGGCCGCTGGCGCGCGCGGCCCGGTGGCAGGATGAAGCGCTCCAGCCGATCGTGGGCGGCCTGCGCCAGCTGGGCCAGCGGCTGGGGAGCGCGCGTGACTGGGATGTGTTCATCGAGGAAACCTGGCCGCCATTGGCGGCTGGCCTGCACGATGCCGCCTTGCGCCAGGCGCTGCAAGAGGCCGCCGGCCAGCTGCAGGCCACGGCACGCCTGCAGGCGCAGGCCGCGCTCCAGGGGCGGCAGACCCAGCGCCTGCTGCTGCAGCTGGGACGCTGCCTGGCACAGCCGGACCCGGCCCCGGCAACGCCATGGGACGCGCTCACGGCACGGCTGGAGAAGCTGGACCAGCAACTGCGGCAGGCGCTGCGGGAGCTTAAACAGCTGAGCCCGGCAAGTCTGCACCGCTTGCGCATCGTGGCCAAGCAACTGCGCTATCTGACGGAGTTCATCGGCAGCCGCTATGACCCGCAAGCGATTGAGCAATGGCTTGAATGGCTCAAAGATGCGCAAACCGTTTTCGGTGTGCGCAATGACCGGGCGGCGGCACAAACACGCATAGAGGCCCTCTGCGCGACCGTCGAATTCAGCTCCGGCAAGCTTCGCCACAGCTTGCAGGCGGCCCTGCGCGAGCAGCCCCTGCCCAAGCTCGCCCTGCCGCCGCTACCCAAGCCCTACTGGCGCGGGGAAAGAACTTCCTATAATGCTGCAACGATGCGGG
>CAZWDK010000435.1:0-2249 GCA_964633095.1 uncultured Polaromonas sp. | reverse complement strand
TACATCGGCTTTGAAGATGTCTGGAACGCCGTGGAGCAGCTCAAGCAGGTGCTTGACAGCGGTGAATGGCAAAGAGCCGAATTCAAGCAGAAACATGCGGTGACCTGATCATGTGCCCCTACGCCCACTCCCCAGCCCAACCCGGCCACGGCGCCACAACGCCCGAGCGCATTGTTCATGACGAGAAGGCGCAGCTCGACTTCAGCCGCGACATGAGCTATGGCGACTACCTGCAGCTGGACGCCATCCTGAACGCGCAAAAACCGCTCTCGCCCGCGCACGACGAGATGCTGTTCATCGTCCAGCACCAGACCAGCGAGCTCTGGATGAAGCTGATGCTGCACGAGCTGCGCGCGGCGATCCGCTGCGTCGCGGCCGACGAGCTGGGCAGCGCCTTCAAGATGCTGGCGCGCGTGAGCCGCATCATGGAGCAGCTGGTCCATGCCTGGGACGTGCTGGCCACCATGACGCCGCCCGAGTACAGCGCGATGCGCCCCTACCTCGGGGCGTCGAGCGGCTTCCAGAGCTACCAGTACCGCTGCATCGAATTCGCCCTGGGCAACAAGAACGCCGCCATGCTCCAGCCCCATGCGCACCGGCCGGACCTGCTGGCCCAGGTGCAGGCCGCCTACGAGGCGCCCTCGCTCTACGACGAAGCGCTGCGCCTGCTGGCGCGGCGCGGCCTGGCCCTGCCGGCCAGCCACATCGAACGCGACTGGACCCAGCCCTACCCCGAAAGCGCCGCGGTCGAGCAGGCCTGGCTGACCGTCTACCGCGACCCGAAACAGTACTGGGACCTGTACCAGCTCGGCGAAGAACTGACCGACCTGGAAGACGCCTTCCGCCTCTGGCGTTTCCGCCATGTCACGACGGTCGAACGCATCATCGGCTTCAAGCCCGGCACCGGCGGCACCAGCGGCGTCAGCTATTTGCGCAAGATGCTGGATGTGGTGCTGTTTCCGGAGATCTGGAAGCTGCGCACGGATTTATGAGAAATTCATCAAAATAATGACCGCAGCCCAGGCACTTTGGACGCAAGCAGCTATCGTTTTCATAGCAACTCAGGACCCTCTGGAAGTTGCGCCGTAGAGCCAGGGCATGTCCAGCAGCTTCGCGCCCAGCAGTTTCAGCGAGGCATCGCGGCCCCAGCGCAGCAGGCCGCCGGCATGGAAGATCTGGCCGTTGCGCAAGGCCCTGGCCTGCACCCGGGCATTGCGCTGCCAGCGGTTCAGGGCGTAGCGCTGCAGCATGGTGGGCACGTCAAAGGCCGGGTCCAGCGCCTGCGCCAGCACATGGCCCAGCTCGGCCGCATCCTCAATCGCCATGCCCGCGCCTTGGGCCAGATAGGGCAGCATCGGGTGCGCGGCATCGCCCAGCAGGGCCACGCGGCCCAGCGCCTGCTGGTGGGCGCCCTGCAGCTGTGGGCGCTCACACAGCGCCCACAGCTGCCAGCCGTCCATGGCTTGCACCCTCTCTTGCAGCGCGGCGCAGCTGCCGGCCAGCGCCGCCGCCAGGTCGGCGGCCCGGGCCTCATGGTTCCAGGGGTCCAGGCCCTCCGCGGCTTCGCCCTGCACGATGACCACCATGTTGAGCCACTCGCCGCAGCGCACCGGGTAGTGCACCACATGCATGCGCGGCCCCAGCCAGGCGGTGACCAGCTGCGTCCTCAGGCGCTCGGGCAGCCGGGCCTGCGGTAGCAGGGCGCGGTAGGCCAGATGGCCGGTATGCTGCGGCAGACCGTCGCCCAGCAGTTGCTGGCGCACGGTGCTCCACAAACCGTCGGCGCCTATGAGGGCGTCGCCTTCAATTTCGGGGCCCATGGCGCCCTTCACCGTCACGGCATGCTCGGTCTGGTTGAAGGATTGCAGCGCGCGGTCCAGCTGAAGCCGGGTGTCGGTGCGCTGCTGCACGGCGGCCAGCAGCAGGCGGTGCAGATCGGCGCGGTGTACCGTGGCATAGGGCGCGCCGTAGCGGCGGGCCATGCGGTCGCCCAGGGGCAGTTCAGCCAGCGTCTGGCCCGACACGGCGCTGCGCACCTGCAGGCGCTCGGGAAAGGCCGCCACGGCGCTCAGCGCATCGGCCAGCCCCCAGCCCTGCAGCACCTTGACCACATTGGGGCCCAGCTGGATGCCCGCGCCCACCTCGCTGAAGACAGGCGCGCGCTCAAACAGGCGCACCTCCCAGCCCGCGCGCGAAACCGCCAGTGCCGCCGCCAGCCCGCCTATGCCGCCACCGGCAATCAGGGCTTG
>CAZWDK010000434.1:0-2251 GCA_964633095.1 uncultured Polaromonas sp. | reverse complement strand
CCTAGCCCTTGTCCAGCACCTGGTGGCAGGTGCAATTGCCCCAGGCGTACAAATGCAAATGGTGCGCCCAGTCGCGCAGCGTGGCCCAGGCGCCGCCGCTGGCGACTTCCCAGGGCGTGAGGCCGAACATGCCCAGGCTGATGGACGGTTCCACTGAAACCACCGAGTGCCAGGTGCGCTTGGGCACGAAGAGTGCGTCGCCGGCTTCGACGCGGGCGTAAATGCCCTGGGCTTTTTCAAAGGACGCGAGCTCCTTGGCCTGTTCGGGCAGGCGCGAGATGTTGATGTCGCTGAGCGTCGCGCCCCAGTCGTATTTTTGGGCGGGGCACATGTGCTGGCGCTGGTCCGGCTCAAACAAGATGAATTCCTTGGTGCCGGTAAGCTGGCAAAACCAGTTGTGCGGAAAATCGTTGTGCAGGCCGGTCACGGTATTGGCCGGGCCCATGAACACATATTCCCAGGTCATGCGGCTGCCGGGCCACAGGCTCTTAATGGCCAGGTCCTGGCGCAGTTCGGGAAATTTTTCCAGAATGTCCCACTGCGCCAGGTACAGCGTGGTGGGGCGAAACGACTGCATGTGGGCCCAGTTCAGGTGAAAGCGCTCACCGGGCGGGCCTTGCCGGATCTGCTCCAGCCTGGCCTTCGGGCAAAGGCCGGCGGCGGGGTCGGGGGTTTTCAGCGCCGCCTTGCCGAGTTCGCGCAAATAGGGCGCCACCGGCAAAAACGGCCGGCCCTTGGTCACGCCCTGTTCAACCAGGCCGTCGGTGAACTTGACCGGGGCTTCCGAGCCCTTGCTTTCGCAAACGCCAGCAAGAAATTCAAACGACCATTTTTTCCAGGCCGGCCAGTGCTTGATGCCGCCCTTGACGAGGAGCGGGCGCGAAAACGGCAGTTGCCGGCCCGAACGCGCCAGTGCCTCCCAGCTGGTTTCTTCGATCAGTTCGAAGCTGGGGCCGGCAAATGAATGGCTGGGGGCGTCGGCAACGGGCTCGGCCTCAATGGCCATCGGCGGCAGGTCCTGGCTGGGCATCAGCATGAGGTTTTTCGCGTCCTTCAGGGCGCCAGCAAGCGGTTGACCTGCTGCAGGTCGTCGGGGCTCAGGCTGCCGTTGGCCTGGCGCAGCCTGAGGCCGCCCAGCAGCACGTTGTAGCGCGCCTGCGCCAGGTCGCGCTTGGTCTGATAGAGCTGGCTTTGCGCGTTGAGCACGTCGATGTTGATGCGCACGCCGACCTGGTAGCCCAGCTTGTTGGCGTCGAGCGCGCTCTGGCTGGACAGTTCGGCCGCCTCCAGCGCCGTGACCTGGCCCTGGCCCGACAGCAGGCCGAAATAGGCGGTGCGCGTGCCCTGGGCCACGCTGCGCCTGGCGCCTTCGAGGTCGCTGCGCGCCTTGTCCTTGAGCGAGAGCGTTTCCTTGAGGCGGTTTTGTATGGCAAAGCCGGCAAACAGGGGCACATTGAGCTGCAAGCCCACGCTGGTGGCATTGGTGCGAAATGCCGCGGTCGTTGTCGATGTCGCGGTACCCGCGGGGTTGCGGGTGGCGCTGTAGCTGGCGGTGGCGTCCAGCGTGGGCTTGTGGCCGGCCTCCGCCTTGCTCACTTCCAGCTCGGCAATGTCCAGCCCGCTCTGGGCCTGGCGAATGCTGGGATGCAGCGTTTCGGACTGCTGCACCCAGCTGTTGACATCGGCCGGCAGCAGGGGCGGCAAATTCACCGGGGCCAGCAGGCCCTTGGGCTGCGCTCCGTTGATGCCGACGAGCTGGTCGAGCGCGATTTTCTTGACGCGCAAATCGTTGTCGGCGGCGATTTCCTGCGCAATCACCAAGTCGTAGCGCGCCTGCGCTTCACGGGTGTCGGTGATGGTGGAGGTGCCGACTTCAAAGTTGCGCTTGGCAAACGCCAGCTGCTCGGCCACGGCGGTTTTTTGCGCCTGCACAAAGGTCAGCGTGTCCTGCGCGGCCAGCACGTCAAAGTAGGCCTGGCTGCTGCGCAAGATCAAGTCCTGCTCGGCGCTGTCGAGCTGGGCCTTGGCCAGGTCCACCTGCTTTTTACCCTGCTCGTAGCTGGCCCAGTTGGCGGGCCGGTACAGCGGTTGCGTCGCGGTCAGCGCGGCGTTTTGCGTGTTGAAGTCGCGGGTGGTGGCCGGGTTGGTGTTGTCGGCGCTGGTGCGCGACACGCCCGCGGCCAAGCCTACCGTCGGCAGGATGCCGGCCCTGGCCTGTTCGGCCCGGGCGAGGTTGGCGTCGTACTGCAGC
>CAZWDK010000433.1:0-2257 GCA_964633095.1 uncultured Polaromonas sp. | reverse complement strand
CAGGCCGCCACGGAAGCGGCCGATGCCGCCACCTTGCCGCAAGTCAATGGCCAGATCGACCTGACGCGCCAGCGCTACACCGCCAACGGTGCCGTGCCTCCACCCCTGGCCGGCTCCATTCGTGACAGCGGAACGGCCCAGCTCAACGCCAGCTGGGAGCTCGATTTCTTCGGCAAAAACCGCGCCGCCCTGGATGCCGCCCTGGGCAGCGCGAATGCGGCCGAGGCCGATGCCCAGGCCGCCCGTGTGCTGCTGGCCAGCAATGTGGCGCGCACCTACTTCCAGCTGGTGCGCCTGAACGAGCAGGCTGGCGTGGCGCGCCGCACCCTGGCGCAGCGTGAAGAAACCCTCAAGCTGGTGCAAGACCGCGTGCGCGCCGGCCTGGACACCAGCCTGGAGCTGCACCAGAGCGAAGGCGGCCTGCCCGAGGCGCGCCTGCAGCTGGAGACGGTGCAGGAGCAGATGGCACTGACGCGCAACGCTCTGGGCGCCCTGCTTGGCCAGCCCAACAGTACCTTGGCCCAGAACCCATCCGCGCTTGAAGCTATCAAAACCGTAGCGGCGGTGCCGGCCATTCCGGCCGACCTGCTGGGCCGGCGGGCCGACATTGCCGCCGCGCGCTGGCGTGTCGAGGCCTCCATCAAGGACGTGGCCAACGCCAAAACCCAGTTCTACCCCAACATCAACCTGGTGGCCTTTGCCGGTTTCTCCAGCATCGGCCTGGGCCACCTGCTGAATTCGGCCAGCCAGCAGTGGGGCGTGGGCCCGGCCTTGCGCCTGCCGATTTTTGACGCCGGCCGGCTGCGCGCCAACCTGCGCGGCAAAACCGCCGACCTGGATGCCGCGGTCGAAAGCTACAACGCCGCCGTGATCGACGCGGTGCGCGACGTGGCCGACCAGGTCGCGTCCTCGCAAGCCATAGTCCGCCAGCAGGCCGAGCAGCGTGCGGCGCAGGAAGCGGCCGAAGGCGCCTACGAGATCGCCGTGCAGCGCTACCAGGCCGGCCTGGGCAATTACCTCAATGTGCTGACCGCCGAAACCAGCGTACTGACCCAGCGCCGCCTGGCGGTGGATCTGGCGGCCCGCGCCCTCGACACCCAGGTGGCGCTGATGCGTGCGCTGGGTGGCGGCTACACGGCAAGCTCCAGTCCGGTCACCCAATCGCTATAAAAAGCATAGCTACTTGCGCCCGTTGTTATTGGCCTGAAAGCCTATTTCATTCAAAAATACCATGAACACTCCGCAATCCTCCAATCCCGCCGCCTCTCCCGTTGCCGCCACGCCAGCGCCCGCCGGCAACCCCAAGCGCAAGAAGGCGCTGACCGCGCTGGCCAGCGTGGTGGTGGTGGCGGGCCTGGGCTGGGCCGCCTACGAATACCTGGTGGCCAGCCATTACGAATCGACCGACAATGCCTATGTGCAGGGCAATGTGATCCAGATCACGCCGCAAATCGGCGGCACCGTCATGGCCATCATGGCCGACGACACCGACTTTGTGAAAGCCGGCCAGGCGCTGGTGCAGCTGGACCCGGCCGATGCCAAGGTGGCGCTGGACCAGGCCGAGGCGGCGCTGGCCCAAGCGGTGCGCCAGGTGCGCACCCTGTACGCCAACAACGGCACGCTGGCGGCCCAGATCGCGCTGCGCGATGCCGATGTGGTGAAGGCGCAAAGCGACATTGCCCGCGCCAGCGACGACCTGAACCGCCGCCAGTCGCTGACGGGCAATGGCGCGGTGTCCAGGGAAGAACTTAACCACGCGCAGACGCAGCTGGCCAATGCCAAGAGCGCGCTGGCCGCGGCCAATGCCGGGGTGGTCGCCGCGCGCGAGCAGCTCAGCAGCAACCAGGCGCTGACCGAAGGCACCAGCATAGAGCAGCACCCCAGCGTGCAGGTGGCGGCCGCCAAGGTGCGCGAAGCCTACCTGGCGACGCAGCGCGCCGGCCTGCTGGCACCGGTCGATGGCTATGTGGCCAAGCGCACCGTGCAACTGGGCCAGCGCGTGGCCGCCGGCACGCCGTTGATGTCCGTCATTCCGCTGAACCAGGTCTGGGTCGATGCCAACTTCAAGGAAGTGCAGCTGCGCAACATCCGCATTGGCCAGCCGGCCACGCTGGTGGCCGACCTGTACGGCAAAAAGGTCGAATACAAGGGCACCGTGGCCGGCCTGGGCGTGGGCACCGGCGCGGCCTTTTCCCTGCTGCCGGCGCAAAACGCCACCGGCAACTGGATCAAGGTGGTGCAGCGCGTGCCGGTGCGC
>CAZWDK010000432.1:0-2257 GCA_964633095.1 uncultured Polaromonas sp. | reverse complement strand
TACGCCTGGTGGGTGGCGCGCTATGGCTTGTGGCCCTTGTGGGGGCTGGGCCTGGGCATTGTGGGGCTGGCGGCTGCCCTGCGGCGCCGTCGCTGACTTTGCCTCTCCGGCGTCCGGCCGTTCAGTGGCCGGGCGTCATCACCGCACGCAGCAAATCCGGCAGCATGTCCAGCATGCGCAGGGCATCCTGGCCCGGCGGCGTGCTCGTGGCAAAGTACATCTGCAGGGGAACGGGCGCAAAGTCATGCAAAGGCACCGCCGTCAGAGACGCCGGGTCCAGATTGCGGGCGGTCAGAAAATCCACCACGGTCCAGCCCATGCCGCGCTTGACCAGCTCCAGCGCCAGCCTTGAGGTGTGTACCTGCAGGCCCGCCGGGGCGGTCAGTCCCAGGTGCCGGGCGAGCTCGTCAATGGACTGGCACATCGGGTCTTCGCCGACCAGCCGGAGCAGCGGCATGCTGGCCAGAAACGACATGGGGTTCTGGCGCCGCGCGCGCACTGCGCGCTGCCAGATGTCGCGCGTGACGGCCAGGTAGAGCGGCCCGCTGACCAGCATGGTATTGGTCAGCAGCGGGTGCGGGTGCTCGTAAAAGCCCAGGGCAAAATCCACGCTGCGTGTCAGGAGCGCCTGCACCATCTGGTCCTGGTGCAGGGTGCGCACCTCTACCCGCACGCGCGGATAACGCGTTAAATGCTTTTCCAGCACCAGCGGCAAAAATTCATGGCTGATCGACGGAATGGCCGCCAGCCGCACTTGGCCATCATCCGCCTGGCGCAGGTTGAGCGCAATGCGCTTGAGCTGGTCCAGTTTGCGATGGATCAGCGTGGATTCTTCAAACAGCACCCGGGCTTCAGGCGTCGGCGCCAACGTGCCCTTGGCGCGGGTAAACAGCTTGTAGCCCAGCTGCAGTTCGGTGTGCGCAATGGTTTTGCTGATGGCCGAGGGCGTGATGCAGATCAGGCGTGCGGCCGCGCTCATGTTGCCGGTCTGCATGACGGCCTGGAAGACTTCGAGTTGCCTGAGGTTCATGTCACTGCCATGCCGCTGAAACCGGGGTGTGACTTTTGCTCATACCCCTCGCCGCATTATGCATCGCCGTGCGCTGGAGGCGTGGCTACGATGGGCCACCCTCGGCCTGCGGGTCAGGGGGACTTTGTGACGCAGGGCACGGCGCATGCCGCGCTCCCTGCGGGCCAATCTGACTGAATTCAACCCCTCGCGGAGACATCACATGCAAATCAAATCCAGGTTCATACAACTTCTGGCCGGACTGGGGCTGGCCGCACTGGCCACGCTAGGCACGCCGGCTGGCGCGCAGATCGCCAAGCCCAACGTCGTGATCCTGGCCACCGGCGGCACCATCGCGGGCGCCGGGGCTTCGGCCATCAACAGCGCGACCTACGCGGCCGCCAAGGTGCCGGTCGACAAATTGCTGGCGGGCCTGCCCGAACTGGCGAATGTGGCCAATGTGAAAGGCGAGCAGATCTCGCAGATCGCCTCCGAAAGCTTCACCAACGACAACCTGATGAAGCTGGGCAAGCGCGTCTCGGCGCTGGTCAAGCAACCCGATGTGGACGGCATTGTCGTTACACACGGCACCGACACGCTGGAAGAAACGGCTTACTTCCTGAACCTGGTGATCCGCACCAGCAAGCCCATCGTCGTGGTCGGCTCCATGCGGCCCGGCACGGCGATGTCGGCCGACGGTGCCTTGAATCTGTTTGATGCCGTCAGCGTGGCGGCCAGCAAGGATGCGGCCGATAAAGGCGTGCTGGTGACCATGAACGACGAAATCCAGAGCGGTCGCGACGTCAGCAAAACCATCAACATCAAGACCGAAGCCTTCAAGAGCCAATGGGGGCCGCTGGGCATGGTCGTGGAAGGCAACAATTACTGGTTCCGCGCCCCCGTAAAGCGCCACACCACGCAATCGGAGTTCAACATCGACGAATTCGATGCGCTGGCGCCGGTGGAAATCGTCTATAGCTATGGCAATGTGCCGCGCACCTCGTTCGATGCCGTCGGCAAGACCGGCATCAAGGCGCTGATCCATGGTGGTCCTGGCAACGGTTCTGTGGCCGACCGCATTGTTCCTGCGTTGCAGGAAGTCCGTGCCAAGGGTATCCAGGTCATTCGCTCTTCCCGAGTGCCTGCAGGCTTTGTGCTGCGCAACGCCGAGCAGCCCGATGACAAATACGACTGGGTGGTGGCGCATGACCTGAACCCGCAAAAGGCGCGCATCCTGGCGGCGGTGGC
>CAZWDK010000431.1:0-2279 GCA_964633095.1 uncultured Polaromonas sp. | reverse complement strand
CGGCGGCGCGCCCTGAACAGGGCCCCGCCCTGCAACACTACACGGCCTCGACCACTTTCTGGTCGATGGCGCCGAACACCGACTGCCCGTCCCGGCCCTTGACCTCGATGCGGATGCTGTCGCCAAACTTCATGAAGCCGGTCTTGGGCTTGCCGTTCTCTATGGTTTCAATCGCCCGCTTTTCGGCGATGCAGCTGTAGCCATGGCTCCAGTCCTTGTTGCTGACCGTGCCCGAGCCGACAATGCTGCCGGCGCGCGCGTTGCGGGTCTTGCAGAGGTGGGCAATCAGCTGGCCGAAGTGGAAGGTCATCTCGGGGCCGGCCTCGCACATGCCGACCTTGCGGCCGTTCCAGGTGCTTTGCAGCGTCAGGTGCAGACGGCCCTGGTCCCAGGCATCGCCGACCTCGTCGAGCGTGACCGCGACCGGGCTGAAGGCGGTGGCCGGCTTGCTCTGGAAAAAGCCAAAGCCCTTGGCCAGCTCGTCGGGAATCAGGTTGCGCAGGGACACGTCGTTGACCAGCAGCAGCAGGCGTATGCCTTCCAGCGCCTGCGCCGGCGTTGCGCCCATGGGCACGTCGCCGGTGATCACGGCCAGCTCGGCCTCGAAGTCGATGCCGAACGCCTCGCTGGCCACCACCACATCGTCGCAGGGGCCGAGAAAGTCGTCGCTGCCGCCCTGGTACATCAGCGGGTCGCCATAAAAGGATGCCGGCAATTCGGCGTTGCGCGCCTTGCGCACCAGTTCCACATGGTTGAGGTAGGCCGAGCCATCGGCCCACTGGTAGGCGCGCGGCAGCGGGGCCATGCACCGGGCCGGCTCAAACGGGAAGGCATGGCGCGCCTTGCCGTTGTTCAGGGTCTGGTACAGATCCTGCAGCTGCGGCGACAGGAAGCTCCAGTCGTCCAGCAACTGCTGCATTTTGCTGGCAATGCCGGTCGCATAATGCGCCGAGGAAAGGTCGCGCGACACCACTACCAGCTGGCCGTCGCGTGAACCGTCTTTGTAAGTAGCAAGTTTCATGGGTGCCCGGCGCTGCGGTTACGATAGGTGAAATCGGTTTACCTAAATGTAATTTCAAGTTCTAGTTTAACCCCATGAAAGCCTCTTCAGCCGCACTGTCCAGCACGCTCACCGAGCTGCCGCCGCTGCGCGCCGGCATCCAGTCGGTCGAGGTCGGCTTCAGCCTGCTGCAGGTGCTGGCCGCATCGCCCGGAGCGCTGATGCTGCGCGATCTGGCGGCGGCGGCCGGCATGAACGCGGCCAAGGCGCACCGCTACCTGGTCAGCTTTCAGCGCCTGGGCCTGGTCACGCAGGATGCCGCCAACACCCGTTACGACCTCGGGCCGGCGGCACTCAAGTTAGGGCTCGCCTCCCTGTCGCGTATTGACAGCGTGAAACTGGCGCGGCAGCGCCTGCCGTCGCTGCAGGAACAAATCGGCCAGACGCTGGCGTTGGGCGTCTGGGGCAACCAGGGGCCGACCATTGTTCACTGGGAGGAGTCGCCCCAGGCCATCACCGTCAACCTGCGGCTGGGCGATGTCATGCCGCTGCTGTCGTCGGCCACCGGCCTGTGTTTTCTGGCCTTCATGCCGGCACACCATCCGGCGCCGCAACAGCGGCTGGCCGGGCTGCTGCAGGACGAGTTGGCGCGCGCACAGAAACTGGGGCGCAAGGATGTGCCGACCAGCATGGCCGAGCTCAATACCCTGCTGGACGAGGTGCGCCGGCGCGGCCTGGCGCGCGTGGTCGACGGCTTGCTGCCCGGCGTGGCCGGTTTTTGCGCGCCGGTGTTTGATGCCGACGGCCACCTGGTGCTGGGCATGGTGGCGCTCGGTGCGCTGGCCACCTTTGACCCGGCCTGGGACGGGGCGGTGGCCAGGCCGCTGGCGGCCGCGGCCCGGCAGCTTTCCAGCGACCTGGGGTTTTCGGGCGCATGAGCAGCCTGGCGGCCTCCCCCTGGCGCGCGCTGGCGCTGCTGGCGCTGCTGGTGATGGCCGCCCACGCGCTGCTGCTGGGCACCCACCCGAACCGGTTTGGCCCCGAGTCCAGGCCCTCATCGGCCCAGACACAGGTCTTTGTGACACGACGCCTGGAAAAACCGCCAGCACCGGCCGAGGTCAGCGCACCGGCGGCGCCCGTCAAACCCCCGCCAAAACCGGCGGTCAAACCCGTCAAAAAACCTGTTCTTGAGGAAAAAAAGGCTGTACCCCAGGAGGAAAGGGCGGAACCAGCTACCGATTCAATAGCACCAACTACGCCGGCAGCAGCAGAACCGGCG
>CAZWDK010000430.1:0-2295 GCA_964633095.1 uncultured Polaromonas sp. | reverse complement strand
TGCGGCCGCCCTGGATGCCGATGTCGGCGGAATAGGTGTCGCTGGCAGTTGCCACCAGGGCGTTGCGAATCACCAGGTCAAAAACGGGAATGCTCATGTTGCTTGTCCTTGCGCTGGCCTCAGGCCACTTCCTGAAACAGCCGGCCCCAGCCCCTGAGCTCGCTCGGGGCTATGCCCACGGTCTTCAGGGCCTTCCAGACCACCGTGGCCACCGAGTCGTAGATCGGGATGCCGAGTTCGCGCTCCAGCTCTTCCACCAGCTGTGCGGCGTGCAGGTTGGTGCACATCACGGTCATGGCTTCGGGCCGCTGCCTGGCCGCTTCGCGCAGCATGCCGCGCAGCGTGTCGGGCTCGACCTCGCCAAACTTGAAGTTCACCGTGATGCCCAGGTGCTGCTCGGCCACGCAGTCAATGCCTATGCCCCGGTAATTGGCGATGATCTTCTGCTGCACATCGTCGACATAAGGCGACACCAGGCCCAGGGTGCGCGCCCCTTGCGCGGCCAGGATCTCGTTGAGCGCCAGCACCGAGGTGGTGGCCGGGATGCCGGTGACCTCGGTGATGCGGGCGCACAGCTGCCGGTCTTTCTCGAAACCGAGCCAGCTGGCGGAGGTGCCGCTCCAGCAGATCACATCGACATGGGCGTCGGCCAGCAGGCGGGCCGCCTCCAGGATCTTGCTGTCGTCGAACTGGTTCAGCGACTGGTCGCGCATGGAGATCTCGGTCACGGTGAAGCGCGAGAAGTGCGCCGTCACGCCGGGCAGGCTGCTGACCATGGCACTGGTCAGCGGCTCCAGCGCCGTGTTGGAGGAAGGCGTCAGCACGCCTATGCGTTTACGTTGGGTCATGGTTGGGTCTTTCAGGCGATCTTGCGCTTGGGATTTTTCGGTACGAACCAGATGATGAGCAGCACGGCCAGCATTTCGATGGCGGCGATGGTGAAGAGGCCCGGCGACAGGCCACCCGTGGCCGCCTTGACCTCGGCCAGCATCATCGGCGAACCAAAGCCGGCCAGATTGGCGATCGAGTTGATCAGGGCAATGCCCACGGCCGCGGCAGCGCCGCTCAACAGCCGGTTCGGCATTTGCCAGAACACCGGGAACGCGCTGCTGGTGCCGATGACGGCCACCACCAGTCCGGTCAGCACCATGGCCGGGCTGCGACCCAGCGAGAAAGCCACGATCAGCAAGCCGATCACACCCATCAGCGCGGCGCCGGCACAGTGCCAGCGCACTTCCTGCTGGCGGTCGGAATGCGAGCCGTTGGCGATCTGCGCGACGGCACCGAGCAGGAAGGCGCCCGACATGATCCAGCCGATGGTGGCCGGGTTGGTGAAGCCGAGTTCCTTGACGATGCTTGGGCCGTAAAAGTTCAGAGTCGCGTTGGCCGCCACGATGCAGAAGTAGACGACCACAAACAGCCACAGGCGCGAGTCCTTGAGCGCGGCCCAGATGCTGTGTTCACGCTGGCCCAGAGCCTTGTGGTCGCGCTCGAGCTCGGCCGCCACCAGCTGTTTTTCGCGCGCCGTCAGCCAGTTGGCGTCCTGCGGGCGGTCCGTGAGGTAGAAATAGGTGAAAATGCCGGCCAGCATGGTGGGCGTGCCTTCCACCAAAAACACCCATTGCCAGCTGGACAGGCCGCCAACGCCACCCATCAGGTTCAGGATGTTGCCGGCCAGCGGGCCACCGACGACGCTCGACAGGGCCGAGGCGGCGGTGATCAGGCTGAGCACCTTGGCGCGTCGATCACTGGGGTACCAGTAGGTCAGGTAAACGATCACGCCCGGCAGGAAGCCGGCTTCAAAGGCACCCATCAGGAAGCGCAGCACATAGAACGCCTCCGGCGTCTTGGCGAACATCATCGCCACGCAGGTCGCGCCCCAGCCCAGGGTGATGCGCATCAGGGTTTTCTTGGCCCCGATTTTCTGCAGCATCAGGTTGCTCGGGATTTCAAAGAAAAAGTAGCCGATGAAAAAAATCCCCGCGCCCAGGCCGTAGACCGACTCGCTCCACTTGAGCTCGTCGAGCATGGTGAGCTTGACGTAGCCGACGTTGACGCGGTCAATCCAGGCCAGCAGCCAGAGACAGGCCAGAAAGGGGATCAGTCGCCAGGTGATCTTGCTGTAGGTGGTATCGACTTCACTTTGGGATGGCTGAGCCGCCCCGGCACGAAGGGTTGTGGACGTGGTCATGTGATGCCTCAATATGTTGATGTTGCGGCCGGAACGCCTGGCCGCGTGCGCAGGACTTCCCGGTCCGGTCTGTTGTCAGGGGATCTGCGACCGACCCGGGAGGC
>CAZWDK010000429.1:0-2316 GCA_964633095.1 uncultured Polaromonas sp. | reverse complement strand
CTGGGACGACCTGCTGCGCCTGCCGCGCGACGGCGTGGCCCGGCGCTTTGGTGCGCCCTTGCTGGAGGCGCTGGACCGCGCGCGCGGCAAGGTGGCTGATGGCTACGAATGGCTGGTGCTGCCCGAACACTTCGAGGAAAAGCTGGAACTCGATGCGCTGGTCACGCATGCGCCGGCGCTGATGGCCGGCGCCCTGCGGCTGCTGCTGCATCTGCAGGCCTGGCTGCTGGGCCGCCAGAGCGGGCTGAGCGCGCTCAAGCTGATCTGGCACCTGGATCAGCGGCGCGATGTGCCGCCCACCGGCGAGCTGGAAATCCGCACGGCCCAGCCGGCGCAGGACTTGCGCCATGTCGCGCGCCTCATTGCCGAGCACCTGGCGCAGCAAACGCTGGCGGCCCCGGTGCACAGCCTGACGCTGCAGTCGCTGGTCACCGAAAAGCTGGTCGATTCGGCCGCCGCCACCGCCAGCCTGCTGATGCAGGAGCGCAAGCAGGGCGACAGCGCGCTGGAGCTGGTGGAGCGGCTGAGCGCCCGCCTGGGTGAGGAGCAGGTGCGGGCCTGGCAGCCCAACGCAGACCACCGGCCCGAGCAGATGCAGCGCTGGGTGAGGGCCCGGACTGCCATCAAGGAGTACGACAAAATTGCTATCAAAGCAATAGCTGGTGGCGCCCGTTCTGCAAGGGCTAAAGGCCGAAATGGCCCACATAATGCGCCGGATGCCATCAAAACCGATGCACTCTACCCCAGCTGGCTGTTGCCTGAACCCCTGAAGCTGGCCACGGTGGGCGACAGCCCGGTGTACCAGGGCCGGCTGGTGCGGCTGGCCGGGCCGCAACGGCTGGAGGCGACCGGCTGGCTGATGACCGGCAATGGCGTGGGCGAAAGCGGCAAACCATCGGCGATCCGCGACTATTTCATTTACCGCAGCCAGCAGGCCGGCCTGCTGTGGATTTACCGCGAGCGTTTGCCGGTGGCCGCGCCGCAGGCCGCAGCCGGGCAGCTGCGGGCCTGGTACCTGCACGGTTTTTTTGCCTGACGGATGCAAAGCATGTTCGCCATGGCGGATCAACTCCCCGGCTATGCCGAGCTGCATGCGCTCAGCAACTTCAGCTTCCAGCGTGGCGCCTCGCACGCCGAAGAACTGGTGGAGCGCGCCGCCCGCCTGGGCTACCAGGCGATTGCGATCACCGACGAGTGCTCGGTCGCCGGCGTGGTGCGGGCCCATGTGGCGGCCAAGGCGCATGGGCTCAAGCTGCTGCCGGGCGCCGAATTCCGGGTTGAGGCGGCTGAGCCGTTTTGTCTGGTGGTGCTGCCGCACAACGCGGCGGGCTGGGGCAAGCTGTGCGAGTTCATCACCGCGGCCCGGCAGGCGGGCGAGAAACAAGAAAAAGGCAGCTACCGGGTGGCCCTGGGCGAAACCGATTTTTCGCTGCTGGCGGATTGCGAAGTGCTGCTGTCACCCTTGCCGGATGCTATCAATATGGAAGCTGTCTGCGTCCATGCTGATTGGGCCAAAGGCCTTTTTGGCTCAAGCTGCTGGCTGGCGGTGGAGCTTTTGCAGGGGCTGGACGACGCGCTGCGCCTGCAGCAGCTGCAGGAGGTTTCCCGCCGCACCGGCATACGCCTGGTGGCGGCCGGCCATGTGCTGATGCATGTGCGCTCGCGCAAGCCGCTGCACGATGTGATGACGGCCATCAGGCTAGGCAAAACGGTGCATGAATGCGGCTTTGCCCTGCAGGCCAATGCCGAGGCGCATTTGCGGCCGCGCATGCGGCTGGCCGATATTTACCCGGCAGGCCTGTTGCGCGCCACGCAGGAGGTGGCGGCGCGCTGCAGCTTCAATTTGGACGAGATCCGCAAGCTGTACCGCTATCCGCTGGAGGACATCGTGCCCCGTGCGGAAACGCCGGCGCAGTGCCTGCGCCGGCTGACGGCGGAGGGCGCGAAGAAACGTTACCCAGGCGGAGTAGATGCAAAAATCCAGGTCCAGCTCGACAAGGAGCTGGCCCTGATCGAGGAACTGGAATACGAGATGTTCTTCATCACCGTGCACGACATCGTGCGCTTTGCCAACGAGCAGAAGATTTTGTGCCAGGGGCGCGGCTCGGCGGCCAATTCGGTGGTCTGTTATTGCCTGGGCATCACCGCCGTCAATCCGGCTGAAAGCCAACTGCTGTTTGAGCGTTTCATCAGCCGCGAGCGCAGCGAGCCGCCCGACATTGATGTGGACTTCGAGCACCAGCGGCGCGAGGAGGTCATCCAGTACATCTATGGCAAGTACGGCCATGACCGCGCCGCCATTGCCGCCACCGTGAT
>CAZWDK010000428.1:0-2318 GCA_964633095.1 uncultured Polaromonas sp. | reverse complement strand
TTCAATGTCCCTGAGCTGGCCGTACCACCTGAAAATGCGTGAGCGCACGCGAAAGGCATAGAGCGGCGGAACGATGCGCGACAGCGGCAGCAGCAGGGCGAGGATGACGCCCATGACCAGCCACATGCGTTCCACCAGGTTGGCGACCCAGAAGGGCAGGTAGCGCTGCAGAAAAGGCTTGTCGTTCTTGATGCCGCGCTCGGCTTCGGCGGCGATGGGCAGCTCGTTGTTGGCCAGGTTGGGGTATTCGCGGGCGCGTTTGAACCAGCCCGCGCTGCCGTGGATCTGGTTGCCGGCCTGCACAAACAGCTGCAGCAGGGCCGGGTGCGTGCCCTTGTGGGTGACGAGCGCGGTGGTGGGCGCCACCAGCCGCACGTCTTGCGGCGGAATGTTGGCGGCCAGGTCGACCACGCCGCGCGGCAGAACGACCGGGCTCAAAAAGGCAAAGCGGCGTGAATAGGCCTCGCTTTGCGGAAAGTCCATCAGCCGCACGCTGGGCGTTTGCAGCAGCATTTGCACCATCAGCGATTCGGGCGCCGAGGCAAACACAATCGCGTCAAGCTTGCCGTCGAGAAAGGCCATGGTGGCCGGTGTCTGCTCCAGCCCGGAAATCTTCAGGCTGGCGCCATCGACCTTGTTGCTCTCCAGCAGCTTGTTCATGAGGCTGGGTATGCCGCTGCCGGGCGTGCCGGTGTTGACGCGCAGGCCCTTCAGTTGCGTCAAGGCGTTCAGGGTTCCGGCCACGGCCGTGCGCCTCACGGTAGCCTCCCGGTAAAACAGCCAGACCGGCTCGACAAACAGGCTGCCCAGCGATTCCAGGTCTTCTTCGTCTTCGGGCTTTTTCTCGCTGGTGCCGCCCTGCACAAAGCCCAGGTCGGCCTTGCCTTCGCGCAGCAGCTGCAGGTTGTGGGCCGAGCCTTGTGAGCTCAGCAATTCCACCGTGATGCCGTCCTCGGCCAGGATCTTGGCGTAGCGCTTGCCAAACTCCTCATAGGCACTTTGCGCCGGGCCGGTGGCCAGCGTCACGCGCTTGGGCGGGTTCGGGTCCAGCCACCAGTAGGCCAGCGCCAGCAAGGTGACGGCCAGCACCAGAAAGGGGCCGATGGAGACGGCCAGGTCGCGCAGCGAGAGCAGGGTGTAGCGAATGGTCTTGGGCATGCTTGAACCTTGTTCCATTTTCAGATCAACCCTGCACTTTGCCAGCTTCGCTTGCAGCCTGTGGGTACTGGCTTCGCCTTCACGATTGAGCTGGACCTGGAAATGACAGGCGCCGGTGGCCGCAGGCTGACCGGATGAACCTGGCGAGCAAGCCCTCCGGCGTTTTTACCCTAAAATTATTTGGCTGGCTCAATCTCAGTCACAACAATCGCACCGTTTGACTTCTCTGCCTTGAAGCGGATCTTGTCACCGGCCTTGACTTTGTCCAGCATGGCGAGGTCCTTGACCTGGAACACCATGGTCATGCCGGGCATGTCCAGGTTCTTGATCTCGCCGTGCTTGATGGTGATCTTCTTGGTGGCCATGTCAACTTTGCGAATTTCACCGTCGGCCATATCGGCAGCGGCCGCCGTGGCGCTCTCTTTTTTGGCATTGTCCGTGGCCATGGATGCTCCTGCGTGAGAGGCCGCAAAAGTAGAGCTGGCGCTGGCCAGCATGGCCGTGAGAATCAACAGGGTTTTGAGGTTTTTCATAATGCTTTTCTTTCAGGATTTGATGGACGATTTTGAAGGGTAGGACTGATAAATACGCGAGCTGCCGTCAGTCATTACAAGCAGCACGTCGTAAGCGTCGCTGGCGGTGCCCATTTCCATGCCCGGCGAGCCCACGGGCATGCCGGGCACGGCCAGTCCGCGTGCCTTGGGCTTTTCGCGCAGAAGCCTTTTCAATTCCTGCGCCGGAACATGACCTTCAATCGCGTAGTTGCCCAGGCTGGCCGTGTGGCAGGAGCCAAACTTGGCGGGCAGACCCAGCTTTTGGCGGACAGGTGCCGTGTCTTTGACGTCGTGGGTCACGACCTCGAAACCGTTTTTGCGCAGATGCGCCACCCATTCATGGCAGCAGCCACATTCCGGGTTTTTCCAGACCGTGATCTGAGTTTGGTCGCTGCGTGCCAGCGCGCGCAAGGGTTGACTGAGGACTGCGGCCCCGAGCATTGCAAGCGGCAGTCGTAGCGTCGACCGGCGGGACACAGCCTTAATGCCTGTCATGGGCATGGCTATCCTCCTTGTTCTTTGCGGTTTATTTTGCCGCCACATTCACCAGGCCCTTCATGCCTGCGTCGAAGTGCCCTGGTTGCAGGCAGGCAAAGTCAACTTTGC
>CAZWDK010000427.1:0-2338 GCA_964633095.1 uncultured Polaromonas sp. | reverse complement strand
CCGTCTTTCGGGCGGCGGCTGGGCTGCACATAGGCGGCCTTCCAGGGCTCGGGCCCAAGCGCTCTTAAAAACGTAGCAGTATGTGACGTCCCGGCGCCGACTTCCATGTCATAAGGCTGCAAAAGTGCGCAGCCCTGGTCAGCCCAGTAGGACTGCAGCTTCAGGATAATTTGCTGGAAAGTGAGCATAGAGATGATGGGTGACAAAAGCGCGGCGCCTGTTGCGGCGCCAGGGACAGCGACACCGCGGGCGGTGATCGCCAAACCGCTCATTTTACGCGGCGCCGGCTGGCGGCCGGGACGGCCTCCTGCCAGGGCGGCGCCAGCCGGAACGCCTCGACCAGAAAATCCACCATGACCCTGACCTTGGCGCTCAGGTGACGGCGGCTGGGGTAGACCGCCAGCACGTCGATGTCGGGCATGTGGTAGCCGGGCAGCAGCGGCAGCAGCCGCCCCTCCCGCAGATCCTGCCCGATCAGGAAGGTCGGCTGCCAGATGACGCCCTGCCCGGCGATGGCCGCCTCGCGCGCCGTGTCGCCGTTGTTGGCGTGCATGACGCAGCTGACCTTGACGGCATGCGGGCGGCTGTCGTCGTCGACAAAACGCCATTCGTCGGCGGTGGCGGCATAGGTGTAGCCGATGCAGCGGTGCGCCGCCAGGTCGGCCGGCACCTCGGGCCAGCCGTGCCGCTCGAGGTAGGCGGGCGCCGCGCAGACGATGTTTCTGGAGCTGGCCAGCTTGCGCGCGGCATGGCTCGTCGGCCCGGCGCGCGAGATGCGGATCGCCAGGTCGTAACCCTCCCCCACGATGTCCACCACCCGGTCGCTCAGTGCGATGTCCAGCTCGACCTCGGGATAACGCTGCATGAAGCGCGGCCACAGCGGCGCCAGATGCCGAATGCCAAAACTCACGGGCGCATTGATGCGCAAACGGCCGCGCGGCTGCAGCGTGGCCGACGAGGCCAGCGCCTCGGCTTCGGCGACCTCCTCCAGGATGGACTTGCTGCGTTCATACAGCGCCTCGCCGCTCTCCGTCAGCGACAGCTTGCGCGAGCTGCGGTTCAGCAGCCGGGTGCCGAGATGGGCTTCCAGCTCATTGACATAGCGCGTGACATTGGCCGGGGACGTATCCAGCGCGTCGGCGGCACGCGTAAAGCTGCCACGGCTCACCACGGCGGCAAACACCTCGAAGGCTCGCAAGCGATCCATGTCAGCCCCTTTAATTCATGAAAACTGAATGATTAAAACACTTTTCAGCCATTCCTCTATCAGAACATGAACCGTACATTGCAGTCATCGGCGGGCAGATGCAGCCCGCCGATCCGGTAAACCACTCACCCAAGCTCTCACCCAACCATTCGGAAAAGGAACCAGACATGACTACGATCACCACCCCGGCCGCCCGCCGCTTCGACAACAAAACCGTCCTCGTCACCGGCGGCAACAGCGGCATCGGCCTGGCCACCGCCATGGAGTTCGCCCAACAGGGCGCCCGCGTCATCATCACCGGCCGCGACCAGGCCACGCTGGACCAGGCCAAAGCGCAACTGGGCGCCAATGCCATCGCCCTGCGCAATGACGCCGGCGACATTCAGGCCGCCAAAGCCCTGGCTGCCAGCCTGAAGGAGCAGGGCATCACGCTGGACGCGCTGTTCGTCAACGCCGGCATGGCCAAATTTGCGCCGCTCGAATCGGTTGACGAAGACCTCTGGGACCAGACCTTCAACACCAACGTCAAGGGCGCGTACTTCGCCATCCAGGCCCTGTCGCCGCTGTTCAACGCGGGCGCGGCCATCGTGCTCAATGGCTCGATCAATGCCCACATCGGCATGCCCTCGTCCAGCGTGTATGCCGCCAGCAAGGCGGCCCTGATCTCGCTGGCCAAAACGCTGTCGTGCGAGCTGATCAGCCGCGGTATCCGCGTCAATGTGGTGAGCCCCGGGCCGGTGCAAACACCGCTCTATGGCAAGCTGGGTGTGCCCGCCGAACAGCTCGATGCGCTGGCCGCCGGCATCCAGTCACAAATCCCGCTGAAGCGCTTTGGTACGCCCGACGAGGTGGCGAGTGCGGTGGTCTACCTGTCCTCGCCCGAGGCAGCGTTTATCGTCGGCACGGAGCTGATCGTCGATGGCGGCATGAGCCAGCTCTAGGCGCAGCGCTTCACGCGGCAAGAAAAAAAGGCGGTGCCGCGAGGCACCGCCTTTTTTCACAGACTGCGCCGCAAGACGGCTCAGTACTGCCAGAAAATCCGCTGCAGCTCCTTGCTGTCAACCGTTTTGGTCATGGCCACCGCCGCCAGGATGCGCGCCTTTTGCGGGTTCAGGTCATGCGCCACCACCC
>CAZWDK010000426.1:0-2354 GCA_964633095.1 uncultured Polaromonas sp. | reverse complement strand
GTCGACTACCACGTGCCTTTCGGCGGCCGCAAGGGCTCCAGCTACGGGCCACGCGAGCAGGGCCGTTATGCCCAGGAGTTCTTCACCACGGTGAAGACGGCCTATACGCTGGCTTGAGTGGCGATAGGCCCCCGCCTTTGGCCGCCTTCGCTGGCAACCCGCGCGACATCAGCTCGCAGCCGTTGCCGGGGCGTACCTACATGCCAGGCTCAATCGTCAGCACCTTGTCGGGCTTGGTGATGCGGGGCGGTTGCCGTGAACTGGCGCATCATTCATTTGCAGGAGGGGCAAATTGGCGCAAAGGCGCAATCGTTGGTCATCACCGTGCTCTTTGAATGACTGCAATGCAGCGGAATCCCAATATGATTCCCGGATTGCGAACGGACCCAAACATGGCCACAACTCCCCCACCTGACTTTGAAGAACAAATTGAGCTGCTGTTGAGCCTGGCGGGCCGGCAAGCCGTATCAAACCCGTCTCCAGCAGCGTTTACGCAATGGTTCAAGTCGGCGGTGCCGGCGGTGATGCCCGCCCTGCTGGAGCGGATACCGCCAGAGCCCGAGGAAATCGATCGATTTCTGCGATCTGCGGCGCTCAACCTGTTTGCCGAGCTACCCATGCCAGGCCACGGTTTGCAAGCGCTGGGTCAAGCCAAGCAGGGGCGCAATGACCCCTGTGCATGCGGGTCGGGGCAAAAATACAAGCATTGCTGCGGCGCCATAGCCATGCCGCCGCTGTTTGGCAACATGAACCTGCTGCGCTACGTGCTGGATGCCTACCCCAAGTCACGCCTTGGCGAAGTTTCCGCCAGCAAGGCCAGCATTGATGCGGTGGCAGATACCGCTTACCAATGGCTGGATGGCGGTGATGCGGCCCGCGTCGGCGCACTGCTGGAGCCCTATTTCTCGGGTTCAGGGCCCTTGACGGTCAGGGTGGCGCCGCTGTTCAACCTGCTGATGGACACCTGGCTGGAACTGGGCCGCAGCACCAAGCGGGAGCGGCTGATTGACACCATCCTGCAGCGTGGCGACCGACCCCTCAAAAGCGATGCGCTGCAGCGGCGCACCACCATGCTGGCCGACCGAGGTGACCACGCCGGTGCCTGGCGGACCTTCAAACAGGCCAGCGAACTCAATCCCAATGACCCGGCGCTGAGTTTTCTGGAAGTCACCACGCTGCTGAGCGAAGGGCGGGTGAGCGAGGCCCGGTCGCGCGCCCAATGGTGGGCAGCCTTTCTGGCCAAGCAGCGCGACCCGCAACTGGCCGACCTGGTGGATCGTTTGCGCGACATGGCCAAAGACCCCCATGCCGGCATGATGGGCCTTGCCACATCGGCCAATGCAGACCTGCAGCGCCTGCATGATCTGTTCCTGGCCGCCCCGCCGCCTGCGGTGCGACACCGGTTTGACGTTTTCATGGAAGAAGGCGAGCACCGTGCCGCCCATGCCGTGGCGTCCGAATTCGTGCCCGATGCAGAGTTGGCCAAGCTGGAGAAGCGCTGGCAAAAAGCCTTCCCCCAGGCCAAGCCAAGCCTGACTGAAGTGCAAAACGACATGGTGGAAGTCTGGGACAACGCGCCAGAGTGGCTAGCCCTGCTGCAAAAGCACCCTGCCCTGTGGTTCAGCTTTGAGGTGCTGGACGATCTGGTCATGGCCGTGGACACGATCGATTGGGCCGGCGTTGAGCAACGGTTGCTGGTGCCCATGGCCGAACGGGCGGCCGAACAGCTGCGGCTCACGCTCGAATCCAGGGACAGTGGTCCCGTGGAATGCCCGTGGGGCGTGCTGAGCAATCGCCCCGTGCTGCGGCCCATTGCCCATCTGGCCTACCTCTGCAAGGAGGCCGGAAACTGGCCACGCTTCATGGAACTGGCCCATTGGCTGGTGTTTGAACTCAATCCCAATGACAACCACGGGTTTCGCGATGATTTGTCGTGTGCCTATGTCAGGTTCGAGCGCTGGACCGACCTGCTGGCCCTCAACGACCGGTATCCCGACGACATGCAGCCGGCGCTGACACTGAACGCAGTGCTGGCAACATTTTCCCTGGGGGACACCACGACAGCCCGGAAGATGATCACGCTGGCCAAGAAGGACCACCCGGTGGCGGTGAAGATGCTGCTGGAGGCAGCACCCAAACCCGTCAAGCCCGATGGCGCCTACGGCATCGCCGTTGGCGGCAAGTACGAGGCCTGGCTTTATGTCGGCAAGATGCGTGAATTCTGGGACCGGCAGCAGGCCCTGGACTGGGCCCGCGAGGCATTGAAACCGGCCAAGGGCAAGCCCAGGATGCCGCCTCCGGAACAGCAGAGTCTGCTGTGAGACCCTATCTGACCTGGCAGTAAGTCAGGGGTG
>CAZWDK010000425.1:0-2379 GCA_964633095.1 uncultured Polaromonas sp. | reverse complement strand
GGTTCAGGTTGGCTTCGCCCTGGATCACGTTGATCAGGTCGTACACCACGCGGCGTTCGCAGCCCATGATGAGGTCGAGGTTGCGCAGGCCGACGTCGAAGTCGATGACGGCGGTTTTATGGCCGCGCAGGGCCAGGCCGGTGGCAAAGCTGGCGCTGGTGGTGGTTTTGCCCACGCCGCCTTTGCCGGAGGTGACCACAATGATTTTTGCCATTGGAGGAATGTCCTTTTAAAAACTAGAGAGGGTGTTGGATTGAGGGATGGGGTGAGTCAAAGCATGGGCTCCATCACCAGTTTGTCGTTGCCGTCTTCGCCGGGCAGCAGCCGCACCTGCGCCGGTTTGCCCTGCAGGCCGGCCGGCAGCGGGTTTTCGCTGGTGCGGTAGACGCCGGCTATCGACAGTAGCTCGGCCTCCAGCGCCAGCGAGAAAATGCGGGCCTCGGTGTTGCCGCGGGCGCCGGCCATGGCCTTGCCGCGCAGCGGCGCATAGACATGGATATGGCCGTCGGCGATGACCTCGGCGCCGGCGTTGACCATGGCCATCACCACCAGGTCGCGGCCGCGCGCATACACCTGCTGGCCCGAGCGCAGGGGCTTGTCGACGACCAGGGCGCCCAGCGGCGCGGCCGGTGTCGGGGCGGGCGCGGTTTTTTGCGCTGGGCGTGCCGGGGCGGGTTTGGCGTTCAGCAGCTGGGCGTCGGGCACGGGCAGCAGGCCGGCGGCCAGCGCGGCGGCGGCTTGCGCCGGGCTGCCGCCCTTGAAGGCAATCGGCACCAGCCGGTAGCCGCCGAGCAGGCTGATCAGCGCGGCAAAGTCGATGTCGGCCTCGGCATTCGCCGCGGCCAGCGGCGAGAGGTCGATGACCAGCGGGTCCTGGTCGAAGAAATCGGGAATGTCGCCAAAGCGCAGGGCCAGCTCGCGCGCCAGGGCGGCAAGGTCGGGGGACTTGAGCAGCAACGCCACCAGGGGCAGGTTGGCGCTTTTGATCTCAAAGGTGGCCGGCGTGGTGGCCGCTATCGCAACAGTCATGGGTGGCAGAGCCGGGTGGCTGAAGAGGTGGCCAGGGGGTGAAATGTCGGGTAGGCGCAGGTTAACGTAAAAAAAGCAGTATCGCTGAGTGGGATTGTCGCACTTGTGAGCGGATGAAACGCCCGGGGAAATCCCGTCCGCGGGCCGGCCTGGCGTAGCATTGAATGCTGGCGGAGCAGGCCCATCTATGGCGCTTCCCTCCCTGTGCCCCCTGTGCTTTTCCACCTCACCCTGGATTTTCATGAGCCCCTTGCCGCTGCTGCTGGTTTCCGCCCTGCTCCATGGCTATATCGCCGTCCGCCTGCTGGCCGGGCTGGCGGCCTGGCCGGTGGGCCAACTGGTGCTGATGGGCGTGTTGCTGCTGTCGGCCCTGTCCATGCCGCTGGGCCTGCTGGCGCAGCGCCTGGCCAGGTCGCCGCTGGCCCATGTGCTGACCTGGATGGGCCTGCTGTTCATGGGCCTGTTTTCCTCGCTGCTGGTGCTGACGCTGGCGCGCGATGCGGCGCTGCTGCTGGCCGGGCTGGCCGAGCTGCTGCTGCCGGGCCGGCTGCCGCTGGCGCTGTTGCGCACGGCCTCGGCCGAAGCCGTGCCGCTGCTGGGCCTGCTGGTGACGCTGCTGGGCTTTTTGAACGCCAGGCGCACGGCGGCGGTGGTGCGGGTGGACGTGCCGATCAAGGGCCTGCCCGCCGCGCTGCAGGGCTTTACCGTGGCGCAGATCAGCGACATCCACGTGGGGCCGACCATCAAGCAGGGCTACCTGCGCCGCATCGTGGACAAGGTGAATGCGCTCGATGCCGACCTGGTGGCCATCACCGGCGACCTGGTGGACGGCAAGGTCAGCGAGCTGGGGCCTCAGGTGGCGCCGCTGGCGGCGCTGCGCTCGCGCCATGGCACTTATTTTGTGACCGGCAACCATGAGTACTATTCGGGCGCCCATGCCTGGATTGACGAGCTGCGGCGCCTGGGCCTGACGGTGCTGCTGAACGAGCATGTGCTGATTCAGCACGCCGACGCCCGGGGTGGGGCCAGTGCGCCGCTGGTGCTGGCGGGCGTGACGGATTACGGCGCCGGCCATTTCGACCCGGCGCACCGCAGCGACCCCGAGGCCGCGCTGAAAGGCGCACCGCCGGGTGCCGTGCGGCTGCTGCTGGCGCACCAGCCGCGCAGCGCGCCGGCGGCGGCCCAGGCCGGTTTCGATCTGCAGATTTCGGGCCATACCCATGGCGGGCAGTTTTGGCCCTGGAATTTGTTTGTGCGGTTTCAGCAGCCCTTTACCCAGGGCTTGCACAGGCTGCAAAACCTGTGGGTTTACACCAGTCGCGGCACGGGCTACTGGGGGCCGCCCAAGCG
>CAZWDK010000424.1:0-2385 GCA_964633095.1 uncultured Polaromonas sp. | reverse complement strand
CCCGCAGCGGCATGTCGACCTCGACCTGTTTCGGGCCGATCACGCTTTTCAGCGTCTCGCCCTGCTTGATCGGGATGCCCTTGAGCTCCTGGCGGTAACGGGCCGGGTCCTCGCCGCCCTCGCCGGTGTTGCTCTTGCCGCCTATGCGGTTCATGGCGACGGCCAGCGTGGCATGGGCCTCGGTGCTGATGGAGCCGAGCGACATGGCGCCGGTGGCAAAGCGCTTGACGATTTCCTTGGCCGGCTCGACCTCGTCGATCGGGATGGCCTTGCTCGGGTCTATCTTGAACTCGAACAGGCCGCGCAGCGTCATGTGGCGGCGGTTCTGCTCGTTGATGAGCTGGGCGTATTCCTTGTAGGTGTTCCAGTTGTTGGAACGCGTCGAATGCTGCAGCTTGGCAATTGCGTCGGGCGACCACATGTGGTCCTCGCCGCGGGCACGCCAGGCGTATTCGCCGCCGGTGTCCAGCATATGGGCCAGCACCGGGTCATCGCCGAAGGCGGCGCGGTGCATGCGCAGCGCTTCCTCGGCAATCTCGAACACGCCCATGCCTTCGACCTTGCTGGCGGTGCCGGTGAAGAACTTGCCCACGGTGTCGCGGTTCAGGCCAATCGCCTCGAACAGCTGGGCACCGCAGTAGCTCATGTAGGTCGACACGCCCATCTTGGACATGATCTTGGACAGGCCCTTGCCGATGGCCTTGGTGTAGTTGTACACCGCCTTGTCGGTGCCCAGATCGCCCGGCAGGCCGCCGAACAGTTCGGCCAGCGTCTCGATGGCAAGATAGGGATGGACGGCCTCGGCGCCATAGCCGGCGAGCACGGCAAAGTGGTGCACTTCGCGCGCCGAACCGGTTTCAACCACCAGACCGGCCGTGGTGCGCAGGCCTTCCTTCACCAGATGCTGGTGAATCGCGGACAGCGCCAGCAAGGCCGGAATGGCGACTTGCGTCGCGCTCACGGCGCGGTCGCTGACGATCAGGATGTTTTTGCCGTCCTTGATGGCATCGACCGCTTCGGCGCAGAGCGAGGCCAGCTTGGCCTCCACCCCTTCGTGGCCCCAGGCCAGCGGGTAGGTGATGTCCAGCGTGTAGCTCTTGAACTTGCCCTGGGTGTAGGCCTCGATGTTGCGCAGCTTTTGCATGTCGGCGCTGTTGAGCACCGGCTGGCTGACTTCCAGCCGCATGGGCGGGTTGACCTGGTTGATGTCCAGCAGATTGGGCTTGGGACCGATGAAGGACACCAGCGACATCACGATGGCTTCGCGGATCGGGTCGATCGGCGGGTTCGTCACCTGGGCGAACAGCTGCTTGAAGTAGCTGTACAGCGGCTTGTTCTTGTTGGACAGCACGGCCAGCGGGCTGTCGTTGCCCATGGAGCCGGTGGCTTCCTCGCCATTGGTCGCCATCGGCGACATCAGGAACTTGATATCTTCCTGGGTGTAGCCAAAGGCCTGCTGGCGGTCAAGTAATGACACTCCCCCGTGGCTCCCCACTGCGTGTGGTTCGCCTCCCCCCTCGCTGGGGGCGGCGCCTTCCGCCCGGCCCAGCCGGTTCGCGGCCCCTGCTGGGGCAGAGGAAACATCGTCCAGCTTGATGCGCAGGTTTTCAATCCACTGCTTGTAGGGCTTGCTGTTGGCCAGCGTGGCCTTGATTTCCTCGTCGTCCACCAGACGGCCCTGCTCCAGGTCGATCAGGAACATCTTGCCGGGCTGCAAGCGCCACTTGCGCACGATCTTGTGCTCGGGCACCGGCAGCACGCCGGACTCGGAGCCCATGATGACCAGGTCGTCGTCGGTGATGCAGTAGCGCGACGGGCGCAGGCCATTGCGGTCCAGCGTGGCGCCGATCTGGCGGCCGTCGGTGAAGACGATGGAGGCCGGGCCGTCCCAGGGCTCCAGCATGGCGGCGTGGTACTCGTAGAAGGCCTTGCGGCGCTCGTCCATGGTGGTGTGCTGCTCCCAGGGCTCGGGAATCATCATCATGACGGCCTGGCTGATCGGGTAGCCGGCCATGGTCAGCAGTTCCAGGCAGTTGTCGAAGGTGGCGGTGTCGGACTGGCTGGGGAAGCTGATGGGGTACAGCTTCTTCAAATCAGCGCCCAGCACCGGCGAGGACATCACGCCCTCGCGCGCCTTCATCCAGTTGTAGTTGCCCTTGACGGTGTTGATCTCGCCGTTGTGCGCCACATAGCGGTAGGGGTGGGCCAGCGGCCACTCGGGAAAGGTGTTGGTCGAAAAACGCTGGTGCACCAGGCCCAGGGCCGAGACGCAGCGGGGATCCTGCAAATCAAGGTAGTAAGTGCCCACCTGATCGGCCAGCAGCAGGCCTTTGTAGACCACGGTGCGGCTGGACATGCTGGGCACGTAATACTCTTTGCTGTGCG
>CAZWDK010000423.1:0-2393 GCA_964633095.1 uncultured Polaromonas sp. | reverse complement strand
GCATGAACGGCCAGCCTCTGGGCGGCCGTAGCGTTGTCGTGAACGAAGCCCGCCCGATGGAAGCACGTCCCCCACGTAGCGGCGGCTTCGGCGGCGGTGGTGGCTACGGCGGTGGTGCTGGCGGCGGCGGCTACGGCGGCGGCCGTTCCGGTGGCGGCAATGACGGCGGTTTCCGCAGCCCCTACGGCGGCGGCGGTAGCGGCGGTGGCCGTTCCGGCGGCGGCGGTGGACGCGGCGGCTACTAAGCCCTGCCCAACCTTCCTGCAGCCGGCTGATGGGCCGGCGCACCCCTCCTCTTCGGTCACTGGCTGAAGACGGCTTAAAAGGCTTCAAGACATTGGTTTTGAAGCCTTTTTGCATTGCAGCCCAATCAGCACGGGCGCAGCAAGCTATTGTTTTTATAGCAAGTCAGGGCTGGCCTTGCCGCTTCTTGCGGGCCCGGCCCGCGAGCAGCGGGTCAAACAGCGCATTGGGCAGCAGGCGCAGCAGTTTGGCCACCAGGCCCATCTGCCAGGGAATGACGCGGTAGCTTGCGCCGGCCTGAATCGTCGCAAAGGCCTTGTCGGCAAAGCGCTCGGGCTGCATCAAAAACGGCATGGCGTAGCGGTTCTGCCGTGTCAGCGGCGTGTCGACATAGCCCGGGCAAATCGTCACCACCTTGACGCCGGCCGGCCGCAACTCGCCGCGCAGGCTCTCGCAATAGGCAATGACCGCTGCCTTGCTGGCGCAGTAGGCGCCGTGGCCCGGCAGGCCGCGTATGCCGGCCACGCTGCCAATGCCCACCAGCGCGCCCGTGCCGCGTGCCGCCATGCCGGCAATAAAGGGATGGAACGTGGCCGCCACACCGGTGTTGTTGGTGGCAAAGGTCTGCGCCATGACCTGCAGATCGTCGCGCTCGGCGCTGTCCATGCCGATGCTGATGCCGGCGTTGGCGATCACCACATCCGGCAGGCCTTGCGCGGCGATGCAGGCCCGGCCGGCCGCCACGATGCTGTCGATGCTGGAGACGTCGGCGCTGTATATCTGGCAGCGGTCCGCACCCATCGACTGCGCCTGCGCCCAGGCCTGAAGCTCGGCCGTCCGGCGCGCCACCAGGGCCAGGCGGTAGCCGGCCCGGTAAAAGCGCAGGGCCAGCGCCTGGCCAATGCCGCTGGAGGCGCCGGTGATGAAGACGAGTCTGGACATGAGAAAGCCCGGCGTGCGTTGAGCTTGCGCAGGGCCGCGTCAGGGGCCGGGCTTGCCGGCGGCCCTGGGCATCAACAGGCCCCGCACGCGGCCCTTGAGGTCGGCCACCTGGTCCAGGTTGTCGTAGGCAAAGGTGTCGCTCGTGAACTGGTCCGTGCCGCGTATCAACAGCACCGGCTTGTGGGACTTGAGGCGCTCATCGTTCAGGAAGGCGTGCAGGAATTCACCGCGAAACTCCATGCGCGGGGTTTCCTTGCCGGCCTCGTCGCGGCGGGCTTCGCGCACCACCACCGCATTGCCCGTCAGCTGGACCTCCGAGCCGTCGCTGTTGCTATAGGCCTTGTTGGCCGTTGCCGTGGTGACTTGCCCCTTGGCGTTGATGCTGAGAATCCGCACCTGGTCAATTTCCAGCACATCGGTGTCGGGAAAATGCCTGGCCTCGACGCCATGAATTTCGCTTTTGAGCTGGCCGCCTTCGTCAAAGTTTTTGATGGTGAACCTGCGCATGAAATAGTCGACCTCGTGGCGCGTTTCCTGGGGCGCGCCGGGCGCACTGAAAATGGGCGTGTTGCGCACCAGCCAGTAGGTGCCCAAGGCCAGCATGGCCATCATCAGCAGCGGCATGTACATGGCCATGCGGTTCCACAGCTGCAGCACCATATGCCATGCACGCCTCAGCCCGTGCAGCGGGCCAAGCACCGTACGGGTCGTCACCGGCGGTACTCCTGCAGCAGGCCGGCATAGCGGCCGCTGGCGACCAGCAGCAGATCGCACAGCTCGCGCACCGCGCCCTGGCCGCCGCCCGCCTGGGTGATGTAATCGGCCTGGGCCCTGACCTCGCCATGCGCATTCGGCGGCGCGCAGCTCAGCGCCGCGCGGCGCATTACCGGCAGGTCGGGCCAGTCGTCGCCCATGGCCGCCGCGGCGCTCCAGTCCAGCCCCAGCGCCTGCAGGGTGGTTTCGGCCGCCGGGTGCTTGTCTTCGGTGCCCAAGTGCGCATGCGTGATGCCCAGCGCCTGCAGCCTGGCGCGCAGCGCCGGGCTGTCGCGGCCGCTGATCACGGCCGGCGTGATGCCGGCTTGTTGCAGCAGCTTCAGGCCGAGGCCATCCAGCGTGTTGAAGCGCTTGACGGGCTCGCCATGCTCCGACATGTACAGGCCGCCGTCGGTCAGCACGCCGTCGATATCGAAAAATGCGACGCGCACGCC
>CAZWDK010000422.1:0-2396 GCA_964633095.1 uncultured Polaromonas sp. | reverse complement strand
CGCTCATCGGGTGCAATGCCGGGGCCGCTGTCTTCGACCGTCAGCACCGGTTGACCTTGCCGCAAATGAAGTGACACATCGACCTGGCCGGCGGCGGGCGTGTACTTGACCGCGTTGTCCAGCAGGTTGCGCAGCAGAACGCGCAAGGCCTCGCGCTGACCGCTGACCTGCACGGGCTCCATGGCTTGGTTTTCGGCCAGGCCCAGGTCAATTTGCTTGAGGCGGGCCTGGGGCAGCACGTCGGCTACGGCCAGCTTCACCACCTCCTGCAGATGGATTTGCTCGCTGATGGCTGAGGCCTGGCCTGCGCCTGCTTCTTCGCGTGCCAGCACCAGCAACTGCTCCACCAGCCGGATGGCTCGGTCTATGCCCTGGTTCAGGCGGGCGACGCCGGCTTCGCGCGCGGCCGAGTCTTCGTCGGTGCGGCGCAAGGCCTGGGCCTGAAGTTTTAGCGCCGTCAGCGGCGAGCGCAGCTCATGCGCGGCATCGGCCACGAAGTTCTTCTGAGCATCAAAGGCGCTGCGCACCCGGTCGAACAGCAGGTTGATCTCATCGACCAGCGGGCGCACTTCGTCGGGCAGGCCCTCATCGGCCAGCGGAGAAAAGTCGTCGGCGGCGCGGCTGGCGACCTGGCGGCGCGCTCGCTCTATGGGCGCCAGGGATCGGCTGATGACCCACCAGACCGCCAGCATCAACAGGGGCGTGAGCAGGGCAAAGGGCAGCACGGCCCGGATCGCCAGTGCGCGAGCCCGCGCTGCACGGGCATCGAGATCCTGCGCAATCTGGACGGTTTGAAAAGCGGTTTGCAAGGTGTAGACCCGGTAGCGGTTGCCGTTGGCTTCGACATCGGAAAAGCCCAGCACAGCGTGCGGCGGCAGCGCCGAGCGGGTGGAGCGAAACAGCTGCGTGCCGTCCTGGCCCCAGATCTGCACATAGAGATCAAAGCCGCTGTCGGCGTCGTTTTCTGCCAGCAGCGACCCCAGCGGAATGCCGCCGCGCAGTGAGCGTGCCATCTGCTGCAAATGTTCGTCAAACATCGCGTCGGCCTGTTGCACGGCGCCGCGGTAGGCGGTGATGGCCTGCGCCACAGCGGCCAGCAAAATGGCCACCAGCACAAACCAGAGCAGCCGCCCGCGCAGGGAGTGTGATGTTGAGCCCTTCATTCTTTGGGCACCACATACCCCAGGCCGCGCACCGTCTGTATCAGCTCATTGCCGAGCTTTTTGCGCACGCCGTGAATATAGACTTCGACCGCATTGCTGCTGATATCGTCCTTCCAGCTGAACAGTTTTTCTTCGAGTTGGGCGCGCGACAGCACCACGCCGGGGCGGGCCAGCAGGGGTTCCAGCACGGCCCATTCGCGGGCCGACAGCAACACCGCCTGGCCATGAACCGAGGCTTCATGGGTGGCGGGGTTCAGGCTGACGCCCTTGTGTTCGAACACCGGCTCGGCCCGGCCGGCGCTGCGGCGCAGCAGGGCTCGTATGCGGGCCAGCAGTTCGTCGGTGTCATAGGGTTTGACGACGTAATCGTCGGCGCCGGCGTCCAGGCCGGCGATCCGGTCTTCTACCGCATCGCGTGCCGTGGCCACAAGAACCGGTGTCGTATTGCGCCGCGCGCGCAGCGCGCGCAATACCTCCTGGCCGTCGCGTTGGGGCAGGCCCAGGTCCAGCAGCACCAGGTCGTATTGTTCGCTGCGCAGCGCTTCGTCGGCCAGCTTGCCGTCGCGCACCCAGTCCACGGCATAGTGCTCTGCTCGCAGCACCTGCAGCACCGTTTCGCCAATCATGGCGTCGTCCTCAACCAGCAATAAGCGCATTGTTGCTTCCTCGCAGCCGCCCAGTATGCGGCGATTCGCTTAGACGAGGCTTAAATGGCCCCCACGCTTGTCGCTGCGCGTACTGCGCTGCCCCCCGAGGGGGCTATTTCTGCTTGGGGCGGCCCTGCGCAGAAATGTGGCCCAACGCTCACTGGCAACGTAAGCCCTGCGGAAAATTGCGGCCTTAGGCGAGCCGGGCGCGGTGCCGGGCAATTTGTGTCCGCACCTGGGCCGGCGCCGTGCCGCCCAGGATATTGCGGGCACTGAGCGAGCCGCGCAGGCTCAAGGCGTCGTAAACGTCTTTTTCGATGCTGGGGTTGAACTGCTGCAGCACCGCCAGCGGCAGCTCCGACAGGTCCACCGCATGCGAGATGGCGGCCTTGACGGCATGTGCCACCGTTTCATGCGCATCGCGAAAGGGCAGGCCTTTTTTCACCAGGTAGTCGGCCAGGTCGGTGGCGGTGGCGTAACCCTTGAGGGCGGCCAGCTCCATGGCCTCGGGCCTGACGGTGATGCCGACCACCATCTCGGCAAAGATGCGCAGCGTGTCTTTCAGCGTGTCCACCGTGTCGAACAG
>CAZWDK010000421.1:0-2401 GCA_964633095.1 uncultured Polaromonas sp. | reverse complement strand
CCGCAACAAGGACACCGCATGCAAGTTCAAGTCAACACCAGCAACGGCATTGAAAACAAGGACGCACTGGAGCGCTGGGCCGATGCTGAACTAAAGGAAACCCTGAACCGCTTCAGGGACGATGTGACCCGGGTCGAAGTGCATCTGAGCGATGAAAACAGCGAGAAGTCCGGTGGCAACAAGCGCTGCATGATGGAAGCGCGCCTGGCCCGCCACCAGCCGATTGCCGTCAACCAGCACGCACCCAGCATGGACGAGGCCTTCCGGGGCGCCGCCAGCAAGCTGAAGCGGGCGCTGGAAAACACGCTGGGACGGCTCAAGAACCGCCGGGACCATGAATCCATCCGCAAGGATGGCGTCGTCGACGCGGAGCAGGCCTAGGACTTGTTCGTCGTCCTGCGCCCATCGAGGGCACCGGCGTACCCAGGCAACTCTTGCACCAGTGGCCGGCCAGCCCGGCCACTGGTGCAAACCGAAGGCTTTTGCTAGCATTTAAAAGTCAGAATTTTCTGGCCTGCGATGGAGACTGACATGAAACTCATCATTGCTGCACTGGCCCTGGCCGCCTCGTCCCTGGCCTGGGCCAACAACTGCCCGAATGAGATGAAGGCAATTGACGCCAAACTCTCGACCAACCCCACGCTCTCGGCGGACACCCTGACCAAGGTCAAGGCGCTGCGGGCAGAGGGCGAAAAATTCCACAAGGAAGGCAAACACGACGATTCGATGAAGGCGCTGGGCAGCGCCAAGAAGCTGCTGGGGATATAAGCCCCACGCCCGTCACGGCGTCTACTTCGCTGCCTGGCCGTTATCACCGGCCAGGCCTGGGCCACTTCTGCGCAGCAGAGCGCCCCCAGACCCAGCCTTTTATGGCATCCAAAAGAGTGCATGCTGCGTATGACCAAAACCCATGCTGTCCGCAAGCGGCATGGGCGTTGTTGACTGCGCCACCTTGCTTGACCGAAAGCCTTGCATGCCTGCCATTTCACGCCTCCCACTGTTCCGCTGGCTGATCGCCGCCACAGCCGCACTGGCCCTGCATGCCGGCGCGGCCGCCGCGCCGCTCTCGCCCGCTGACGAAAAAAGCGTGCGCGGCGTGGTGCAGGCGCAACTGGCGGCCTTTGCCAAGGACGATGCGGCCAAGGCCTTTTCTTACGCGGCGCCGAATGTGCGGGAAGCGGTCGGCACGGCCGCCGGCTTCATGGCCATGGTGCGCGGCAGCTACCCCATGGTCTACCGCCCGGCCTCGGTGGCTTTTCTCAAGCCCGAGGGCAAGGACGACCAGGCGATTCAGCGCGTGCAGATGACGGACGCCAACGGCGGCCCGTGGCTGGCCATTTACAGCCTGCAGCGGCAGAAAAACAAGGCCTGGCGCATCACCGGCTGCGCGGTGGTGGAGAACAAGGGCCGCATGGCCTGATGCCGCGACAACTGCCGCGACGCCGTTCCCAAGCAAGATCGATCACCAAGGCGGCGACAGGCCCGCCAGGATGTTGCCTGCCTCGTCAAAGGTGTTAATTTGAAACAAGCTCGCCAAATTGCTTATGCGGGCGGATTGCGCCCCTAAGATCGAAACCCACAAAAACTGCAATCCGCAGCTTTGGCACTTGTCCATGAATAATTTGGAGGTTATTCCGTGTTGATCAAAAAAAACATCGCCGCTTTTGGCGCTGCCAGCCTGGTTCTTCTGGGCGGCGGGCTGGCTGAAGCGCAAACCGCTACTACTGCCACTGCTACCACCACTGCCACCACCAGCAATCCGCAGGGTGACAAGCTGGCGGCCAGCTACAGCGCCTTTGCCGGTTCGCCGGCCAATGCCCAGTCGCTGGTCAACGGCATGCGTACGGGTTCCAGCATCACGCTGGGGCCCAGTGTGACCGGGCCCAATGCGGGCGCACCCGCAGCGAGCTTTTCACCGGCAAGCAGCAAGATGGGTTATGGCAGCATCAATACCGCCCTCTCGCTGGCCAAAACCGCCCTCGCCAAGGAAGGCATCACCAACCCCACGCCCGCGCAACTTGCAGCCGCGCTGAACGGTGGCAAGATCGCCACGCCAACCGGAACCGTCACTCTGGCCGGCGTGCTCTCGCAAAGAAACCAGGGCATGGGATGGGGAAAAATCGCCCAAGGCATGGGGGTCAAGCTCGGTTCCGTCGTGAGCGCCTCCCATACCGATAAAAACGACAAGAACGGCAAGAAGTCTGAGCACGCGGCCAAAGCTGAAAGCGTTGCCACGTCGGATCACGCAGGCAAAGGCCTGGCCTCCGGCAAAGATGCCGATGGCCACGGAAAAGGCGGCACCGCTGACAGCGGGGGCGGCAAAGGTGGCGGTAACGGCAATGGCGGCGGCAACGGCAACGGCAACGGCAACGGCAACGGCAACGGCAACGGCAACGGCAAC
>CAZWDK010000420.1:0-2413 GCA_964633095.1 uncultured Polaromonas sp. | reverse complement strand
AGCCCGACCGGCGGCCAGGGTGAGACAATCCCATGATGTTAGTCGAGAAAAACGTCCCACTCCAGTATTCCAACAGCTTTGGCATCGTGGCCAAGGCGCTCAGCCTGGTCCGGCTGGCCAGCATGGCGGATATCACCGCCGTGCTGCAGGACCCCGCGCTGCGCGCCAGCCCCAAATTCGTGCTGGGCGGCGGCAGCAACATTGTGCTGACCGGGGATGTCAAGCAGTTGGTGCTCAAGGTCGAGATCATGGGCAAGCGCCTGGTCGGCGAGACCGCCAAGGCCTGGATTGTGGAGGCCGGTGCCGGCGAGAACTGGCACGAGCTGGTCCGCTGGACGCTTGAAAATGGCTATCCCGGCCTGGAAAACCTGGCGCTGATTCCGGGTACCGTGGGGGCTTCGCCGGTGCAAAACATCGGGGCCTATGGCGTGGAGCTGCAGGACCGCTTCGAGTCGCTCGATGCGGTGGATTTGACGACCGGTCAGCCCTTCACGCTCCATGCGGCGCAATGCGCGTTCGGCTACCGCGACTCGGTATTCAAGCACAGCAGCAAGCCCGGCGAAGCGTCCGGTGCGCAGGCCTTGGGGCTGGCGGACAGGGCGCTGATCACCCGGGTGCGGTTTTCCCTGCCGAAGGCCTGGAAACCCGTGCTGGGCTATGCGGATATTGAGAAAAAAATGCTGCAGTCCAATAACAGCGCACCTGGTGCGCTACAAATTTATGAGTGGATTTGCGACATTCGGCGGGCCAAGCTGCCCGACCCGCAAGTCATCGGCAATGCCGGCAGCTTCTTCAAAAACCCGACTGTCTCGCCCGAGCAGTGCGCCGACATCATCCAGCGCGAGCCCAAAATCGTGCATTACCACCTGGCCAACGGCTCGGTCAAGCTGGCGGCGGGCTGGCTGATTGAGGCCTGCGGCTGGAAGGGCAAGTCGATAGGCAACGCCGGCGTCTACGACAAGCAGGCGCTGGTGCTCGTCAACCGCGGCGGCACCGACAATCCGGTCACCGGCGGCGAAGTCATGACGCTGGCCAAGGCGATACAGACCAGCGTCTACGAGCGTTTCGGCCTGCGGCTGGAGCCGGAGCCGGTGGTGGTCTAGGGTTGGACGCCCAGGCGCAGCGCGGGCCATGCCATGATTGTTGTGTTTGATGCGCAATGCCTGCTCTGCAATGGCTGGGTGCAGTTTCTGCTGCGCCACGACCAACGCCGCGTGCTGCGTTTTGCCTGCATGCAGGGTGCGCACGGCCGGGCCTTGCTGGCGCAGGCCGGACTGAAGGTCGAGGGCTTGCAGACGCTACTGCTGGTCGATGGCGACCGCATCTGGCAGCACACGGCCGCCCTGTTGCGCATGTGCCATGCCCTGGGCGGCCCATGGCGGCTGGCGTGGCTGGCCTGGCTGATCCCGGCCCCGCTGCGCGATGCGCTTTACCGCTTTCTGGCGCGTCATCGCTTCCAGTGGTTTGGCCGCAGCGAGACCTGCCTCATGCCCCCGGCGGATTACGCGCAGCGCTTTCTCGATTGACATGAAAAAAGCCACCTTGCGGTGGCTTGTTCCGCGGCGGCGGGTTTTGCTATTGTTTTTATAGCTGACTGTGCCCATCCGGCATAGGCTGCAGTAATTTTTCCTTGATGGTTTCGCTGGCTGGCGGAGCTAGTTCTTGCCCAGGCTGGGCAGGGCCTGTCCTTCGCCGACGGACAGCAGGCCGGCCTGGGTGTAAATGCCCAGCTTGTCGCGCGTGTCGATGATGTCCAGGTTGCGCATGGTCAGCTGGCCGATGCGGTCCAGCGGCGTGAACGCGCCTTCGACCTTTTCCATGCTCAGGCGCTCTGGCTTGTAGGTCAGGTTGCTGGAGACCGTGTTGAGGATGGAGTAGTCGTTGCCGCGGCGCAGCTCGATGGTCACTTCGCCGCTGATGGCGCGCGCCACCCAGCGCTGGGCGGTCTCGCGCAGCATGATGGCCTGCGAGTCGAACCAGCGGCCCTGGTAGAGCAGGCGGCCGAGCTTGCGGCCGTTGTCGCGGTACTGCTCGATGGTGTCCTCGTTGTGGATGCCGGTGAGCAGGCGCTCGTAGGCGATGAACAGCAGGGCCAGGCCGGGCGCCTCGTAAATGCCGCGGCTTTTCGCCTCGATGATGCGGTTTTCGATCTGATCGCTCATGCCCAGGCCGTGGCGGCCGCCTATGCGGTTGGCTTCCAGGATCAGTTCCACCGGGCTGGCAAAGGTCTTGCCGTTCAGCGCCACCGGCTGGCCTTCTTCAAAGCGCACCGTGACTTCCTCGCGCTTGACCTGCACTTCGTCTTTCCAGAAGGCCACGCCCATGATGGGCTGGACGATCTTCATGCCGCTGTTCAAATGCTCCAGGTCCTTGGCCTCGTGCGTGGCGCCCAGCATGTTGGAGTCGGTGGAAT
>CAZWDK010000419.1:0-2414 GCA_964633095.1 uncultured Polaromonas sp. | reverse complement strand
ACGCCGACCTGTCGCGCATGATGCAGGAGCTGCCGGCGGTGGAAGACCTGCTGGAAACGGCTGACGATGCGCCCATCATCCGCATGCTCAACGCCCTGCTGACGCAGGCCGCCCGCGACGGGGCCAGCGACATCCACATCGAGCCCTACGAGCGCCATTCCAGCGTGCGTTTTCGGGTCGACGGCACGCTGCGCGAAGTGGTGCAGCCGAACCGCGCCCTGCATGCGGCGCTGATCTCGCGCCTGAAAATCATGGCCGACCTGGACATCGCGGAAAAACGCTTGCCGCAAGACGGCCGCATCAGCCTGCGCATCGGTACGCGCGCGGTGGACGTGCGCGTGAGCACCTTGCCCAGCGCCCATGGCGAGCGTGCCGTGCTGCGCCTGCTCGACAAGAGCGAGAGCAAGCTGAGCCTGGAGTCGGTCGGCATGCAGGGCGATGTGCTGCAGCGCTTCGAGCGCCTGATTGCCCAGCCGCACGGCATCATCTTGGTCACCGGCCCCACCGGTTCGGGCAAGACCACCACGCTGTACTCGGCCCTGCAGCGGCTCGATGCCGGCGCCAGCAACATCATGACGGTGGAAGACCCGATTGAGTACGAGCTGCCCGGCGTAGGCCAGACGCAGGTCAATCCCAAGATCGACCTGGACTTTGCCAAGGCCCTGCGCGCCATCCTGCGCCAGGACCCGGACATCATCATGATTGGCGAAATCCGCGACTTCGAGACCGCGCAGATCGCCATCCAGGCCTCGCTCACCGGCCATCTGGTGCTGGCCACGCTGCACACCAATGACGCGGCCAGCGCCGTGACGCGCCTGATCGACATGGGCGTGGAGCCCTTTTTGCTGAGCTCCTCGCTGCTCGGCGTGCTGGCGCAGCGGCTGGTGCGCCGGCTGTGCACTGGCTGCCAGGGCGCGGGTTGCCAGCATTGCGGCCAGACCGGCTACGCCGGGCGTACCGGCGTGTTCGAGCTGCTGGTGACCGACGACGCCATACGCGCCCAGATCCACAACCGTGCGTCTGAAGCCGATATCCGCAATGCGGCGCTCAAGGCCGGCATGGCGCTGATGCGTGATGCCGGCGAACGGCTGGTGGCCGATGGCATCACCTCGCGCGAAGAACTGCTGCGCGTCACCCGCGACTGAACGCATCCAACACAACGCCGCCGCCCGCTTAAGCCGCCACCATGCCCGCCTATTCCTTTGAAGCCATGCAGAACGACGGCAAGGTCCGTCGGGGCGTGATCGAGGCCGATACCGCCAGGGCCGCGCGCAGCCTGCTGCGCAGCCAGGCGCTGGTGCCGCTGGGGGTCAATCCGGTGAATGGCGGCGACGCCGCCGGCGCGGCACAGTCGCTGCTGCAGACGCCCTTGTTTGGCGGCCGTGTCTTCAATGCCACGGGGCTGACGATCTGGACGCGCCAGCTTGCCGGGCTGGTCGGCTCCGGCTTGCCGCTGGAGCGTGCGCTGACGGCACTGACCGACGAAGCCGAGGACGAAAAACAGCGCAACCTGGTGGCGGGCCTGCGCTCAGAGGTCAATGGCGGCAGCAGCTTTGCCAGGGCGCTGTCGCAGCACCCGCGCGAGTTTTCGGCCATCTACATCGCCGTCATAGGCGCCGGGGAGCAAAGCGGCCACCTGGGGCTGGTGCTGGAACGCCTGGCCGACGACCTGGAAGAGCGCCAGGCGCTCAAGTCCAAACTGATCGCCGCCGCGCTGTACCCGGCCATCGTGACGCTGGTGGCCATCGTGATCGTGATGTTCCTGATGGGCTATGTGGTGCCGCAGATCGCCAATGTTTTTGCCGGCACCAAGCGCGCGCTGCCTTTTCTGACGGTGGCCATGCTGGCCCTCAGCGATCTGGTGCGCAGCTATGGCTGGGCACTGCTGGGTGCTCTTGTGTTGATGGCGTTTTTCACCCGTGTGGCCTTGAGGAATGAGGGCTTGCGTGAAAAATTTGACGCCATGCTACTCACTCTTCCAGTGCTCGGCCGCCTCGCGCGTGACTACAACGCGGCGCGCTTTGCCAGCACCCTGGCCATGCTGGCCGGCGCCGGCGTGCCGATTCTCAAGGCCTTGCAGGCCGCCGCCGAAACCCTGGCCAACCGGGCCATGCGCAGCGACGCGCTCGATGCGCTGCTGCTGGTGCGCGAGGGGGCTCCGCTGGCCTCGGCGCTGGCGCAAAAAAAACGCTTTCCCGGACTGGTCAGCATGTTTGCCCGCCTGGGCGAGCAGACCGGCCAGCTGCCGGTGATGCTGCAGCGCGCCGCCCGCCAGCTGTCGACCGAGGTGCAGCGGCGCGCCATGGCGCTGGCAACCCTGCTGGAGCCCCTGCTGATCGTGATCATGGGCCTGGTGGTGATGCTGATCGTGCTGGCGGTGCTGCTGCCCATCATTCAGCTCAACCAATGGGTGA
>CAZWDK010000418.1:0-2415 GCA_964633095.1 uncultured Polaromonas sp. | reverse complement strand
CAGCACCTTGGCAAACATGCTGTTGGCGTCCTCGCTGATGCCGATGTAGTTGTTCTTGGACTTGGACATCTTCTCGACGCCGTCCAGGCCCTCGAGCAGCGGCATGGTCAGAATGCACTGCGGCTCCTGGCCATACTCGGCCTGCAGGTGCCGGCCCATCAGCAGGTTGAATTTCTGGTCGGTGCCGCCCAGTTCCAGGTCGCTCTTCAAGGCCACCGAGTCGTAGCCCTGCATCAGCGGGTATAAAAACTCATGCACGCTGATGGACTGGCCGGCCTTGAAACGGTCGTGAAAATCGTTGCGCTCCATCATGCGGGCCACCGTGTACCTGGCGGCCAGCTGGATCATGCCGCGCGCGCCCAGCGGGTCGCTCCATTCGCTGTTGTAGCGGATCTCGGTCCTGGCCGGGTCCAGCACCAGGCTGGCCTGGCGGTAGTAGGTTTCGGCATTGACCTTGATTTGCTCGGGCGTCAGCGGCGGGCGCGTCGTGTTGCGGCCCGAGGGGTCGCCGATCAGGCTGGTGAAGTCGCCGATCAGGAAAATGACGGTGTGGCCCAGATCCTGCAACTGGCGCATCTTGTTGAGCACCACGGTGTGGCCGATGTGGATGTCGGGTGCGGTGGGGTCCAGCCCCAGCTTGATGCGCAGGGGCACGCCAGTGGCTTCGCTGCGCACCAGTTTTTTCAGCCATTCATCCTGGGGAATGAGTTCGTCGCAGCCCCGCAGCGACACGGCGAGAGCCGCCCTGACGCGGTCGGACACGGGGGAATTTGTAACAAGCTCTTGATTCATAAGGGATTTTTCGGGAGTCGAGGTGTTGTCCGACAGATATAATTGCCGTTTTCCTGCATCAGCGCGCCATTTTAGTTGGCCTGCAAATTGCTGATCGGGAGCCAAGAATTTTTCAGTCCGGTGAGCCAGGACCCCGCATCCAACTGGCGGGGGCCGTTCACCGGTTTGTTTGTAGATACCGCAGTCCGGCGCGCTAACCCTGAGTGATGGTGGCCCGATGCACTTTAGTTGGAAGCCACCGTTTTGCGCCTGCCCGCCCCCTCCCATGTCCTGACTTCCCTCGCCGACAGCCTGCGGCGCCACCCCAAACGCCTGACCGGCAGCCTGGCCGTGCTGTTGCTGGGCACGGGCGTGACCGCGTTTGGCGTCGCGCCCATGGCACCCGATGCCGCCGATTTGCCGGTGCGCCAGGTGCTGGAAGCGGTGCAAAGCCTGCCCACGCAGAGCCAGACCGATGCGCTGGCCGGCTTCAACTTCAGGCTGTTTCGCACCGAAAGCACGCGCAGCAGCGACACCGCCGACGCCCTGCTCAAGCGCCTGAACGTCAACGACCCGGCGGCGGCGGCATTTTTGCGCCGCGATGCCAACGCGCAACTGATACTGGCCGGCCGTGCCGGCAAGACCGTGACGGCGGAAGCCAGCGACAGCCAGCAACTGCTCAAGCTCAGCATGCGCTGGCCGACCGACGATGAAACGCGCTTCAAGCGCCTGGTCATAGAGCGCAGCACCGACGGGTCGGGCGGCTTCAGCTCGCGCGTTGAAACCGCGCCCTACACCAGTTCGGCCCGGCTGGCCAGCGGCAGCATCCAGACCTCGCTGTTTGCCGCCACCGACGACGCCCGCATCCCCGACACCGTGGCGGTGCAGCTTGCGGAAATTTTCTCGGGCGACATCGATTTCCGCCATGCCCTGCGCAAGGGTGACCGCTTCAACGTGGTCTACGAAACCCTGGAAGCCGATGGCGAGGCGCTGCGCACCGGCCGTGTGCTGTCGGCCGAATTCGTCAACGCCGGCAAGAGCTACCAGGCCATGTGGTTCCAGCCCCCGGGCAAGGATGCCGCAGGCGCCCCCAACAAGGGCGGCTATTACACGCTGGACGGCCAAAGCCTGCGCCGCGCCTACCTGAGCTCACCGGTGGAGTTCTCACGCATCAGCAGCGGCTTTTCCATGCGCTTTCACCCGATTTTGCAAAAGTGGCGCGCCCACCTGGGCACCGACTTTGCCGCCAGCACCGGCACGCCGGCGCGCACCGTGGGCGACGGCGTGGTCGAATTTGCCGGCGTGCAGAACGGCTACGGCAATGTGGTCTTCATCAGGCACCGCAACAACCATGAAACGGTGTATGCGCACCTGAGCAAGATCATGGTGCAGCGCGGCCAGGCGGTCAGCCAGGGCCAGACCATTGGCCTGGTGGGCTCCACCGGCTGGGCCACCGGCCCGCACCTGCATTTCGAGTTCCGCGTCAACGGCCAGCAGCAGGACCCGATGAACATCGCCAAGCAAAGCGAAACCGTCCAGCTCCCGACGGCCGCCCTGCCGCTGTTCCGCCAGCTTGCCGCCGGCGTGAAGACCCAGTTGCAGGCGGCGGCAAGCATCACCCAGACGCAAGCCGAGTAACTGGCC
>CAZWDK010000417.1:0-2420 GCA_964633095.1 uncultured Polaromonas sp. | reverse complement strand
TGTTGCGCAGGATCGCGCCTTCGCCGCGGCAGCCTTCGGTCAGCAGCACGCCGGCGCCATGCACGCCGGTCGGGTGGAACTGCCAGAACTCCATGTCTTCCAGCGGAATGCCGGCGCGCGCGGCCATGCCCAGGCCGTCGCCGGTGTTGATGAAGGCGTTGGTCGATGCCGCGAAAATGCGGCCGGCGCCGCCGGTAGCCAGCAAGGTGGCCTTGGCCTCGAAAATATGCACGTCGCCGGTTTCCATCTCGATCGCGGTCACGCCGACCACGTCGCCGGCCTCGTCGCGGATCAGGTCCATGGCCAGCCATTCAACGAAGAAGCTGGTTTTTTCCTTGACGTTTTGCTGGTACAGCGTGTGCAGCATGGCGTGGCCGGTCCGGTCGGCCGCGGCGCAGGCGCGCTGCACCGGCTTTTCGCCGTAGTTGGCGGTGTGGCCGCCAAAGGGGCGCTGGTAAATCGTGCCATCGGCGTTGCGGTCAAACGGCATGCCCATGTGCTCCAGGTCATAGACGACCTTGGGCGCTTCGCGGCACATGAATTCAATCGCGTCCTGGTCGCCCAGCCAGTCGGAGCCCTTGACCGTGTCGTAGAAGTGGTAGTGCCAGTTGTCCTCGGACATGTTGCCGAGCGAGGCGCCAATGCCGCCCTGGGCTGCCACGGTGTGGGAGCGGGTCGGGAACACTTTGGACAGCACGGCCACGTTCAGGCCGGCACGGGCCAGTTGCAGCGAGGCGCGCATGCCGGAGCCACCGGCACCGACGATGACGACGTCAAATTTGCGCTTGGGGAGTTTGGAGGTAGCGGTCATGATTATTTGGGAATCTTTTTTAGTCGGGGGCGATCAGCTGCGCTTTCAATGGGCCTTAGACGCGCCACAGCACCTGGATGCCCCAGCCGGCGCAAGCCACCAGCCAGACGAGGGTGAAGACCTGCAGCGACAGGCGCAGCCCGACCGGCTTGATGTAGTCCATCCAGATGTCGCGCATGCCGACCCAGACGTGGTAGAGCAGGGCAACGATGACGGTGAAGGTCAATACCTTCATCCACTGCGACGAAAAGATGCCGGCCCACTGGTCATAGCCGATGGGGCCTTTGCTGAAAATGACCTGTGCCAGCAGCAGCACGGTAAAGAGGGCCATCAGGGCCGCCGTCACACGCTGGGCCAGCCAGTCGCGCAGGCCATAGTGAGCGCCAACAACGAGACGTTTGGAGCCGTAGTTAACAGACATGGTGTGCTCTTTCTTCTTAGTAAAGACCAAACAGCTTGGCGCCCAGCACGAGCGTCAGGCCAATGCTCACGGCGAGCGTGAAGACGGCGGATGACTTGCCGAACTCCTTGCTGACGGCCGTGTGGCTGATGTCCATCCAGAGGTGGCGCAGGCCGGCGATGAAATGGTGCAGGTAGGCCCAGATCAGGGCCAGGGCGACCAGCTTCCAGATGATTCCAGGCAGGCCCAGCATGCCGACATTGAAGGCGGACTTGAATTTGGCAAAGGAAATCTCGGAAGAGATCGAGGTGTCAAACATCCAGATGATGAAGGGCATCAGGATGAACATGATGGCGCCGCTGATGCGGTGGAGGATGGAAACAATGCCTGCGACGGGGAGGCGGTAGTGGCGGAGGTCGGTGAAGGCGTTGATATTGCGGAACTCAGGCCGTTTGGGGCGCTGTTGGGAGGCCAGCTCTGTCATTTTGTGGGACTTTCGTGGATGTAACTGGGTGGTAACCGGGAAGGCAATTACAGCTAAAACAGGTTAAATTCTATTGCAATGCAGCAAAGGAATATGCGTGCACCGCCGCAACATGATGTTTCCCGTCAGCTAAGCTCGTTTTTGTAATGATGGATATCGGTGCGGTACAGGCCTCGGCGTAACTCCATGGGAAGGTCGTTATAGGTGTAGGCGGTGCGTTCTACGCTTAACAGCGGCTCGCCCTTGGGTACTTTCAGCAATTCGGCCGCGGTCGCATCGGCGGCCAGGGCCCGGATTTTTTCTTCGGCGCGCACCATGCGCACGCCAAATTCGGTTTCAAACAGCGCATACATCGGGCCGCGGTAAGTGGCCAGCCGGTCGGCCGTCAGGCCCTTGAAGGGACCGCCGGGCAGCCAGACATCTTCCAGAATGGTCGGTGTGCCCTGGAAGGCGAGGACGCGGCGCAGCTGCAGCACGGCATCGCCGGTGCGCAGCGCCAGGACGCGTGCAATGTCGGCCGGGGCGCGCAGGCGTTTGCAGTCGATGATCTGGCGCTGGGCCGGCCCTTCGCTGGCGAGGTCGCCGCTATCGGGCATCAGCCGCAAAAATCGGTATTGCACATGCTGCTCGGCATGGGTGGCGACAAACGTGCCCTTGCCCTGGCGACGCATCACCAGGTTTTCGGCGGCCAGCTCGTCAATCGCCTTGCGCACCGTGCCCTGGCT
>CAZWDK010000416.1:0-2423 GCA_964633095.1 uncultured Polaromonas sp. | reverse complement strand
GTTGCATGATGCAAGCCAGCTGCTACTAATTTAATAGCTGCTTGCGCCCGTGCTGATTGGGCTGAATGCTGATTTGATCATTAAAATCAGCAAGATTAACCAACTTGCCAAATTAAACCAACTAGGTTAATATTTTTTCCGATGGAAAAAAGCACGCCGCATTGCAAACTGGCCACCGTCAAAGTCTTGATCGAGGCAGGCAAGGTGCGAACCACGCATGCGGCGCGTGCTGGCGCTGATGCCTTGGGCTTCGACTATCTCGGACTATTGGCCGTGGTGTCGGCGCTCACGCCATCGGATTTTTACAAGAGCATGACCACGCACGCCGATCACACGGTCTGGCAAGACGTGTACCGCCCGAGCACTGCTGCCGGTGATGTGTATTTGAAACTGACGGTCATTGATGACCTGTTGATCGTGTCCTTCAAGGAGCTATGACCATGAAATGCCCTGTTTGCGGTGCGGCTGAACTGATCCATGACACCCGCGACCTGCCCTACACCTACAAGGGTGAAACCGCCAGCATTCCTGCGGTGACGGGTGATTTTTGCCCCGCCTGTGCCGAGTCCGTGCTGGATGCGGCGGAATCTGATCGCGTGATGCGTGAGATGCGCGCTTTTTCCAGGCAGGTGAACGCCTCCATTGTTGACCCGGGTTTCATCATGAGCGTGCGCAAGAAGCTGGCGCTGGACCAGCGCGAAGCGGCCGAAATCTTTGGCGGCGGCGTCAATGCCTTTTCGCGTTACGAAAACGGCAAGACCAAGCCGCCGCTGGCGCTGGTCAAACTGCTCAAGGTGCTGGACCGCCACCCCGACCTGCTCGCTGAAGTGCGGGCCGCCTGATGGCCGGCGGCATGACCGAAGACCAGCTCGAACGCGAAGCCCTGGCCTGGTTGCAGGACGTGGGCTACAGCCACGCCTATGGCCCAGACATCGCACATGACGGCCCCGCGCCTGAGCGAGCCAGCTACCGGCAGGTGCTGCTGGCCGGGCGGCTGCGGTCTGCGATTGACCGGCTCAACCCCGCCATTCCTGACGCCGCCCGTGAAGACGCGCTCAAACAAGTGTCGGACTTGGGGCTCCCCGCGCTGCTGTCTGCCAACCAGCACTTCCATCGCATGTTGGTCGCCGGGGTGCCCGTGCAGTACCAGAAGGACGGCGAAACGCGGGGTGATTTTGTCCGGCTCATCGACTGGACATACCCAGACCGCAATGAGTGGCTGGCGGTGAACCAGTTCTCGATTCGTGGCCCGCACCACACGCGCAGGCCCGACATCATGCTGTTCGTCAACGGTCTGCCGCTGGTGCTGATGGAGCTGAAGAACCCCGCCGACGAGGCCGCCGATGTCTGGAAGGCCTACGACCAGATCCAGACCTACAAGGCGCAAATCTCCGATGCCTTCCAGTACAACGAGATACTGGTGATCTCGGATGGCACGGACGCATTGCTGGGCTCCCTGTCGGCCGACGCAGAGCGCTTCATGGCCTGGCGCACCATTGATGGTGTCACGCTGGACCCGCTGGGCGAGTTCAACGAGCTGCAGACCCTGGTGCGCGGCGTGCTGGCACCGCAGTACCTGCTGGACTATCTGCGCTACTTTGTGCTGTTTGAAGACGACGGTGCGCTGGTCAAGAAGATTGCCGGGTACCACCAGTTCCATGCCGTGCGTGCGGCCATTGTTCAGGTGGTGGCGGCTTCGCGCCCCGGCGGCAGCCAAAGCATCAAGGGCAAGGGTGGCGTGGTCTGGCACACCCAGGGCAGCGGCAAGAGCATCACCATGACCTGCTTTGCCGCCCGCGTGATGCAAGAGCCCGCCATGGAGAACCCCACCATTGTGGTCATCACCGACCGCAATGATCTGGATGGCCAACTCTTTGGCGTGTTCAGTCTGGCGCAAGACCTGTTGCGCGAGCAGCCAGTGCAGGTCAGCACCCGGCAAGACTTGCGGGCCAAGCTGGCCAACCGGCCATCGGGCGGCATTGTGTTTGCCACCATCCAGAAATTCATGCCCGGTGAGGATGAAGACACCTTCCCCGTGCTGTCCGACCGCCACAACATTGTGGTGATTGCGGACGAAGCCCACCGCACACAATATGGCTTTGAAGCCAAGCTCAAGGCACGAAAAGTACCTCTGGCCCGCGTAGAACAAGCGCAAGCAGCTACCAATGTGATAGCAACTGGCGATGGTGTGGTGACGCCGCACCGCGCCGAGTTTGCGCCGCCTCCGTATGTGGAGCGGTATGAGGCCGCGTATTCGGCCGGGTATGCCCAGCATTTGCGCGATGCCTTGCCCAACGCCACCTTTGTTGCCTTTACCGGCACACCCGTCAGCAGTGAAGACCGCGACACCCGCGCCGTGTTTGGCGATTACATCCATGTCTATGACATGCAGCAGGCCAAGGAAGATGGCGCCACCGTGGCCA
>CAZWDK010000415.1:0-2433 GCA_964633095.1 uncultured Polaromonas sp. | reverse complement strand
GGCGAATGCATGCAGCTCACGCCGGCCGACCGGCTGTGCATTCCGGTGCCGCTGTACCACTGCTTTGGCATGGTGCTGGGCAACCTGGCCTGCCTGACGCACGGCGCCACCATCGTCTACCCCAACGACGGCTTCGACCCGCTGACGGTGCTGCAGACGGTGCAGGACGAGCAATGCACCGGCCTGCACGGCGTTCCCACCATGTTCATCGCCGAGCTGGACCATCCGCGCTTTGCCGAGTTTGACCTGTCCAGCCTGCGCACCGGCATCATGGCCGGCTCGCCCTGCCCGACCGAGGTGATGAAGCGCGTGGTCAGCGACATGCACCTGAGCCAGATCACCATCGCCTACGGCATGACCGAAACCAGCCCGGTGAGCTGCCAGAGTTCCGTGGACACGCCGCTGGACAAGCGCGTGTCCACGGTCGGCCTGGTGCAGCCGCACCTGGAGATCAAAATCGTCGACCCCGAGAGCGGCGAGACCGTCGCGCCCGGCGTCTCGGGCGAGTTCTGCACGCGCGGCTATTCGGTGATGCACGGCTACTGGCAGGACGAGGCCAAGACGCGCGAGGCCATCGACGAGCAGGGCTGGATGCACACCGGCGACCTGGCCACCATGGACGCCGCGGGCTATGTCAACATCGTCGGCCGCATCAAGGACATGGTGATACGCGGCGGCGAGAACATCTACCCGCGCGAGATCGAGGAATTTCTCTACCGCCATCCCAAGGTGCAGGACGTGCAGGTGGTCGGCCTGCCCGACAAGCGCTACGGCGAGGAGCTCTGCGCCTGGATCGTCACCAAACCGGGACAGACGCTGAGCGAAGACGAGATCCGCGCCTTCTGCAAGGGCCAGATTGCGCATTACAAGGTGCCGCGCTACATTCGTTTCGTGTCGGGCTTCCCCATGACGGTGACCGGCAAGATCCAGAAGTTCAAGATCCGCGACGAAATGAAACACCAGCTGGGGCTGGAAGAAGACAAAACCGCCTGAAAGAAATCGGAATCATGACCCTGCTTGCCACCCAACTCAACGCCCGTTCCGCCGACTTCCAGGCCAATGCCGCCGCCATGCGCGCGCTGGTCGATGACCTCCATGTCCAGCTCGCCAAGGCCGGCGGCGGCGGTGGCGAGGCGGCCCGTGCCAAACATGTGGCGCGCGGCAAGCTGCTGCCGCGCGACCGGGTGCAGCGGCTGCTCGATCCCGGCACGCCGTTTCTCGAGGTCGCGCCGCTGGCCGCGCTCGGCATGTACCACGGCGATGCGCCCTGCGCCGGCCTGATCGCCGGCATAGGCCGCGTCAGCGGCGTCGACTGCATGATCGTCTGCAACGACGCCACCGTGAAGGGCGGCACCTATTACCCGATGACCGTCAAGAAGCATTTGCGTGCCCAGGAGATCGCGCAGCAAAACAATCTGCCCTGCATCTACCTGGTCGATTCCGGCGGCGCCAACCTGCCCAACCAGGACGAGGTGTTCCCGGACCGCGAGCACTTTGGCCGCATCTTCTTCAACCAGGCCAACATGAGCGCGCAGGGCATTGCGCAGATCGCCGTGGTCATGGGCTCCTGCACCGCGGGCGGCGCCTATGTGCCGGCCATGAGCGATGAGTCCATCATCGTGAAGAACCAGGGAACGATTTTCCTGGGCGGCCCGCCGCTGGTGAAGGCGGCCACGGGCGAAGTGGTCAGTGCCGAGGATCTGGGCGGCGGCGATGTGCACACCCGGCTCTCGGGCGTGGCCGACCATCTGGCGCAGAACGACCTGCACGCACTGGCGCTGGCCCGTGCCTCCGTCAAGAATTTGAATAAAAACAAGGCCTCTGCCCAGGCGCTGCGGGCGCCGGTAGCTCCTAAATTTGTAGCGCAGGAGCTGTATGGCGTGATTCCGACCGACACCCGCAAACCCTTCGACGTGCGCGAAATCATTGCCCGCATCGTCGATGGCAGCGAGTTCGACGAGTTCAAGGCGCGCTACGGCACCACGCTGGTCTGCGGCTTCGCCCACATTGAGGGCATGGCGGTCGGCATCATTGCCAACAACGGCATTTTGTTCAGCGAGTCGGCGCTCAAGGCCACGCACTTCATCGAGCTGTGCTGCCAGCGCAAGATTCCGCTGGTGTTCCTGCAGAACATCACCGGCTTCATGGTCGGCCGCAAGTACGAAAACGAAGGCATTGCGCGCAACGGCGCCAAGATGGTGACGGCCGTCGCCACCGCCAGCGTGCCCAAGTTCACCATCATCATCGGCGGCAGTTTTGGCGCCGGCAACTACGGCATGTGCGGCCGCGCCTATTCGCCGCGCTTTCTCTGGATGTGGCCGAATGCCCGCATCAGCGTGATGGGCGGCGAGCAGGCGGCCGGCGTGCTGGCCACCGTCAAGCGCGACGGCATCGAGGCCAAGGGCGGCGCCTGGAGCGCCGAAGAGGAAGAAG
>CAZWDK010000414.1:0-2438 GCA_964633095.1 uncultured Polaromonas sp. | reverse complement strand
CTGCTCTGTGAAATGGGCCGCTTTGGCCAGAAAACCGGCGCCGGCTGGTACGACTACGTGCCCGGCAAGCGCGACGCCATTCCTTCCCAGGTGGTGGTCGACATGATTGAAAAACACCGCAAGGACATCGGCGTGACGCCGCGCAAGATATCCGACGAGGAAATTGTTCAGCGCCTGGTGTATTCGCTGGTCAACGAAGCCGCGCATATCCTGGAAGAAGGCATTGCCTCCAAGGCCAGCGACATCGACATGGTCTACCTCACAGGCTATGGCTTCCCCCTTCACCGTGGCGGCCCCATGCTGTACGCCGACCAGGTGGGCCTGTTCAACGTGGTGCAGAGCATGAAGCGCTTTGCGCAGAATCCGCTGGACGATGCCAGCTTCTGGAAGCCCGCTCCACTGCTGGCCAAGCTTGCCGCTGAAGGCAAGACCTTCAACTGATTCACGGTAACTGATCCACGTAACTGATTCCGGAGATTTTCATGACCTCAGCTGTAATTGTTTCCACCGCCCGCACACCCCTGGCCAAAAGCTGGAAGGGTTCCTTCAACATGACGCACGGTGCCACGCTGGGTGGCCATGCCGTTGAACACGCACTGAAGCGCGCCGGCATTGAAGCCGCCGAAGTGGATGACGTGATCATCGGCTGTGCCACGCCTGAGGGTGCCACGGGCTCCAACATCGCCCGCCAGATTGCGCTGCGCGCCAGTTGCCCCGTCACCGTCTCGGGCATGACGGTCAACCGCTTTTGCTCCTCTGGCCTGCAAACCATTGCCCTGGCCGCCCAGCGCATCATCGCGGGTGAGGCAGACATTTACGTCGCCGGTGGCGTGGAGAGCATTTCCTGCGTGCAGCAGGAGGCCAACACCCACATGTTGCGCGAAGACTGGCTGAGCAAAAACAAGCCGGAGATTTACTGGAACATGCTGCAAACCGCCGAGCAGGTGGCCAAGCGCTACGAGATTTCCCGTGACCGCATGGACGAGTACGGCGCCCTGAGCCAGCAAAAAGCCACGGCCGCGCTGGCAGCCGGTTTGTATGAGGCCGAAATTGCCCCCATTACCGTCACCATGGGTGTGGTTGACCCGGTCATGGGTCTGACGACCAAGCAGGTCACCGTCAGCCATGACGAAGGCATTCGCGCAGGCACGACCAAGGAAGGCATCAGCGGCATCAAGCCGGCCATTCCCGGCGGCGTGATCGCGGCCGGCAATGCCAGCCAGTTCTCGGACGGCGGCGGTGCCGTGGTGATGATGGACGAAAAAGTGGCGGAAAGGAAAGGCCTGAAGCCCTTGGGCCGCTTCCTCGGTTTTGCGGTCGCAGGCTGCGAACCCGACGAAATGGGCATTGGCCCGGTGTTTGCCATTCCCAAGGTGCTGGCCAAGCTGGGCCTGAAGATCAGCGACATTGACCTGTGGGAGCTCAACGAAGCCTTTGCCGTGCAGGTGTTGTACTGCGCCGACAAGCTGGGCCTCCCCATGGACAAGCTCAATGTCAATGGTGGCGCGATTGCGGTGGGACATCCCTATGGCGTGACGGGTCAGCGCCTCACCGGCCATGCCCTGATCGAAGGCAAGCGCCGCGGCGCCAAGCGTGTCTGCGTGACCATGTGCATAGGCGGCGGCATGGGCGCTGCCGGCATTTTCGAAGTCCTGTAAACGGTTGCAAACACCATGAAAGAAAGCCTGCTCCTTCAGAAAGGGCAGGCGTTTTTGGCCCAGCAGCCTTTCAGCGTATTGATTGGCGCCGAACTGCAAGCGCTGTCGCCAGGGCATTGCGAGCTGCATGTTCCGGTCGCTGAAAAAATCCTCCAGCAAAACGGCTTTGTGCACGGCGGCGTGGTCAGCTACGCGGCCGACAACGCGCTGACCTATGCCGGCGGCACCGTGCTCGACTGGGCGGTCGTTACCTCGGAATTCAAGATCAACTATGTCAGGCCCGCCGTTGGCGAGCGGCTGATTGCGCGCGCCGAGGCGGTGTATGCTGGAAAGTCGCAAGCGGTTTGCCGTTGCGATGTTTTTGTCGTGGCTGGCGGCGAAGAAAAATTGTGTGCCGTGGCTCAGGGCACGATAGCCCGCCTGCCGGTCAACGACGGCCCGAAATAACCTCCCGTTCTGGAGATCGCACCACACCATGAGTCTTCGGCCCACCCTTGATTTCTTGCTCTACCAGTGGCTTGACGCCGAGTCGCTGAACCGGCGCGAGCGTTTTGCCGACCATTCGCGCGAAACCTTTGACGCCGTGTTCGATACCTGCGAGCGCATCGCCCGTGAAAAATACGCGCCCTTCAACCGCACGGTAGACACGCAGGAGCCGCATTTCGACGGCGAAAAAGTCATCCTGCCGCAGGCCACGCACGACGCCCAGAAAGCCTATGCTGCCTCGGGCATGCTCAGCGCCGCGCAAGACTACGAGGTCGGCGGCATGCAGCTGCCCTA
>CAZWDK010000413.1:0-2438 GCA_964633095.1 uncultured Polaromonas sp. | reverse complement strand
GTGTAGGCGTCGTCGCTGCGGATCTTGTGATCGGCCGTGTAGCGGTTGATCATCGAATCCATGTTGCCGGCGGTCACGCCGAAAAACAGGTTGGGCTTGCCCAGCACCTTGAACGGATCGGCGCTCTGCCAATCGGGCTGCGCAATGATGCCGACCCGAAAGCCCTGCGCCTCCAGCATGCGGCCTATCACCGCCATGCCAAAGCTGGGGTGGTCCACATAGGCGTCGCCGGTGACGACAATGATGTCGCAGCTGTCCCAGCCCAGCGCCTCCATCTCGGCCCGGCTGGTGGGCAGAAATTTGGCCGTGCCGAAGCGGGCCGCCCAGTACTTGCGGTAGCTGGTCAGCGGCTTGGCGGCGCGCGTAAAAAAGGAGACGTCGACGGGGGCGTTCATGGGGCAATCATTGAAAACCGCCAAAATGGCCTCGGGGTGAGGCGGGCGGTTTGGGGATAACCCGCGATTTTAAGGTTTTAAAGCGGTTTGCGCATCCTAAAGACCTTCCCAAGGCCCGTAAATGCCGGACAAACCGCTCTGATGCTGCCTGGAGCGCCGCGGCAGGACATCAGCGCGTGGCACCGGGGCGGGAGGCGCCAGAACGCCGAACCTCAGTCAAATCGGCTCGTAGCCCTTGCGGAACGGGCGCAGCAAGCTATCAAATCAATAGCAATCGAATGCCCCAGCGGCGCTACCGGCCTTCACCGACGGAAGGCCGGCCAGCCCTAGCCGCGCGCGGCCAGCACCTGGCCCCGGCAGTCGCCAAAGCCTATGCGCCGAAAGCCGCTGCGGGCGCAATGGCCGCGCAAGACGATGGCGTCGCCGTCCTGCAGAAAGGTGCGGGTCTCGCCGTTGGCCAGCGCCAGCGGATTTTTGCCGCCCGAGGTGAACTCCAGCAGCGAGCCGGCCTGTTCCGGCCTGGGACCGGACTGCGTGCCCGAGCCCAGCAGATCACCGGGCTGCAGGTTGCAGCCGTTGACCGTGTGGTGCGCCAGCATTTGCGCGACCGTCCAGTAGGCGTCGCGGTAGCTGGACTGCGACAGGCGCTCGGGCGCCAGGCCGGCATCGCGCATGGCCTGCGTCTCGATCAGCACTTCCAGTTCCACGTCCAGCCCGCCCTGCTGCCGGTTGCTGTCCGAATCCAGGTAAGGCAGCGGCTGCGGGTCGCCTGCCGGCCGCACAAAGGGCGCGCGAAATGGCGCCAGCGCTTCCATGGTCACGATCCAGGGCGAGATCGTGCTGGCGAAATTTTTGGCCAGGAACGGACCCAGCGGCTGGTATTCCCAGGCCTGGACATCGCGCGCCGACCAGTCGTTGAGCAGCACCAGGCCAAACGCATGCTCCTCGGCCTGCTCGATGGCGATGGGCTCGCCGAGCGCGTTGCCCCGGCCCACAAACACGCCGAGCTCCAGTTCGTAGTCCAGCCGCTGGCTGGGGCGCAGGGCCGGCGCCTCGTCGTTCGGCCCCTTGGTCTGGCTCTTGGGGCGCGGAAACAGCTGGCCGCTCACGCCTATCGAGGAGCTGCGGCCGTGGTAGCCGATGGGCACCCATTTGTAGTTGGGCATCAGGGGCTGGTCCGGGCGGAACAGCTTGCCCACCGAGGTGGCATGGTGGATGCCGGTGTAAAAATCGGTGTAGTCGCCGATGCGGCAGGGCACGGCGTATTCGGCCGCCGCCTGCGGCACCAGGCATGGCTGCAGCGCGGCCTGCTGGCTGCTGCCTTCGCGCAGCGCTTGCGACAGCGCCTGGCGCAGGGCGACCCGGGCGGCACGGCCCTGGGCCATGAAGGCGTTGAGCTCGCCGCGTTCGCAGCCAGTGAGCGTGGCAGCCACATCGGCCGGCAGGACGCCGGCTGCACGCGCGGCCAGCAGGTCCACGATCTGCTCGCCAATCGCCACGCCGGGGCGGAACGCCTCCTGGCTGCCGGCGCGGCGGAACACCCCCAGCGGCAGGTTCTGGATCGGGAAATCGCTGTCAGGCGAGTTGGCCGACGCGACCCATGAATTCAGCGAGGCATCGTGGGTGAAGTCGAGGGGGGGCAGGGTCGGGCTCATCATGGGGTTCCTTTGAAGTTGTCTTTCAGGCCTTGCCAGCAGCTGGCGTAAGCGGCATCCAGCGCCCCGCCCTGCATGGCGTAAGCGGTCGGTACGAAGGTATAGCGGCTTTCAAACATGAAGGCCAGCGTGTTGTCCAGCTTGTGCGGCGCCAGTTCGGCGGTGCTGGCTTTTTCAAAGGCCTCGGTATCGGGGCCGTGCGGCACCATGCAGTTGTGCAGCGAGGCGCCACCGGGCTTGAAACCCTCGGGTTTGGCGTCGTACTGGCCGTACACCAGGCCCATGAACTCGCTCATGAGGTTGCGGTGGTACCAGGGCGGACGGAAGGTGTTTTCGGCCACCATCCAGCGCGGCGGGAAGATCACGAAGTCGCAGTTGGCCGTGCCGG
>CAZWDK010000412.1:0-2449 GCA_964633095.1 uncultured Polaromonas sp. | reverse complement strand
TATCCCTTTAGCGCGGAATCTCGATGTTCACCCGGCGCATGCCGGGCGGCGGGTTGGGAAAGCCGCTGAGAGCGGCCTGGAACATCACCGGCCAGATGGCCGCGCTGTCGGACCAAAGCCCGTCGTGCACGGCATGGGTCTCGTAGACCAGCTGGCTGGAGGCCAGGTCGCGCAGCAGCAGGCTGACCTCGTGCTTGTAGAGCCGTGTTTCGGAGTACATGGGGTAGCCGTGCGGCCAGAACATCGCGCCGTGGCCGCGCCAGCCAGGGCCCCAGCCCGGGCCCCAACCCGGCCACCAGGGGTCGTAGTCGTAACGAATCTCGCGCTGCGCCTGGGCAGCGATTTGCACGCTGTATTTCGCCGCGCTGTCATTGCGCTGCAGGCCCACTTTGGCCAGGGCTTGCTGGGCCATGGCCTCGATCTGGGCCTGCTGCTCGCCATAGGACTGCTGCGAGGGCAGGCGCTCGAACCGGTAGGCGGCGCTGGCGGTGGTGGCCGGCAGGCTGGAGAAGCTGTGCACGTCGCTGTCAACCAGCCGGGTGGTGGCGCAGCCACCGAGCAGCAGCACGGCAGAGAGAAGAACACCCAATGTTGGTTTCATAAGAACCTCCAACAGACAAGGTCGGATTTTCAGCAGGTACCGGCCCGGATTTTTAGACCCCTGAAATCATGCCGCGTTCCGTTCGGTGCGAAAGCACGGTGTTTGCCGGGCGCCTTTATCGTGGAATTTCAACATTGATCCGGCGCGTGCCCGGCGGTGGTTCGGGAAAGCCGCGCAGCGCCGCGTCCAGCATGGCCGGCAGCACGGCCGCCGTGTCGCCCCAGACGCCCTCGTGCAGGGCGCGGGTTTCAAACACCACCTGCTGGCTGCGCAGGTCGCGCATCACCATGCTCAGCTCGCGCTTGATGTAGTCGGGCTCTGACACGCCCAGCGGAAACGACAGGCCCAGGGCCGCGCCGCGATTGCCGCCGGACAGAAAAACACCCGGCCGGGCCCAGCCATCGTAAGGCGGGCGCAGCTGCCGCTGGGTGTTGAGCAGCACCTGCACGCTGTAGCGCGCCACGGCCGGGTTCAGCTCCAGCCCCACCTTGGCCAGCGCGCTGCGCGCCTGGGCTTCCACCAGGTCCTGCTGGGCGATCGGCGCCTGCTGCGAGGGCAGGCGTTCAAAGCGGTAGGGCGTGCCGGGGCCGGGCGGGGCGCCGTTCCAGTGGGGGAAGGCGCTCACGTCGCTGTCCACCAGGCGCATGCCGGAGCAGCCGCTCAACAACAGCGCCATGATTGCTACTGAAAAGATAGCTGTCAGTGCACGTTTCATCAGGGCTCCCGTTGCATTGGATGAGAAAAACCGCGGGCTAGGCCGAGACCAGCTGGATGACCGACTGGCCCGCTGGCGCCGCGGCGGCCAAGGGCTTGTCGAATTCCTCGGCATCAAAGGCCTTGTCGCCCTCGGCATCGGCCACGCCGGTGGCCCGGATGTTTTTGAAGTCGTGGCGCTGGCTGTCCATCAGATGCGAGGGCACGATGTGTTGCAGGGCGCTGAACATGTTCTCCAGCCGGCCCGGGTGTTTTTTCTCCCATTCGCGCAGCATGTTGCCGACCTGCTTGCGCTGCAGGTTTTCCTGGCTGCCGCACAGCGTGCAGGGGATGATGGGAAAGTCGCGCACCTGGGCCCAGCGCGTCAGGTCTTTTTCGGGCACATAGGCCATGGGCCGGATCACGACGTTCTTGCCGTCGTCGCTGACCAGCTTGGGCGGCATGCCCTTGAGCTTGGCGGCAAAAAACATGTTGAGAAAAAAGGTCTGCAGCATGTCGTCGCGGTGATGGCCCAGCGCGATCTTGGTGCAGCCGAGCTCGCCGGCCACCCGGTACAGAATGCCGCGGCGCAGCCGCGAACAGAGCGAGCACAGCGTCTTGCCCTCGGGAATCACCCGGGTGACGATGCTGTAGGTGTCCTGGTTCTCGATGTGAAAGGGCACGCCGACCTTGCTCAGGTAGTCGGGCAGCACATGCTCGGGAAAGCCGGGCTGCTTCTGGTCCAGGTTGACGGCGATCAGCTCGAACTTGATGGGCGCGCGTTTTTGCAGCTTCAGCAGGATGTCCAGCATGGCGTAGCTGTCCTTGCCGCCCGAGACGCAGACCATCACCTTGTCGCCCTCTTCAATCATGTTGAAGTCGACAATCGCGCGGCCGACCTCGCGGCACAGGCGCTTTTCCAGCTTGTGGTCCTCGCGCTCTATCTTCAGGCTGTTGTGCACCGGCGCCGAAGTCTTGAGCTGTTCATCTGTCCATTGAGCACTCATGGTTACCACTGTCCTGTCTCGACCCGAATGGCTACTTCGCAGTCGTCAAAAATTTCAAGTTTTGCAATCTTTACCCGCACGCCCAGCACGCCTGGCAGCAGCATCAGCCGGTGCGCCAGCTTGCCGATCAGGGTTTCCAGCAGGTTGG
>CAZWDK010000411.1:0-2451 GCA_964633095.1 uncultured Polaromonas sp. | reverse complement strand
CAAATGCCACAGCCGCGATGGCGCCAGCGGCATCTGCAGCGCTCTGGCCTGCGCCGCCATGCCGCCTCTGGCCAGCGCATCGGCCACGGCATTGACCACCGTGGGCCCGGCGCCTATGGTGCCCAGCTCACCCACGCCTTTGACGCCCAGCGGGTTGTTCAGGCAGGGGATGGACTCATCCATTTCGGTCTTGAAGTCGGGCGCATTGTCGGCGCGCGGCGCGGCGTAGTCCATCAGGCTGCCGGTGATGGGCTGGCCGGTTTCACGGTCATACACCAGGTGCTCGCACAGCGCCTGGCCTATGCCCTGCACGGCGCCACCGTCGAGCTGGCCGCGCACGATCAGGGGGTTGACGACGCGGCCCACGTCGTTGACGGACGCGTAGGCCACGACCGCCACCTGGCCGGTCTGCGGGTCGACTTCGACTTCGCAGATGTGGCAGCCGTTGGGCCAGCTGGGGCCGGCCACGGTGCTGGTCGAGTCCATGAAAATGCGCTGCTCGCTCTGGCGTGCCGCCAGCGCAAACAGGTCTATGCTCAAATCGGTGCCCGCCACCTTGAAGCTGCCGTTGGCGTACTCGATGTCCCGCTCTGCCGCCTCAAACTCTTTGGCCGCGAGTTGCCTGGCCTTGTCGATGGTGCGCTCGGCACCTATGCGCACGGCCGAGCCGCCGGTGAACAGCGAGCGCGAGCCGGCGCTGCCAAAACCGTCGCCCCGGTCGGTGTCGCCCAGCACCACCCGGACCTTGTCAATCGGCACGCCAAACGCGTCGACCACCAGTTGCGCCAGCGTGGTGGCAATGCCCTGCCCCATGGCGTTGACAGCCGAGAAGACTTCGATCACGCCGTCAGCGCCGGACGTGGGAGCCTTGATTTCCACGGTCACACGTTCTTCAAACACATTGCCGCCGGTCCACTCCAGAAAGGTGGCGATGCCCTGGCCGCGCCACAGGCCGCGGCGCGCCGACCCGGCGGCCCGCGCCGCAAAGCCCTGCCAGTCGGCCAGGGCCAGGGCCTGGTCCATCACCGACTCGAAGCGGCCGCTGTCGTAGGTCTGGCCCATGGGGTTCTTGTAGGGCATTTGCGTGGGCTGGATAAAGTTGCGGCGGCGCAGCTCGATGCGGTCCATGCCGGTCTGGCGGGCGGCTTCGTCCATCAGCCGCTCCATCGTGAAGATGGCCTCGGGGCGGCCCGCACCCCGGTAGGCGCTAGTGGGCGCGGTATTGGTCAGCACGGCCTTGAAATGAAAGTCTATGGTCTGGATGTCATAGACACTGGTCTGCACCCAGGGGCCGATCAGCAGCTGGATGGCCACGCCCGCACCGGTGGCGTAGGCCCCCACATTGGCCAGCGAGGCCAGGCGCAGGGCCAGAATCTTGCCGTGCTCGTCCAGCGCCAGTTCGGCGTGGCTTTGCAGGTCGCGGCCGTGGGTGCTGGACACAAATTCTTCGCTGCGGTCGGCCACCCATTTCACCGGGCGCTGCAGCGCGCGGGCGCAAAAGGCCACGGCAATGTCTTCCGGGTACGCCCCGGTCTTCATGCCAAAGCCGCCGCCCACATCGCCCACCAGCACACGCACTTGTTCCTTCGCCAGGCCCAGCGCGCCGCACACCGAGTCGCGCACGCCGGAAGGCATCTGGGTGCTCATGCGCAGGGTCAGGCGCCGCGAGGCGGGGTCAAAACCCGCCAGCACCGAGCGCGGCTCCAGGCTCAGCGCCGCCAGCCGCTGATTGACCAGGTCCAGCGCCACCACGTGGCGGGCGCTGGCGAAGGCGGCGGCGGTGGCTTGGGCATTGCCGTAGCGCGTTTCGGCGGCGATGTTGTCCGGGGCCTCGGGGCAGAGCACCGGGGCCCCGGGGGCCGTCGCGTCGTTCATGTCCACCACCATGGGCAGCTCGTCATAGTCGACGGCAATGGCTTCCGCCGCGTCGCGGGCTTGCTGCAGTGTCAGCGCCACGACGGCGGCCACCGCCTCGCCGACAAAGCGCACGCGCTCGTGGGCCAGTGCGCGCCGCGGCGGCGTGGCGCCGGGCGAGCCGTCGGCGCGCTTGAAGCCGCTGGAGCCGGGAATCGGCTTGACCCCGGCCGCCACCAGATCGGCCCCGGTGAGCACCTGCAGCACGCCCGGCATGGCCCGTGCTGCAGTGGCGTCTATCGACATGATGCGGGCGTGCGGGTAGGGAGAACGCACAAAGAAGAGCTGGGCCTGGCCCGGCAGCGTCACGTCGTCCGTGAACTGGCCGGCGCCGGTCAGCAGCGCATCGTCTTCCAGGCGGCGAACGGCCTGTCCACTGCCAAAGCGTGCCGGGTTGCCATGGCCGGCCTGGGTTTGAGTCGTCACAATGTGCCCCTTGGTGGTGGCCTGGCGCCCACCCTGCCGGTGCGCGGGCCCGAAAATGATGAAAGGCCACTATAAAGGCCAGACATCAATGCTTCAATGCAGACCAGTCCT
>CAZWDK010000410.1:0-2460 GCA_964633095.1 uncultured Polaromonas sp. | reverse complement strand
GGCGTTGGGCGGAGAGCCCGCGCGCGGCCCGTAGTCCAAGGCCGCTGTGAGCTTGTCCGCAGCCAGGCAAGCCATGGCGCGGCGAGTGGCCGCGCTGGCCAGCGCGATAGGGGGGCACAGAACGACCTTCTCCAGGTCGAGAAGACCAGAATGCAGGGCGGGTCCCCCTCGAACACATCCTATGCGGCATCTGCAATGCGCCGCTCACGCAACGCTGCGACCAATGCGGCATCGTCCACGATGCCGCCGCGCCACGTTCATCATCAGCGCCCATCCGAAGTCGGCCGTGGTCTTGCTGAGCAGGTCCGGCGTGCTGGTGGCGATGGCGCTTGCGTGCGTCAAGGCGTCGAGGTCAAAATTGTTGCAGCCCACCGCCATGTTGGCCATGGCGCGCAGCAAGGGCGCTGCGGCTGCCGCGGACACATAGACCTATCAGTTTTTCAGTCCCAGCTTTGGGATCAGCTGTTTGAAAGAGGCGTTGTCACGCTCCATGGTGGTGCGGAATACGGCGGCGTCGGCATAGGCCCAGCCCAGGTTGGCCTTGGTCAGAACCTCACGAAACGCGGGATCGTTCGCCGCCTGGCGGCTGACGCCGCGCAGCAACTCGATCACCTCGCTCGGCGTATTCTTCGGCGCGGCCAGACCGCGCCAGACCTCCACTTTCAGATCGATGCCGCTTTCCTTCAGCGTAGGCACCTTTTCAAACACGCCGCCCCAGCGCTGGTCGGACATGATGGCGAGCGTCTTGAGCTTGCCGGCCGCCACGTACTGCGATACCTCTCCCGGGCTGACGGCCAAGGCGTCGATATGGCCGCCCAGCAGCGCGATCACCGCCGGGGCCGCACCGGAAAATGGCACGTTGTTGAACTTGACCTGGGCCTTGTCTTCCAGTGAGGCGGCCGCCAGGTGCCAGATTGAACCCTGCCCCCCGTTGCCCAGCTTGACCTCGCCGGGGTTCTTGCGGACATGGGCCAGAAACTCGCCAATCGTGTTCCAGGGGGCATTGGCGGACACCGTGATGGCCGAGGGGTCGGCGTTCAGGCGAGCAATGGGCGTGAAATCGTCGATTGAAAACTTGACGTTGTTGATATGCGGCACGATGGTCAGTTCCGAAATCAGGATGGCGAGTTTGTAGCCGTCGGGTTTCGAGCTGGCAACGTCGCCCATGCCGATGGCGCCACTGGCCCCCGGCTTGTTGATGACGGTGATCGGCTGCTGCGGCAGATACTTGCGCGCGGCCTCGGCGAAGGCTCTGCCGACCACATCGGTGCCGCCTCCGGCACTGACGGGAACAACGATCTCGATCGGCCGCGTGGGGTAAGTTTCTGCGGCGGCGGGCAGGGACATCGATGCCAGCAGTACGCAGCAGACTGGCAGGAATGATGCGATTCTTGATCCGAGGCTGCGGGCCTGCGTGGCGCGACGGTGATACTGTTTCATGGCTTTGTCTCCAGCTGTTGTCAAATGGCGGGTAACTTGGGAAGGCCTGATGGTGAAGACTCGGACTGCCAACGTAAATTGAAAAGACGTGATTGTTTGATAATCTGCAGTTATCAATTTAATCCTCCGTCATTTACTTACCGAATGCGTTCGCACCCGCCATGAGCACCCCCAACCCCATTCCCCAGTTGCTCAACCGCCTGCGCATGCGGCAAGTGGCCCTGATGCTGGCCATCGGTGAGCACGGCACCTTGCGCAAGGCCTCTGCCGAGCTGGGCATGACGCAGCCGGCGGCGACCAAAATGATTCAGGAACTGGAGTCGGCGCTAGGCCAGCGGCTGTTTGAGCGGGTCGGTCGCGGGCAGAAGCTGACGGCGGCCGGCACCAGCGTGCTGGGCTACTTTCGCGGCATGCGCGGCTCGATGGAGTCGATGACGCGCGACTTGGCCGAGCTGCAACTGGGCTCCGCGGGGCGGCTCTCGATCGGCACCATCATGGCGCCGTCACCCACCTTGCTGACGAACGCCATCATTGCGCTCAAGCAGGCCTTCCCGCTGTTGTCGGTCGGCATCACCATGGACACCAGCGACCGCCTGCTGGAGCTGCTGCGCGAAGGCACGCTGGACACGGCCATCGGCCGCATGCGCGACGAACACCGGCAGGACTACCGCTTTACCCCGCTGGAGAATGAAGCGCTGTCGGTGGTGGTGGGCGTGCACCACCCGCTGGGCCACAAAAAATCGGTGACCTTCGCCAGCCTGCTTGACTACCCCTGGATCTTGCAGCCCACCGGCAGCCCCATGCGCGAGGTGCTGGACCAGGAGTTTCGTATGCTGCAGATGCCGACGCCCAGGGGCCTGATTGAAACGGCCTCCATCCTGACCACGACGGACCTGATCGACAAGACGGGCATGATTGCCGTCATGCCGCGATCGATTGCCGACATGTATGCCCAGCACGGCTTGCTCAAGGTCTTGCCCTGCGATATCCGGCACAAGATGGAGTCGTTTGGCTCCATCA
>CAZWDK010000409.1:0-2462 GCA_964633095.1 uncultured Polaromonas sp. | reverse complement strand
ATCACCATGGTCAACATCGGCGTCGGCCCGGCCAACGCCAAGACCATCACCGACCACATCGCCGTGCTGCGGCCCCACACCTGGATCATGCTGGGCCACTGCGCCGGCCTGCGCAACAGCCAGCAGCTGGGCGACTATGTGCTGGCCCACGGCTATGTGCGCGAGGACCATGTGCTGGACGAAGAGCTGCCGCTGTGGGTGCCGATTCCGGCGCTGGCCGAAATCCAGGTCGCGCTGGAAAAAGCCGTGGCCGATGTGACCCATGCCGCGGGCCCCGACCTCAAGCGCATCATGCGCACCGGCACCGTGGCGTCTACCGACAACCGCAACTGGGAGCTGCTGCCCAACAACCAGCCGCAGCGCCGCTTCAGCCAGAGCCGGGCCGTCGCGCTCGACATGGAAAGCGCGACGATAGCCGCCAACGGCTTTCGCTTTCGCGTTCCCTATGGCACCTTGCTGTGCGTCAGCGACAAGCCGCTGCACGGCGAGATCAAGCTGCCGGGCATGGCCAACCACTTCTACCGCGAGCGCGTCGACCAGCATTTGCGCATAGGCATACGCGCCGTTGAACTGCTGCGCGACCAGGGCCTGAGCCAGCTGCACAGCCGCAAGCTGCGCAGTTTTTCGGAGGTGGCCTTTCAATAGGGCATACGCTATCTTTTATATAGCAGTTTGCGCCCATTCTGACTGGGCTTGAGCCTTGTTTGATCACGAATCTTGGTCAATCGCCCCCCAGTCGCAGCCGGCTGGGCTGGCGCTTCTCAATCGCCCATTTCAGCAGCGCCGCGCAGCGGTAGATGCCGTGGGCGAACTTGCCGTAGGGCAGGGTCGCAAACAGCGCCATCACCACGCCCAGGTGCAGGGCCAGCAGCAAGCCCATGGCCGGGGTGTCGCGCCAGGCCAGCAGGGCCAGGCCGGTCAGGCTGGTGAAAAACAGCAAGGCGATGAAGCCCCGGTCCATCGGCTTATGGGCCGCATCGCCGTGCATCGGATGGCGGCGCAGGTTGAGCCACAGCAAACCGGCCGGGCCGGCCAGCAAGCCGATGCCGCCGACGGTGCCCAGCAGCACCGGCAGGCTGCTGTAGCCATAGGGTGCCTGCCACTTGAACACATAGTGGTAAAGCGTCGCCACGCAGGTCGCCGCAAAGCACAGCATGAAACCGTAAAAGGTGGCGTGGTGACAGCGCCGCCGCCACAAGGTGAACCGATCGTCGGCGTCATTGCAGCCTTCGCCATGCCCGCCATCCAGGTACTTCAGGCGCAGCGCATTCGAGCCGGCCTCGGCCACGGCGGCTCCCGACATGTCGCCCGGCGCCACGGCGCGCCAGAACCTGCGCACACCCATGCCCAGCGCCAGCGCGGCAAACAGGAAAATCGGCGCGAACATGGCCACCAGCAGGTTGTGCGGAAAGATCGCGTAGAAACTTCCGGCCAGCGGTTCGTGAATGAGCGTGCCTTTGGCCATGACGGCCAGCACCAGGAACAGCGCCAGCCCGGCCGCCAGCGCCAGGGCCAGCATCAGGCCGTTGCGCTGGTACAGCGCGCCCAGCGCGGGCGGCCAGGCGTAGTCGGCATAGGTCTGGCCGCGCACCCGGGCCATGGCCTGCGGCACGTTGACGGCAAACTCGTGCGGCGGCGCATACTGGCAGGCATGCAGGCAGGCGCCGCAGTTGTGGCACAGGTTGGCCAGGTAATGGATGTCGGCCTTGCCAAATTCCAGGCGACGCGTCATGGCGGGAAAGACGGCGCAAAACCCTTCGCAATAGCGGCAGGCATTGCAGATCTGCAGCTGCCGGCCCACTTCGGCTTCATGGGGCGTGAAAGTGGGCGTGAGCGGCAACTCGCCAACGGTGAGCGCACGGGCTTCACGGGTCAAGGCTTCAAGCTGCTGCACGGGTCACTCCTGATTTCATGGCTGCCTGCGCACCGTGGGTACCGGCAATGCGGCCAAACGCCGTGCCAATCGTCATGCCGACGCCGGCCGTGTAGCCCTTGCCCAGCACATTGCCCGCCATGACTTCGCCGGCGGCAAACAGGTTGGGGCTGGCCCGGCCGCCGAAATGCACGGCGGCCTGCTCGTTGACCTTCATGCCCAGGTAGGTGAAGGTGATGCCGGGTTTCAGGGCATAGCCATAGAACGGCGCCGTATCAAGGGGCCGGGCCCAGTGGGTTTTGGCCGGGGTAAGCCCCTCGGTATGGCAATCATCGAGCAGCGCATGGTCGAAACGGCCGACACGGCAGGCCGCGTTGTAGTCGTTCACCGTGCGCAGAAAAGCCTGCTCGTCCAGACCGAGCTGGCGCGCCAGCTGCGCCAGCGAATCGGCTTTTTCACCGGGAAACACCGGTGGCATGAAGCGGCCAATCGCTTTGGCGTCAATCACCGAATAGGCCAGCTGCCCCGGCTGCATCGCCACCAGCCTTCCCCAGATGGCGTAGCGCTTGGGCCAGAAATCCTCGCCCTC
>CAZWDK010000408.1:0-2469 GCA_964633095.1 uncultured Polaromonas sp. | reverse complement strand
GCACGCACAAAGCGGCGGATCTGCGGTTCGTCTTCAATCACTACGGCAACGGGCGTGGGCTGGGACATTCGGTATCGGCTCAGGGTTTTCGGGCAGGCTTTGGGGGGGTGGACGGCGCGGCAGGCTCACGGTGAATTCTGCACCACCGCCTGCGGCATTGGCCGCCGTGATCTGGCCGCGGTGCGCATCGACCACGGCCTTGCAGATCGCCAGCCCCAGGCCCACACCCGGCGTGGCCGACTCGGCAACGCCTCGCGTGAACTTCTCAAACAGCTCATGTTCGCGGCCCCGCAGCGCGGCGGGCAGGCCGGGCCCATGGTCACGCACCGAGAGCACCAGCGTCTGGGAGTCCGCATGGGCGCTGACCTCGATGGGCGCATCGCCCTCCCCACCGTCTTTAACGCCGTACTTGGCCGCGTTTTCCAGCAGATTGACCAGCACCCGCTCCATCAGCACCGCGTCAAACTCCACCAGCGGCAGCTCGGCCGGCAGCGCCGTCTTGACGGTCTTGCCGGCCAGCGCAGGCCGGGCCTGGCGAATCGCCGAACCGACGATCTCCTCGACCGACTGCCACTCGTTTTTCAGGTTGACGGCGCCGCTTTGCAGGCGCGCCATGTCCAGCAGGTTGTTGACCAGCGCACTGAGGTGGCGCGCCTCGTCGCCGATGGCGCGGGCGGCCTGGGCCTGCTCACCACTCAGCGGCGGTACGGTGCGCTGCAGCGAATCGGCCAGCCCTATCAACGCCGTCAGCGGCGTGCGCACATCGTGCGAAATGGCCGCCAACAGCACATTGCGCAGCTTTTCGGACTCCATCTGCACCAGCGCCTGCTGCGCCACCTCGACATAGTGCACCCGCTCCAGCGCGATCGCGACCTGCCGGGCCAGCGTGGCCAACTGCTGCAACTGCTCCGGGATCAGCAGCCAGCGCGGCTGAGCCGGCTTGAGCGCCAGCACGCCGCGCACCCGCATCGGCGCCTTCAGCGGCAGGTAATGCCAGGCCTGCGCCGACAGGGTGGCGGTGGCCAGGCCCGCGGCCTGCTCGTTGCGAAACGCCCAGTCGGCCACGCCGGCATCGAAGTCCGGCGGGGCATTCGCTGCAGGCGCCACCAGCTGGTCATTGGCATCGGTCGTCAGCACCAGCGCCTGGCCGCCGAAATTGCGTCGCACCGCCGCCTCGCCCAGCTCGATGACCTGCGAACTCAAGAGCGCCGCCGACAGGTCGCGGGTGAGCTCGAACAGCAGTTGCGCGCGGCGCTCGCGGCTGGAGGAAATGCGCGCCTCAAAGCGCAGGCCGGCCGTGAGCTGTCCGGTCAGCAAACCCACCACCAGCATGACGGCAAAGGTCAGCAGGTACTGCACGTCGCTGACCGCAAACGACAGGCGCGGAGGCACAAAAAAATAGTCAAAGGCCGCCACATTGAGAAAGGCCGCCAGCGCGGCCGGGCCTCGGCCCCACTTCAGCGCGACCAGCACCGTGCCGAGCAAAAACAGCATGACGATGTTGGCGAGGTCGAAAAACCGGAGCAGCGGCAGCGCCAGCAAAGTGACCAGCGCGCTGCCCGCGACGGCCCAGGCGTAGCGCGGCAGGCTGCCATACCATGCCGGCGCGTCCTCCTCGTCGGGCGCACGCTGCACGGCGCGCGCCAGCCGCCGCGCACTGTCGGCCTGGCCCACTTCCACAATGTCCAGCGTGGGCGCCAGCGCGGCCAGCCGGCGCGTCATCGTGCGGCCGCTCCACAGAGCCGACCAACCCGCGAGCTGCGGGCGCCCGACCACCAGCGTGGCGCAGTTGAGCCGCTGCGCCTGCGCCACCAGTTCGGCGGCGGCATCGCTGCCGGTCAGCACGGCGGCGGCGGCCCCCAATTCCTCGGCCAACTTGACCACCGCCAGGATCCTGTCGCGCTCGGCCGCGCCAAGGTGCTGCAGCCGCGGCGTTTCCACATAGGCCGCATGCCAGCGTACATTGAGCTGGCCGGCCAGCCGCGCGGCCATGCGCACGGTCTGCTCGGCGCCTTCGCGCGGACCGATGCAGGCCAAAATGGCGCCCTCGGTGTTCCAGACCGGGGCAATGGATTTTTCCACCCGGTAGCTGCGCACGTCGTCTTCCACATGCTCGGCCGTGCGCCGCAGCGCAATCTCGCGCAGCGCAATCAGGTTGCCCTTGCGGAAAAAATTCTGCGCGGCCCGCTCGGCCTGCTGGGGCACATACACCTTGCCGGCCTTCAGCCGGCTGAGCAGCTCGTCGGGCGTCACATCGACCAGGATGAGTTCTTCGGCGGCATCAATCACGGTGTCGGGCACCGTTTCATGAATGCGAACGCCGGTGATGGCGCCCACGACGCCGTTGAGGCTTTCAAGATGCTGCACGTTGAGCGTCGACCAGACATCAATGCCCGCCTCCAGCAACTCCTGCACGTCCTGCCAGCGCTTGGCATGGCGCGAGCCTTCCACATTGCTGTGCGCCAGTTC
>CAZWDK010000407.1:0-2475 GCA_964633095.1 uncultured Polaromonas sp. | reverse complement strand
GGCCCGCAACGCCCCGCAAGCTATTTTCACCCAATTCAAAACAAAACAGGCCTGCGGTCAAACACTCATGTGTCCAATCAGCTATCCAATTGATAGCAAAACGAAATCAGCCGCAACTGATTGCGCGCAGGCGAATCCAGCTGTGACCACAAGCCGTGACGTGCGACAGGCAAGCCGTGCGGCCTATCCGCCGGGGTTGCCAGAAGCCGGCCTTCCAGATGCCGGCGGTGTGACCCTGCCCATTGGATGAAGCGGCGATCCGCCACGTTCCCGGCTTCAGAGCTGCGCCGGCTTGCCGGAACTGGCAGTCTCAGTAGCCGTAGAACGCTTCGCTGCGAATGTCCTCGTCATCCATGCCCGCGCGATGCAGGGTCTGCCGCATCGCCTCGACCATGCCGGGCGGGCCGACGACATAGAAGACGGGCGCCAAAAGGTCGCCGACCACGCGCTTGATGAACTCGCCGGTGATCGGGCCGGTCGGCCCCTCCCAGCGTCGACGGGAGGCGCTCGCCTGCGTCATCGTCGCGACCAGGCGAAAACTCTCGCCTTGCGCCGCGAGCTGTTGCAGCTCGGCGAGAAATGCCGCGTCTTCCGGCCGGCGGTTCGAATAGAGCAGGATGAGCCGCTGCTGCAACCGGTCTTTTGCCGCCTGCCGCAGCATGCTGACAAACGGCGTGATGCCAATGCCTCCGGCAATGAAGATGCCGGCGCGCGCCCGGTCCTTGTGCAGGCCGAGCGATCCGAACGGCCCGCCTATCGCGACCGGCGAGCCCATCGGCAAGGACTTGAGTGCACGCTTGAAGGCGCTGTCGCGCATGCGCGTGGCAATCATCAGGTCGTCCTGAAACGGCGCACTGACGATGGAGAATGCATGACGTGCGTCCTGATCGTTAGCGGCGGCGCCGGGTAGCGGGAGAACGACGTTGATCGCCTGCCCGGGCTTGAATTCGAAGCCCTCAGGCTTCCCGAAGTGAAAGGCCATCGTGCCCTCGGCAATCTCTTCGCGTGCCTCGAGCCTGGCGGTGTAGCTGGTCATGAGCGGGGTTTTCGGAGTGGGTAGGCATTAGACGCAAGCACCGGCCTGGCCGTTCCCGCCGCGTGCTGGTGCAACCATCCCGCCCCATCCGAGGCAGGGCCCACCCGACTACCCCATGGCCATCACTTGCGCATCGAGTCGAGCTGTTCGCCCTTGCTCAGCACCTCCTGCGCCTTCGCGTAGCTGTCGATCAGCAGCTGGTACTCCGGGAACACCTTGGTGTAGATCTCGGCCCACTGCTGCGCATCCTCGCGGTGCCAGGTCTTCTGCAGCTCCGAGGCCACCGCCGCGGTGTCCATGGGCACCACGCCGGCCTGCACGATGCGCGCCAGCGTGATTTCCTGCGCCATCTTCGAGTAGGTGCCCGAGGCGTCGATGACCACGAACACCTTGTAGCCCTCGGCCACCGCGCTGATGGCCGGGAAGGCCATGCATACGCTGGTGATGGTGCCGGCGATGATCAGCGTCTTGCGGCCGGTGGCCTTGACCGCGGCGACGAAGTCCGGGTTGTCCCAGGCGTTGATCTCACCCCTGCGCGCCACGTATTTGGCGTGCGGGGCGTTCTCGTGGATCTCCGGGATCAGCGGGCCGTTCGGTCCCTGCGGCACGGACGCGGTGGTGATCACCGGGAGCTTGCACAGCGTGGCCATCTTGGCCAGCGCGGCGGCGTGGGCGCGCAGCTTGGGCATGGGCATGTCGTTCACGGTCTGGAACAGGCCGCTCTGGTGGTCAATCAGCAGCATGGCGGCGTCGCTGGGGTCGATGACGGGGCGCTGGCCATTGAAATTGGCCACATTGGCAAAGTTGCTCATCACATATCTCCTTGAAGAAGGGTTGAAAAGTCGGTTGTTTCAGGACGGCGGGCAGACCTTTTCAAGGTCTGCGCATCCCGGGCCGGTTATCGTGGCCACCACCGGCAGTCACTATCCCGTCCGGCGAGCTTGGATTCTGGTGGCCATGCCTGAGCTGCGCTAGTCGCCCGCCGGTGAACACCATGTTCTCGAATTGCGAACGCGGTCGTCCCGTGGCTGCGTCAACATGGCGTGGCGCCGGCGAAATCTGGCCATCCTTCAATGAAACGGGCAATGACGCCCCCGGGCCGAGCCGCAATGGCGCCGGATTCGGTACAGTGCCTGCAAACATGCGAAGAAGGAGGCCGTTGTGCGCTACCGCCTGGAAGATGTCGAAGCATTCGTCGCCGTCGTGGAAACCGGCAGCATCAGCGCGGCTGCGCTAAGGCTTGATGTCGCGAAGTCGGTCATCAGCAAGCGGGTCGCCAGCCTGGAAAATTGCCTTGGTGTCGCGCTCCTTCAACGCTCGACAAGGCATGCCAGCCCGACCATGGGCGGGATGCAGTTCTTCGAGCGATGCAAGGCAATCCTGCAAGACCTCGATGAAGCGGCGCAATCGGCCAGCGGAGCGCACCGCGGCTTGCAGGG
>CAZWDK010000406.1:0-2485 GCA_964633095.1 uncultured Polaromonas sp. | reverse complement strand
CCGTTGTCGGCCTTGACGACGACGAAGGGCTTTTCGTTGATGCCGTATTCCTTGTACTTGCGCTTGATCTTGGTCAGCAGCGCGTCGACATTGCTGGTCAGGCAGTCCATGCCGGTGTTTTCGGCGAAGTTGACCTCGCCGCACTGCGCAAACATCGGGTTGATGAGCCAGGGGTCCACGCCCAGCAGCTTGCCGAAGCGCTTGGAGACCTCTTCATAGGCCTTGAAATGGGTGGACTTGCGCCGCACCGACCAGCCGGCATGCAGCGGCGGCAGCAAAAACTGCTCGTTGAGGTCTTCCAGGATGCCGGGAATGCCGGCCGACAGGTCGTTGTTGAGCAGGATGGTGCAGGGGTCGAAGTCCTTCAGGCCCAGCCTGCGGTCGCTGCGGATCAGCGGCTCTATGGTGATGGCCTCGCCGGTCGGCAGCTTGATCGTGGTCGGCTCCTTGATCTCGGCGCTCAGCGAGCCGAAACGCACGTTGAGGCCGGCCTGGTGAAAGATGCGCTTGAGCTGCAGCACATTGGACAGGTAAAAGCTGTTGCGCGTGTGGTTTTCCGGCACCACCAGCAGGTTGCGCGCTTCCGGGCAGATCTTTTCGATCGCGGCCATGGCGGCCTGCACCGCCAGCGGCAGCATCTCGGGCGTCAGGTTGTTCCAGCCGCCGGGGTAGAGGTTGGTGTCGACCGGGGCCAGCTTGAAGCCGGCATTGCGCACATCGACCGAGCTGTAAAACGGCGGCGTATGCTCCATCCACTCCAGCCGGAACCAGCGCTCGATCGCCGGCGTGGTGTCCAGGATGCGTTGCTCCAGTTCGTTGATCGGGCCGTTCAGGGCGGTGATGAGGTGCGGAACCATGCGGCCACTTTCAGAAGAGAGGTTTGGTGGGGGTTCGGTATATCCTGACCGATTTACAGGGAGATTGGGACGAGGCGCTCGCTTACAAGAGCCAACAACGCCCCCCGCCCAAATGATCCCCAACCCCGTTTGCGGGCCGGGAAAGCGTCGTCAGCCGTTAGCTGCGCACCTCGCCCTGGCCCAGCACCACGTACTTGAGCGAGGTCAGGCCCTCGATGCCGACCGGGCCTCGGGCGTGGAACTTGTCGGTGCTGATGCCGATTTCGGCGCCCAGGCCGAACTCGAAACCGTCGGCGAAGCGGGTGCTCGCATTCACCATCACGCTGGCCGAATCGACCTCGCGCAAAAAGCGCTGGGCGTGCAGGTGGTCGCGCGTCAGGATGGCGTCGGTGTGGTGGCTGGAATACCGGTTGATGTGGGCAATCGCTTCGTCCAGCCCGGCCACCACCTTGATGCTGATGATGGGCGCCAGGTATTCCTCGGACCAGTCCTGCTCGCTGGCCGGGACGATGTTTGCCACCGAATTGATCGCTGTCTGCGCCCGCAGTATCTGGGCTGAGGCCTCATCACAGCGCATCTCCACGCCCTTGGCGGCGTAGATGGCACCGATTCTGGGCAAAAACTCGGCGGCCACGCCGCGCGCCACCAGCAGGCCTTCGGTGGCATTGCAGGGGCTGTATTTCTGGGTCTTGGCGTTGTCGGCCACCGCCACCGCCATGGCGATGTCGCAGGGGTCGTCGACATAGACATGGCAGTTGCCGTCCAGGTGCTTGATGACCGGCACCCGGGCCTCGCGGCTGATGCGCTCGATCAGGCTCTTGCCGCCGCGCGGAATGATGACGTCCACATACTGCGGCATGGTGATCAGGAGGCCAACGGCCTCCCGGTCGGTGGTCGGCACCAGCTGCACCGCCTCGGCCGGCAGGCCGGCGTCCGCCAGCGCCTGCTGCACCAGCTGGGCCAGCGCCTTGTTCGATTCGATGGCCTCGGAGCCGCCGCGCAAAATGCAGGCGTTGCCGCTCTTGATGGCCAGCGACGCCGCCTCGATCGTGACGTTGGGCCGGCTCTCGTAAATCATGCCGAACACGCCGATCGGCACGCGCATCTGGCCGACGCGTATGCCGCTGGGCTGCTGCTTCAGGCCGATGATCTCGCCGATCACGTCGGCCATGGCGGCCAGCTGCTCGCAGCCCAGGGCCACGGTTTCCAGGGTTTTGGCATCCAGCTTGAGGCGGTCCAGCAGCGGGCCGGCCAGGCCGGCGGCGCCGGCGCGTTCCAGGTCGCGCTGGTTGGCCGCCTGCAGCGCCGGGACATGCTGCCGCAGCAAGGCCGCGAGATTCAGCAGCGCTCTGTTTTTAATAGCTGCCGGCGCCCTTGCGATCTGGGTTGAAGCGGTTTTTGCCCTGGAACCCAGGGTTTCCATGAGCTGGGCGAGTGCAATCGGTGAATCAGGCGCGTTCATTCCGCTATTTTGCCCGTAATCACGGACCCGGGATCAGCCACAGGCGCCCAGCTGGCCGCACTGGGTGCAATAGTCGCAGCCGTCCCTGCGGATCACGGCATGGGCGCCGCATTCGCTGCACTTCTTGCCCGCCATGACGGGCGGCCCGGCGGCGGCAGGGGCGCGG
>CAZWDK010000405.1:0-2507 GCA_964633095.1 uncultured Polaromonas sp. | reverse complement strand
TATGAGCGACACCGTCGTTGAAATCCAAAAACTGTGGACCGTTTTTGAAAACGGCGACAAGAAGGCGGTGATCCACAAAAACCTGGACCTGCGCGTGGAACGCGGCGAGATCGTGTCGCTGGTGGGCGGCTCGGGCACCGGCAAGACCGTGTTGCTGCGCCAGATGCTGGGGCTGGAACATCCGAGCCAGGGCGAGATCAGCGTGCTGGGCAAGCCGGCGGCCGAACTCGGCAAGCGCGGTGCGGCCAGCCGCGTCGGCATGCTGTTTCAGCAGGGCGCCCTGTTCTCGGCCTTCACGGTGCTGGAAAACATCGCCTTTCCGCTGCGCGAGCAGGGCAGCCTGCCGGCCGCGCTGGTGCGCCAGGCCGCCATGGTCAAGCTGCAGATGGTGGGCCTGACGCCCGATGCGGCCGACAAGATGCCCAGCGACCTGTCGGGCGGCATGGTCAAGCGGGTGGCGCTGGCGCGCGCCCTCATCATGGACCCGCCGCTGCTGCTGCTCGACGAGCCGACGGCCGGGCTGGACCCGGACAGCTCCGACAGCTTTTGCGCCCTGCTGCGCTCGCTGCACAAAAGCATGTGCCTGACCGTGGTGATGGTGACGCACGACCTGGACACCCTGTTTGAACTCAGCAGCCGCATTGCCGTGCTGGCCGAACAAAAAGTCATCATCAACGCCGCGCCCAAGGAGGTGGTGGCGTTTTCGCATCCCTTCATTCAGGAATTTTTCCTCGGGGAGCGAGGGCGGCGCGCGATGGCGCTGCTGCACGAACCCCCTTCAACTGTTTAGAAAGGTTGTCCAATGGAAAACAAAGCCCATGCCATGGCCGCCGGTGCCTTTGTGCTGGCGGTGACCGCCTTGCTGGCGCTGCTGGCGATCTGGCTGACACACGACGATACCGAACGCCATCTCTATGAAATGAGCACCAATGACACCATCTCGGGCCTGCAGCCGCAGTCGGTGGTGCGCTACCGCGGCGTGCCGGTCGGCAAGGTCGAGCTGATCGGTTTCGACAACAAGATCAAGGGCAATGTGCTGGTGCGCATTTCAGTCGACCGCAGCGCCCCCATGACCAAGTCCACCTATGCCATCGTGGCCTCGCAAGGTGTCACCGGGCTGGGCTTTATCCAGCTCGACGACGAGGGCGAATCCACCGAGCGGCTGCCGCCCAACGACGGCGACCCGCCGCGCATTCGGCTGAAACCCGGCGGCCTCGACAAGCTGCTCAGGCAGAGCGATGTCATCTTCACCGAGGTCGAACAGGCCAGCATTCGCCTGAACAAGCTGCTGTCCGAGGAAAACCAGCGGGCCGTCAGCAGCGCCGTCGGCCAGCTCGGGGAAGCCGCCGGCAGCCTCAACCGCATCGCCAAAAACCTGGAGCCGACCGTGGCCACCTTGCCGCGCCTGTCGCGGGATGCCAGCACCACCCTGAATTCCGTCAAGACCGCGACCGACGAGGTCGGCAACACCGCACGCCGGCTGAACGAAAAAGGCGGGCCGCTCGACAAGCTCTCCGAAGGCAGCACCGCCCTGGCGGCCAGCGTGGAAGGCTTTAGCGCCGCCACCTTGCCCAAGCTGGGCGAGGTGGCCGATGAAACCGCGCGCACCATGCGCCAGCTGCGGCGCACCGTCAGCGCGGTGGATGACAACCCGCAGTCCCTGATTTTTGGCAATGGCCGGCCGCCACCCGGCCCGGGCGAGCCCGGCTTTGCCGTTCCCGGAGCACGCCCATGAGCCATGCCGAAATTGCTATCAATACAGTAGCTGCTAGCGCCCATCCTGAAAGGGCTGTAACCCTGTTTTGCCTGGTGTTTGGGGCGGCGCTGCTGCTGGGCTGCTCGGCGCTGCCCGAGAAGCCGGTGCGCGCCGCCATGTACGACTTTGGCCCAGGCCCCCTGAGCACGCCGGCCACGACGCGGCAGGCCGCCTTGCCGGCGCTGGCGCTGGCCGAGATTTCGACCCATGGCGGCGCGCTGGACCACGAGGCGGTGCTGTACCGGCTGGCCTACGCCAATGCGCAGCAGCTGCGGCCTTATTCGCAGGGGCGCTGGAGCATGCCGCCGGCGCAACTGCTGCGCCAGCGCTTGCGCGAGACGCTCAGCCACAGCCGTCCGGTGCTGATTGCCGGGGAAGGCCCGGCCCTGAACCGCGGCGCCAACCACGGCGCCTTGCCCAGGGTGCTGCAGCTGGAGCTGGAGGAGTTCAGCCAGCTGTTCGAGTCACCCGACAGCAGCGTCGGCCTGCTCCGGCTGCGCGCCACCCTGGTGGAAAGCACGCCCGGCGGCGAAAAACTGCTGGCCCAGCGCAACATCGCGGTGCGGCGCCCGGCGCCCAGCGCCGACGTCGCCGGCGGGGTGATCGCGCTGACGGCGGCGACCGACGCCGCGATTGAAGAGATTGCGCAATGGTTGCAGCAAGTGCCTTGAGCGCTTGCTGCAAAAGAGGCCATTCAGGCCGCCGTCTCAGCGGGCCGCATTCTCCACCGGAGGCCGGGCGGCGACGCTGC
>CAZWDK010000404.1:0-2520 GCA_964633095.1 uncultured Polaromonas sp. | reverse complement strand
CAGCGCACCCTTCCCCTGCTGCAGGGCTTTGACGGGCTGCTGGCCTTTGCGGTGTTTCTGCTGGCCTGCGCCGGCCTGTTGATCATGTATTCCTCGGGCTACGACCATGGCAGCCGTTTTGTGGACCATGGCCGCAACATGCTGATCGCCGGGGCCATCATGTTTGTGGTGGCGCAGATTCCGCCGCAGCGCCTGATGGCTTTTGCCGTGCCGCTCTACACCCTCGGGGTGGCGCTGTTGATTGCGGTGGCCATCTTCGGCATCACCAAAAAAGGCGCGCGGCGATGGCTCAATGTCGGGGTGGTGATCCAGCCCAGCGAAATCCTGAAAATTGCGATGCCGCTGATGCTGGCCTGGTGGTTCCAGAAGCGTGAAGGGCAGTTGCGGCCGCTGGACTTTCTGGCCGCCGGTGCGCTGCTGGTGCTGCCGGTCGGCCTGATCATGAAGCAGCCCGACCTGGGCACCTCGCTGCTGGTGCTGGCGGCGGGGCTGGCGGTGATCTTTTTTGCCGGCCTGAGCTGGAAGCTGATTGTTCCGCCGGTGCTGCTGGGCTTGGTGGGGGTTTTTCTGGTGGTGTGGTTCGAGCCGCGGCTGTGCGCCGACGGCATGCGCTGGCCCATCCTGCACGACTACCAGCAGCAGCGCATCTGCACCCTGCTGGATCCCACGCGCGACCCGCTGGGCAAGGGCTTTCACATCATCCAGGGCATGATCGCGATTGGCTCGGGCGGCGTGTTCGGCAAGGGTTTCATGGCCGGCACGCAGACGCACCTGGAGTTCATTCCCGAGCGCACCACCGACTTTATTTTTGCGGCCTATTCCGAAGAGTTCGGCCTGGCCGGCAACCTGATGCTGATCGCCGGCTTCATCTTTTTGATTCTGCGCGGCCTGGCGATTGCGCTGGAAGCGCCCACGCTGTTTTCGCGCTTGCTGGCCGGCGCGGTCACGATGATTTTTTTCACCTACGCCTTCGTCAACATGGGCATGGTCAGCGGCATTTTGCCGGTGGTGGGCGTGCCGCTGCCCTTCATCAGCTACGGCGGCACCGCCATGGTGACGCTGGGGCTGGCGGTCGGCATCTTGATGTCGATTGCCAAGGCCAAGCGGCTGGTGCAAAGCTAGGGCTCAGGGCGCAGCGCCCCGGCGGCCGGCCGTGCCCCGGGTCCAAGGCGGTGGCAAGAGATGTCGCTTTTTTTGCATAGGCGCGCCGCCGACGCCTTGCGCTGGCCCGCCCTAACAGGTTGCAACCCTGTCTGTCACTTGCGCCAATCCGACGCATCAACACCAAGGGGGCATTGTCATGGCCGGTAAATTTGAGCTGAACAAATCCAAAAACGACAAATATTTCTTATCGCTGCTGGCCGGCAACGGGCAGCTCATAGGCAGCAGCCAGATGTATTCCAGCACCGCCGCCCGCGATGCCGGCATCGAGTCCTGCAAAACCAATGCGCCGGGCGCCAGCATCACCGACAACACCTGATTCGCTGCGCCGGACCCTGCGCGCCAGGGGCCGGCAAGACCTTGTGGCCCTGAGGCGCTGTTGCCGGGCGGCCACGTTCTGGGGGCAGACTGCCTACAATGACCGCATGACCTCACTTCGCTCTTCCTCCGCAACGGCCCTCAACCAGTCCACGGTTTCATCGCAGGCCCGTCCCACGGCCGCGTCCACCTCCGGGCGCCTGGCCATTGCCCAGAACCTGCTGCTGGCGCCGTTCGGCCTGACGGAGGCGCATCTGAGCCGCGCCCTCGGGGAAATCACCGCCTACGGCGTGGACGATGCGGATCTGTATTTCCAGTACACCCGCAGCGAAGGCTGGAGCCTGGAAGAGGGCATCGTCAAAACCGGCTCCTTCAGCATCGACCAGGGCGTGGGCGTGCGTGCCGTCAGCGGTGAAAAAACCGCCTTCGCCTATTCCGACGACATTTCCGAAGCCTCGCTGCTGGACGCCGCGCGCACCGTGCGCAGCATCTCGGCGGCCGCCAAGGCCGGCCGCGTCAAAACGCCCGGCCGCAAGATCGCCAGCAGCCGCTCGCTCTACAACGACCTGGACCCGATCGCCACGCTGGACAGCACGGCCAAGGTCAAGCTGCTGGAAAAAGTGGAAAAGTTCGCCAAGGCCAAGGACCCGCGCATCGTGCAGGTGATGGCCGGTCTCGCCAGTGAATACGACGTGGTCATGGTGGCGCGCGCCGACGGTACGCTGGCCGCCGATGTGCGTCCGCTGGTGCGCCTGAGCGTGACCGTGATTGCCGAGCAAAAAGGCCGGCGCGAGGTCGGCTCGGGCGGCGGCGGCGGCCGTTTTGGCCTGGCTTATTTTGACGATGCGCAGATTGGCCAGTATGTCGACGACGCGGTGAAGGCCGCGCTGACCAATCTGGACGCACGCCCGGCGCCGGCCGGCGAGATGACCGTGGTGCTGGGCTCGGGCTGGCCCGGCATTTTGCTGCATGAAGCGATTGGCCATGGGCTGGAGGGCGACTTCAACCGCAAGGGCTCCAGCGCGTTCTCGGGCCGCATCG
>CAZWDK010000403.1:0-2531 GCA_964633095.1 uncultured Polaromonas sp. | reverse complement strand
CTGGACATCCGCCGCATCGGCTCCATCAAAAAGGGCGAAGAGGTCATCGGCAACGAAACCCGCGTCAAGGTGGTGAAGAACAAGGTGGCCTCGCCGTTCAAGACGGCAGAGTTCGACATTCTCTACGGCGAGGGCATCAGCCGCCTGGGCGAGGTGCTGGACCTGGGCGTGGCCGGCCATATCGTGGAAAAAGCCGGTGCCTGGTATGCCTTCAACGGCGAAAAAATCGGCCAGGGCCGCGACAACTCGCGTGAATTCCTCAAGGAGAACCCCGAGCTCGCGATCGAGATCGAGAACAAGGTGCGCGAGTCGCTGGGCATTCCGCTGGTCGCCATGCCCGCCGCCGCCGAGGTGGACGAGAAGTCGGGCAAGGCGGCCAAGGCCGAGAAGGCCGACAAACCCGCCAAGGCCGCCGCTTAACCGGGTGCTATATGTCTAATCAGGCGCTGGCCCAGGAATCATGGGCGCAGCCAGCTATCAAAACAATAGCGACTGGGCGCCGCTACCCTGCCGGCATCGCTCCATGACCACGACCCAACCCGCCGCCCGGGCGGGCCTCAAGCTCTCGCTCAAGGGCCGCGCCCTGCGCTTGCTGGCCGCGCGCGAGCATTCGCGCGCCGAGCTGGAGCGCAAGCTGGCCGCGCATGAGGAAACGCCGGGCCAGCTGGCGCAGCTGCTCGACGAGCTGCAGGCCAAGGACTTCATCAGCGAGACGCGCGTGGTCGAGTCGGTGCTCAACCGGCGCGCCGCCCGTTATGGCGCGGCGCGCATCAAGCATGAGCTGCAGGGCAAGGGGCTGGGCGCCGATGCGCTGGCCGAGGCCATGGACGGCCTCAAGGCGAGCGAGCTGGAGCGTGCCCGCGCGGTCTGGCGCAAGAAGTTCGACGGCCCGGCGCCGGATGCGGCCGGGCGCGCCAGGCAGATGCGCTTTCTGGCGGCACGCGGGTTTGGCGGCGAGGTGATACGCCGCGTGGTGTCGCAGGCGGACGAGGACTGAGGGCTGAGGGCACTATCGAAGGCTGGTTGGGAGCGAAATGTGCCTTCAGGCCAATGAATACGAGCGTAAGCAGCTCTTAAATTCATAGCAGCTGCGGGATGACCGCAAGCAGAAAGAACGGGCTAGCGCAGCGCCGCCCACTCCAGCAGGGGCCGCGGAACCGGCTTAGCCGGGCCGCAGGCGCAGCGCCCCCTCGGGGGGGCAGCGACCACACGCAGTGGGGAGCGTGGGGGCTATATCCCGAGCATCAGCCTCAGGTTCTGCACCGCGGCACCGGAGGCACCCTTGCCCAGGTTGTCCAGCCGCGCCACCAGCACGGCATGGCGGTAGCTGTCGTTGCCAAACACGCGCAGCTCCATCTTGTTGCTGTCCTTGAGCGCCAGCGCATCCAGCTTGCCGGACTCGGGCGCGGCCTCCACCGTCACCCATTCGCTGCCGGCGTAATGGCGGGCCAGCACCTGCTGCAGCTGCGCGGCCGTCGGCTGGCCGGGCAGCAGGTCCAGGTGCAGCGGCAGTTGCACCAGCATGCCCTGGATGAAGTTGCCGACCGAGGGAATGAACACCGGGCGGCGTGACAGGCCGGTGTATTTCATGATTTCGGGCAGGTGCTTGTGCTCCAGGCGCAGGCCGTAGAGCTCGAATGCGGGGGCGGTGCCGGCCTCGTAGGCCTCTATCATCTGGCGGCCGCCGCCGGAGTAACCGCTGACGGACGGCAGGCTGAGCGGGAAGTCGGCCGGAAGCAGGCCGGCATCGACCAGCGGACGGATCAGCGCAATCGCGCCGGTGGCGTAGCAGCCGGGGTTGGCCACGCGCTCGGCCGCCATGACGGCCTCGCGCTGGCCGGCGGCCAGTTCGGGAAAGCCGAAGACCCAGCCCGGCGCCGTGCGGTGCGCGGTCGAGGCGTCGATGAGCTTGGGCTTTTTGCCCGTGAGCGAGTCAATCATGGCCACCGATTCACGCGCCGCGTCGTCGTGCAGGCACAGCATCACCAGGTCCACCTGCGCCATCAGCGCACGCTTGGCGGCCGCATCCTTGCGCAGCTCGGGCGCGATGCTGACCAGCTCGATCTGCGGCATGGCCTGCAGCCGTTCGCGGATTTGCAGGCCCGTGGTGCCGGCTTCTCCGTCAATAAAAACTTTGGGCATAAGAACTTTCGGTGGAGCAAGCGGTGTCAATGGATGGCGACAAGCCCGCAACAGAGGGCAATTTGCTACGCAAGAACCGCAGAAGGATTGTGCGCCGCAACATGATACAGTCCTATCCTGCTGCCTGCAGTGACCGCTAACATGGTGTTTTGAAGCCTGTTTCGTATTCCCAACAGTCTTTGCCAATTCCTGTTGCACCCCTCTTTTACTGAATTCTGAAGGTTTTCCATGAAAATTCACGAGTACCAAGGCAAGGAAATCTTGCGCAATTTTGGTGTGCCTGTGCCACGCGGTATTCCTGCGTTCACGGTGCAGGAAGCGGTCGAAGCCGCACAGAAGCTCGGCGGCCCGGTCTGGGTGGTCAAGGCCCAGATCCACGCCGGTGGCCG
>CAZWDK010000402.1:0-2547 GCA_964633095.1 uncultured Polaromonas sp. | reverse complement strand
CGCAGCCGCTGACCCGATGCGCTTGGCATTTACTCGAGCCTGACGTTGGCCGCCTTGATCACCTGGGCCCATTTTTCGACTTCGGCCTTCTGAAAGGCTGCAAACTGATCCAGCGCCATGGTGGACGGCTGCATGCCCAGCGTTTTCAGTCGCTCCAGCATCTCGGGCTGCTGCAGGATTTTCACAATCTCGCCGTGCAGCCTGTCAATGATGGGTTTGGGCGTGCCGGCGGGCACAAAAACGGCTTGCCACGACAGGACTTCAAAGCCGGGAACGCCCGATTCGGCCACGGTGGGCACGTTGGGCAGCGACTCCAGCCGCTTGGCGGAAGTGACGGCCAGTGCGCGCACCTTGCCGCTCTGGATGTGCGGGCCTGCCACCACGGTGGTGTCAAACATCATGTCGACCTGGCCGCCAATCACATCCTGAATGGCCGGGCCGCTGCCCTTGTAGGGCACGTGGATGAACTGCGTGCCGGATTTGAAGCCCAGCAGTTCCAGCGCCAGATGCTGCGAGGTGCCGCTGCCGGCGGAGGCCGAGGAAATGATTTTGGGTTTGGCCTTGGCGGCGGCCAGCACATCCTGCAGGGTCTTGTAGGGGCTGTTCTGGCCGACCACCAGTACGACGGGGTTGGTACCGATCAGCGCCACCGGCGAAAACGACTTGACCGGGTCGTAGCCCAGCTTGGGATAGAGGCTGACATTGATGGCATGCGAGCTGATGGTGCCGCCCAGCAGGGTGTAGCCATCGGCGGGCGCGCGCGACGCGAGCTCGGAACCCAGGCTGCCGCCGGCGCCGCCCCGGTTGTCGACCACGATGGTGGTGCCCAGCACCGGCCCCAGCTTCTGCCCTATCAGCCGCGCCAGGATGTCCGTCGTGCCGCCGGCCGGAAAGGGCACGATGTAGTTCACGGGCTTGCTGGGCCATTTGTCCTGGGCCCAGGCAGGAGGCGCCAGTGCGCCAGCGGCAGTTGCGGCGGCAGAGGCGAGGGCGGAGCGGATGAGGGAGCGGCGTTTCATGTTGTCTCCTGGTTGTCGTTGGGGTTTGCAGTCATGAGGGCGCCAAGCTACCCCCGGAAAGCGCTTGTTCAGCGCGCCATGCAGGGCGCCGCCGCATGGGTGAACCTGGCCAGCGCCCCCTCAAGGCGGTGATGCGGGGCGTTCGGGAAGGGGGTCGGTGCGCAGGCGTTGGAGGCGGGGTTGGATGCGGTCATGCCGGGTTGTACGGGGTCGATGATTTATTTGTCTGTTATCGTACAACCTGCTTGTGCTTCATGCAAGCGTGCTTGTCCCCGGGGGCGTGAGCGGGAGCGGGCTCGTCGGGGCGTCCAGCGGCTGCATGGTGTGTGCATTGTTGCCCCGGCGCAGGCGTTCCCGGCTGTTGGAAAGATGGGTTCGCATAGCCGCGCGTGCGGCCTCGGTGTCCTGGTTGCGGATGGCGAGGTAGATGCTTTCGTGCTCGGCGTTGACGCGCTGCAGGTAGTTGAGCCGGCCCTCGGGTGCGCTGAGCGCCGTGTTCAGGCGGGTGCGCGGAATGATCATGGTGCCCAGGTAGGTCATCAGGTCGGCAAAATGCCGGTTGCCGGTGGCGCGGGCGACTTCCATATGGAACTGGAAGTCGGGTGGCACGGCGTCGGAGTCCTGGCTGATGGAGTCGTGAAAGGCGCGCAAGGCGTTTTCCATGGCCAGCAGGTTTTCTGCGCTTCTCCTCTGGGCGGCCAGGCCGGCAGCCTCGGTTTCAAGGCTGATGCGCAGCTCCAGCACCGAGATGACGTCGGCCACGGTGGCAAAGTCTTCGGCGGTGATCCTGAAGTTGCCGGCCACTTGCGGCGGCAACACAAAAGTGCCAATGCCGTGTCGGGTTTCGACCAGCCCGGAGGCCTGCAGCCTGGACAGCGACTCGCGAACCACCGTGCGGCTGACATCAAAGCGCGCCATGATTTCGGCCTCGGTGGGCAGCTTGGCACCGGGCTGCAGCTGCCCTTCGCGGATGCTGGCGGCCAGGCTTTCGACGATTTCGCCGACCAGTCCGCGCGGGCGGCGCGCGCGCAGCGGCCGCTCCTCCTGCGGGGCAGGGGGCGGGGTCGCATCGAGGCGGCTAGGGGTTTTCCTTGAGTCCATTAAAAAACCATTGACAAGCTAAACAGGTGACGGGGAGAATCCTGAGTCATCAGACAACGTATGACTGATGCGCTAATGAAGTCACTTTAGCAAAGTTCAAACAAAAGTCCAGTGATTGCTTGCAACACCGGGCCCAAGATGCAAGAGATCACGACCAGATGACGATCAAAGTTCATGAAAAACTGCTGTTGACCGGCGCCGCGGGCGGCTTGGGCAAGGCCCTGCGTGAGCGGCTAAAGGCCAATTGCGCGGTGCTGCGCCTGTCCGATGTGCAGGCCTTTGGCGAGGCCGCCGCGGGTGAGGAAGTGGTGTTGGCCGACCTGGCCGATGCTGCGGCGGTCCATGAGATGGTCAGGGGCGTCGATGCCATTGTCCATCTGGGCGGCATGTCGGTGGAAGGGCCGTTCGGCCCGATTCTGCAGGCCAA
>CAZWDK010000401.1:0-2572 GCA_964633095.1 uncultured Polaromonas sp. | reverse complement strand
CTGATCGAGGACGGCCGCATTGCGCTGGACGAGCGCATCCCTTTGGCCCGCCCGCGCGAGCGCAGCAATCCGCAGTTTGGTGTGCTCGAAAAGAAGATCCTGGACCGCATGCTGCAGCAGCCCCGCCAAGACTTTTCACCGAGCGAGCCGGCCTGGCCCGGCTCACCCGCCCATGGCTTGCGCTGGGCCGTTTGATGCGTCAAAAATGCATGTGGCCAAATGAGTGCGGGCGAAGCTAGCGATTCATTTCATAGCATTTTTTAGCCTGAAGGAGTTTATTCATGTCCATCCAAGCCATCAGCGTCCGCAACCAGTTCCGCGGCAAAGTCAAGGAAATCATCCGCGGCGACGTGGTCTCCGAAATCGATGTCGAAACGCCCTGGGGCATCGTCACCTCCGTCATCGCCACGCGCTCGGTCGACCAGCTGGAGCTGGCCATCGGCAGCGAGGTGGTGGCGCTGGTCAAGTCGACCGAGGTGTTGATCGCCAAGCTGTAGCCCGGGCCGGCGTAAGGCCGACTGCGCTGATTCAACAGTCAAATCGCCTTCCAGCCCATGTCCAATGGGTGTAAACAGCTATTGAAATGATAGCGTTTGTCGTCCGGGCAGCGGCATCACTGCAGTTCAACACCGGCCTTTTTCACCAGCTTGGCGTACTTGGCGAGCTCGCTGCGGAAAAACTGGGCAGCCACCTCCGGGCTGCTCGGGTTGATGGTGTTGCCCTGTTTCACCATGATTTCTTTCACTTCCGGCGTGGCATAGGCGGCAGTCACTGCGGCCTGAATGCGCTTGACCTCGGCGGCCGGCAGCTTGGCCGGGCCCACCACGGCAAACCAGCCTTCGATGTTGTAGTTGGGCAGGCCCTGTTCGGCGATGGTGGGAATGTCGGGGGCCGCAGCTACGCGACTGCTGCCGCCCACGCCAATGGCGCGCAGGGCGCCGCTTTTGAGATGCGCCTGAATTGCGGGCAGCGCCAGCACGCCCAGGTCCACCTGTCCGCCAATCAGGTCGGCGATCATGGGGCCCACCCCCTTGTAGGGGATGTGTTTGGCCTTGACCTGCGCCTCTTCCATAAACATTTCGGCGGCCAGATGCAGGATGGTGCCGTTGCCGGATGAGGCGTAGTTGTAGGCGTCGGGTTTGGCCTTGAGCAGCGCCACCAGCTCCTTGACGTTGCTGGCCGGCAAGCGGAGCGGATTGACCACCAGCACGAAGGGCGTGCTGCCGAGCACGCATATCGGGGTGATGTCGGCAATCGGGTCGAACGGCAGTGACTTGTAGACGCTGGGGTAGACCACATGGTTGTTGGACACCACGCTCAGCGTCATGCCGTCGGGCGCCGACTTGACCAGGGCCGCCGTGCCGACAATGCCGCCGGCGCCGGGCTGGTTTTCAACGACGACCGGGCGCCCCAGCGTCTTGCCCAGCGCGGCGCCGGCGGCGCGAACAATGGTGTCGACGCCCGAGCCGGCACCCACCGGCAGGATGAAGCGCACGGCCCGGTCCGCCGTTTGCGCCAGCACGGCCAGCGGCGTGCCGATGAAGCCGCTGCCCAGAAGCAGGGCGCCCAGGCCGCGCAGGGCTTGCCGGCGACCAGCCTGGGTGAGGGGTGTCGTTGGTGTTGTCATGTTTGTCTCCGTTGGTGATGAGTCGTTGAAATCGTCAAGGCGGTTCAGCTCACGGCCGCCTGCCGGTGCAAATGCTCGATTTCGCCGACGGCGTAGCCCAGCCCGGTGAGCAGTTCCCGCGTGTGCTCGCCCAGCGTGGGGGGATTGAGCCGCACGCCCAGGCGCTGGCCGTCCATGGTGAAGGGGCACAGCGTGGTTTTCGCGGTTTTGCCGGCGCGCTCGCCATCGGGCAGCGTGATGTCGGCCAGGCCCCCCGTCGCCAGCAGGTGTTCATCGTCGTACAGCTCTTCGGGCTTGCGGATGGGCGCAAACGGCAGGCCCACTTTTTCGAACAGCGCCGCGAGTTCTGCGGCGCTGCGTGTTGCCAGGCGTTCACGCAGCAGGGGCAGCAGGGTGGGACGCTGGGTGACGCGCTCGTTGTTGGTGGTGTAGCGCGGGTCGGCCTTGAGGTCGGCAAAACCCAACGCATCACAAAAAGTGGCCCATTGCGCATCACTGACTGCCGCCAGGAAGATCTGCTCGCCATCCTTCACCGTGAACACGTCGTACACCGCCCAGGCCGAAATGCGATCGGGCATGGGAGCGGCCGGCTGGCCGGTGATGGCGTATTGCAGCATGTGCTGGCCGACCAGGAACACATTGTTTTCGAACAGCGCAGCCTGCACTTCCATGCCCTTGCCGCTGATGCCGCGCTGGATCAGCGCGCCCAGCGCCCCAATGGCGCCAAACATCCCGCCCATGATGTCATTGACACTGGTGCCGGCGCGCAGCGGGTCCCCGGGCCGGCCGGTCATGTAGGCCAGGCCGCCCATCATCTGCACGACCTCGTCGAGCGCCGTGCGGTGGTCATAGGGGCCGGGCAAAAAGCCCTTGTGGCTCACGTAAATGATGCGCGGGTTGACGGCGCTCAGCGCGGCGTAGTCGAGCCCGTACTTGGCCATGGTG
>CAZWDK010000400.1:0-2581 GCA_964633095.1 uncultured Polaromonas sp. | reverse complement strand
CCGAACCTCTCGACTGCCTTGTCGACCTGCTCAGGCGTGGCGCCCTCTTCCAGCAGGAAGCCGGCCTGGCGGCTGTACTGCTCGATCATGCGGTTGCCGATGAAGCCGTCGCACACGCCAGACACCACGGAGGTCTTGCGGATCTTTTTGCCGAGCGCCATCACGGTCGCCAGCACATCCTTGGCGGTTTTCTCGGCGCGCACCACTTCCAGCAGCTTCATCACGTTGGCCGGGCTGAAAAAGTGGGTGCCGATCACGTCCTGCGGGCGCTGGGTGAAGCCGGCGATCCTGTTCATGTCCAGCGTGGAGGTGTTGGACGCCAGAATGGCGCCCGGCTTCATCACCCGGTCCAGTTCCTTGAAGACCTTCTCCTTGACGCCCATTTCCTCGAACACCGCCTCGATCACCATGTCCGCGTCCTTGAGGTCGTCGTAGCTCAGCGTGGTGCTGAGCAGGCTCATGCGCTGCTCATACTTGTCCTGTTTGAGCTTGCCCTTTTTGACCTGGGCTTCATAGTTCTTGCGGATGGTGGCAATGCCGCGGTCCAGCGCTTCCTGCTTCATCTCCAGCATCTTGACGGGAATGCCGGCGTTGAGGAAATTCATGGAGATGCCGCCGCCCATGGTGCCCGCACCGATCACGGCAATCGACTTGATCTCGCGTTTTGGCGTGTCTTCCGGCACGTCCGGAATCTTGGAGGCGGCCCGCTCGGCCATGAAGATATGGCGCAGCGCGCGGCTTTCAGGGGTCCACATCAGGTTGATGAACAGCTCGCGCTCAAACAGCAGGCCGTCTTCGAATTTGCGCTTGGTCGCGGCCTCCACGGCATCCACGCATTTGAGCGGCGCCGGGAAGTTTTTCGACATGCCCTTGACCATGTTGCGGGCAAACTGGAAATAGGCATCGCCATTGCGGTGCTTGCAAGGCAGGTGGCGCACCAGCGGCAGCGGCCGCGTGTCGGCAATCGACTGGGCCAATGCCAGCGCTTCTTCGGCCAGCGACTCGGGCGACTGGGCCAGCCTGTCAAACAGTTTCTGGCCGGGAATCTGCGCCAGCTGCTCGCTCTTGACGGGCTCGCCGCTGACGATCATGTTCAGTGCCACCTCCACCCCCACCGCGCGAGGCAGGCGCTGAGTGCCGCCTGCGCCCGGCAGCAAGCCGAGCTTGACCTCGGGCAGCGCCACGCTGCAACCGGGTGCCGCAATGCGGTAGTGGCAACCCAGCGCCAGCTCCAGGCCACCGCCCATGCAGACGGAGTGAATGGCCGCCACGACGGGCTTGACGGAGTTTTCAATGGCGCTGATCACGCTGTGCAAATTGGGCTCTAACAGCGCCTTGGGCGAGCCGAATTCCCTGATGTCGGCTCCGCCCGAGAAGGCCTTGCCCGCGCCGGTAATCACGATGGACTTGACGCCTGCGTCTGCATTGGCTTTTTGCAGGTTGTCGGTCAGGCTCAGGCGGGTGGCATGGCCCAGGCCATTGACGGGCGGATTGTTCAGGGTGATGACGGCTACCGTACCGTGGACTTCGTAATGGGTTGTCATTGAGGTGGCTCTTTCCTTGATGGTTCAGGTTTGAAGTTTCAGTTGTCTCGACCCGGGATGCATGAGTGTGCATCCGCCGGCAGAAATAGTACGACCGTTCTTTTTCTGATTGTAGAGAGTCTTGATAAAGACACAAGTGCAATCTGCGCCCGTTTGTCCCAGCGGTGACAAGCCCACGCCTTTTTACACCTCGAGCCACTCTTTTCGGGTGTAGGCATCGGCCCGCAGACTGTCGGGTGTGCCCTGAAACACGATGCTGCCGTGGCCCATCACCAGCGCCCGGTCGGAAATGGCCATGGCAATGGTGAGTTTTTGCTCGATCAGCAGCACGGAGATGCCCTTGCTCTTGAGCGTTTGCAGGTACTGCCCCACCAGCTCGACAATTTTTGGCGCAAGGCCTTCGGTCGGCTCGTCAATGATGATCAGGTCAGGGTCGCCCATCAGGCTGCGGCACAGCGTGAGCATTTGCTGCTCCCCGCCGGACAACACGCCTGCCTCGGTGTGCTGGCGCTCCAGCAAGCGCGGAAACATGGCGTACATGTCCTTGAAGGTCCAACGCGATTTCTTTCCCGAGCCCTTTTGTCCCAGCAGCAGGTTTTGGTGCACCGTCAACTTGGGGAAAATATCGCGGTTCTCAGGCACATAGCCAATGCCGAGATGGGCAATCTGGTAGGCCTTTTTTCCTACCGTTTCACCGCCCTTCCATCTGATGGAACCCTGGCAATCGACCAGGCCCATGATGGCCTTGGCCGTGGTGGAGCGGCCCGAGCCATTGCGCCCCAGCAGAGCCACAATTTCACCCGGCTGGACGTCAAACGAGACACCGTGCAGCACATGGCTTTTGCCGTAAAAGGCGTGGAGGTCTTGAATCTGCAGCATCAATGGCCTCCCGCCTGCGCAACGGCTACTGACGAACCGAGGTAAGCCTCCTGAACCCGCTGATCGGCCCGCACCGCATCAGGCGTGTCATAGGCAATGACTTCGCCGTACACCACCACCGCAATCTTGTCGGCCAGGCCGAACACCACGCCCATGTC
>CAZWDK010000399.1:0-2582 GCA_964633095.1 uncultured Polaromonas sp. | reverse complement strand
GTGGTTGACCACGTCCAGCTTCCAGTAACCCCGGCCCACGATCTGGCTGGGGCTGACCTCAACGCGCCGTGGCGGCCGGCGTTTGCGCGCAGGCGCAGGGCTGGCGGCAGAATCCTGGCTGGACAGAGGGGCGGCTGGCGTTGGGGTCACAGGGAGCCTTTTGAAGAGAGCGTTTTAAATGAGAACGATTGTCATCCATCGGACGTACACCGGTGCAGGGTAGGGCTAAGCGCGAGGAGCGATCTCAGGGCGGGTGAAGTAAAGTGGCTTCTGCGGGCGGCCGGACCTTGTGGCGCGCCTGCGTCCTGACCCTTGACCTTCTACTTTCTGCATACCTCATGACCTCATTCGGCACCCCCTTATCCCCCCACGCAACCAAAGTCATGCTGCTCGGCTCGGGCGAGCTGGGCAAGGAGGTGCTGATTGCGCTGCAGCGCCTGGGCGTGGAAACCACGGCCGTCGACCGCTACGAGAACGCGCCCGGCCAGCAGCTGGCGCACCATGCGCGCACCATCACCATGAGCGACCCGGCGCAGCTTAAAAGCCTGATTGAAAAGGAAAGGCCACAGCTGGTGGTGCCCGAAATCGAGGCCATCGCCACGCCCATGCTGGAGGAGTTGGAGGCGGCCGGCGTGGTGCGCGTGATTCCGACGGCGCGCGCCGCGCGCCTGACCATGGACCGCGAAGGCATACGGCGTCTGGCGGCGGAAACGCTGGGCCTGCCGACCAGCCCCTATATGTTCTGCGATTCGCTGGCGCAGCTGCAGGCGGCCATCGACAGCAAAATCGGCTACCCCTGCATCGTCAAGCCGGTCATGAGTTCATCGGGCAAGGGCCAGAGCAAAATCGCCGGCCCGGCCGATGTCAAAACCGCCTGGGACCATGCCATGGCCGGCGGCCGCGTGGGCCCCGGCCGCATCATCGTGGAAGGCTTTGTCGACTTTGACTACGAGATCACGCTGCTCACCGTGCGGGCGCTGGGGGCCGATGGCCAGGTCGAAACGCATTTTTGCGAGCCCATAGGCCATGTCCAGGTCGGTGGCGACTATGTGGAAAGCTGGCAGCCGCATCCCATGCGCGAGGCGGCACTGCAGAAAAGCCGCGCCATCGCCAAGGCCGTGACGGACGACCTGGGCGGCCAGGGCCTGTTTGGCGTGGAGCTGTTTGTGAAAGGCGACGAGGTCTGGTTCAGTGAAGTGAGCCCGCGCCCCCATGACACCGGCATGGTGACGATGTGCACCCAGTGGCAAAACGAGTTCGAGCTGCATGCGCGCGCCATCCTGGGCCTGCCGGTCAACACCGCGCTCAGGAGCCCGGGTGCCAGCGCCGTGATTTACGGCGGCGTCGATGCCGAGGGCATCGTGTTCGACGGCGTGGCCGAGGCCCTGGCCGTTCCCCGCAGCGACATCCGGCTGTTCGGCAAGCCCGAGAGTTTCGTCAAGCGCCGCATGGGCGTGGCGCTGGCCTTTGACGCCGATGTCGAGGTGGCGCGTGGCAACGCCAAGCTGGCCGCATCCCGGGTCAAGCCCCGGGTGGCGAAGGGCTGATGCATGTTGACAGGGCGGCGGCATGAGCTTTTCTGAACTCGTCGCCTGGGCCGACGACTCGTCGCTGCGCATCGTGCTGGCCGCCGCCATCAGCGTCGTGCTGGCGCTGCTGGTGCACCGCATCGGTTCGGCCATCGTGCTGCGCCTCACGCGCGCCATGCCGGTGCTGGCCAAGGTCGCGGAGCAGTGCCGCCACCCCACCCAGTTCCTGCTGCCCCTGATGGCCCTGCAGGCCGTGTGGCACGGCGCGCCCGATGCCTTTGCGCTGATCGGCGGCATACGCCATGCCAACGGCCTGCTGCTGCTGGCCGCCCTGACCTGGACCGGCATGCGCGCGGTACGCGGGGCGGGGCTGGGCGTGATCGGCCTGCATCCGGTCGATGTGGCCGACAACCTCAACGCGCGGCGCATCCACACGCAGACCCGCATGCTGGCGCGTACCGCCATGTTTGTGGTGCTGCTGACCGGGCTGGCCCTGATGCTGATGACCTTTCCCGGCGCCCGCCAGTTCGGGGCCAGCCTGCTGGCGTCGGCCGGTGTGGCGGGGCTGGTGGCCGGCATTGCCGCGCGCCCGGTCTTCAGCAACCTGATTGCCGGGCTGCAGATCGCGCTGGCGCAACCCCTGCGCATCGATGATGTGCTCATCGTCCAGGGCGAGTGGGGACGCGTGGAAGAAATCACCGGCACCTATGTGGTGCTGAAAATCTGGGACGAGCGGCGCATGGTCATTCCGCTGCAGTGGTTTATCGAAAACCCGTTCCAGAACTGGACGCGCAACAGCGCGCAAATCATTGGCACGGTCTTCATGTGGGTGGACTACCGCATGCCGCTGGAGCCGCTGCGGCAAGCGGCCCTGCGCACCTGCGAGGCGGCGCCCGAATGGGACCAGCGGCTGTGCCTGCTGCAGGTGGTCGAGGCCGGCGAGCGCAGCATGCAGCTGCGGGTGCTGGTGACGGCCGCGAATTCCAGCCTCTGCTGGGATTTGCGCTGCAAGGTGCGCGAGGCACTGGTGGATTTCATGCAGCGCGAGTACCC
>CAZWDK010000398.1:0-2590 GCA_964633095.1 uncultured Polaromonas sp. | reverse complement strand
TGACGAGGAAGATGGCCCGCCAACCGAGTCCGGCGATCAGAACGCCGCCCAGCGATGGACCGAGCGCGGTGCCAATCGCGGACATCGTTCCGAGCAAGCCCATGGCGCTACCGGTCTTGGCCTTGGTAACCGTCTCACCGACAAAGGCCATGGTGAGGGCCATCATGATGGAAGCTCCCAGGCCCTGTGCCGCACGGGCGGCAATCAGCAGCCAGAGCGTGGGCGCGACGCCGCACAGGCTTGATGCCACCGTGAACAGGAAGATTCCGGCCAGCAGCAGCCGCCTTCGGCCGGTGAGGTCACCGAGCCGCCCGACGCTGACAATCAGGGTGGTGATGGCGAGGAGATAGGCGAGGACGACCCACTGGACTTCCTGAAAAGAGGCGTTGAACGCCTGTGCCAAGGTCGGCAAGCCCACATTGGCGATGCTGGTGCCGAGCGAGGACAGCAACATGGACAGCGAAAGGCTGGCGAGCGCCCACCGAACCGAAGGTGTCCGCTCCGAACTTCCACTTCCACTTTTACGTCCAGCGACTGCTTCAACCCGCTCCGCAATGATTGATTTCAACATGAACTCCTCTTTAGGGCGGCTCCCGAATGGAGCTGCCTGAAGCGTAGTCCTTTGCCTGGCATGGCGGAAGGCGCACCATTTGCACTTTATTCGTGCGTTTGACGCCATGTCACGACCAAACTGCGCTATGGTCCATGCATGGCTACACCCGATCTCAACTTGCTGGTCACCCTGGAAGTGTTGCTCGCGGAAGGCAGTGTTGCGCGCGCAGCCCGACGCTTGCGGCTTAGCCCGTCGGCAATGAGCCGGGCGCTGGCGCGATTGCGCGAGACGACGGGCGATCCGCTGCTGGTCAGGGCCGGGCGCGGTCTCGTTCCCACGCCCCGGGCGATTGAACTCCGCGAGCGGGTCGGCCAGCTCGTGCAGGACGCAGAAGCGGTGCTACGCCCTGCCGAAAAAATCAAGCTGCAACAGCTGGTCCGGACGTTCACGCTGCGGACCAGCGAAGGCTTTGTGGAGAACTTCGGGCCGGCCCTCATTGCGCGTGTAGCCGAGGAAGCCCCTGGCGTGCGGCTGTGCTTCGTGCAGAAGCCCGACAAAGACAGCGCGCCACTTCGCGACGGGACTGTGGATCTGGAAACCGGCGTGGTTGACAACACCACCGGGCCGGAGGTCCGTGCGCAGGCCTTGTTTCGGGACCGTTTTGTGGGCGTGGTGCGCATGGGGCACCCGCTGAGCCAGGGCGAGATCACGCCCGCCCGTTATGCGGGCGGCCAGCATATCTGCGTCTCGCGGCGGGGGCTCGCCAGGGGGGCGATCGATGAAGCCTTGGTCCCCCATGGATTGGAGCGGGAGATCGCCACCATCGTCGGTGGCTTTTCGACCGCACTGGCGCTGGCCAGGGCCTCCGACCTGATCGCCAGCGTGCCCGAACGACATACCGGAAATCTGCGCGCCGGAATGTACAGCTTTCCGCTTCCGGTCGCCACACCGGAGATCACGGTGTCCTTGCTCTGGCACCCACGGCTGCATGCCGATCCGGCGCATCGCTGGCTGCGCGGCTGTGTTCGCGACGCTTGCGCCGAGCAATGCACTGATTCATAGGCATGCGCTGCCCGGCCCGGCCAGGCATGGGGCGACTGCAACGGGGTTCGGCGAAAACAGAGGCAAAATAGGGCTCAGGCGCTTGACGGTAAAGCGCTGGTGGCTATAAAAATCATAGCAACCAAAACCTGCCGGCTTGCTTGGAATGGGCCCCAGGTTTTCTGACCCGGATTGGAGTCGGCCATGTCTCATGTGATTCATCAGGAAATCCTCATCGCCGCCAGCCCGCAGCGCGTCTACGGCGCGCTGACCGACGGCAGGCAGTTCAGCGCGCTCAGCGGCGCGCCGGCCGAGATCAGCCCCGAGGCCGGCGGCGCCTTTTCATGCTTTGGCGGCATGATCGTCGGGCGCAACGTCGAGCTGGTTGCGAACGAGCGCATCGTCCAGGCCTGGCGGGTGGCCAATTGGGAGGCCGGCGTTTACTCCCTGGCCCGCTTCGCGCTCAAGGCGCAGGGTGAGGGCAGCTTGGTCATCTTCGACCATACCGGCTTTCCGGAGGGCACGCGCGAGCATCTGGAGAGCGGCTGGCACGCCAATTACTGGGAGCCCTTGAAGAAGTACCTGGCTTGATAGGCGATGAGGAATTGGCGTCTGATCTCCATTGCTCATCAATGGCGCCAATGGCCTCGGATCGCTGAGATGTTGTCAGCGCATCGGCATCCGGCCCGGACTCTCTCCATCACTGCGGCGCCAATCCCTTTTCCGCCAGCCAGGCGCGATTGAACAGCCGGCTTGAATAAAGCCCGCCGCGGTCGCACAGCAGGGTGACGATGGTGTGGCCCGGCCCCATCTGGCGGGCCAGCCAGACGGCGGCCGCCACGTTGATGCCGGTGGAGCCGCCCACGAACAGGCCCTCTTCGCGCAGCAGGCGGTAGACCATGGCGACGCAGTCGGGGTCGTTGATGCGCACGGCGTCGTCTATGGGCGTGCCCTCCAGGTTCGCCGTCACGCGGCTGGAGCCGATGCCTTCGGTGA
>CAZWDK010000397.1:0-2595 GCA_964633095.1 uncultured Polaromonas sp. | reverse complement strand
ACTGGCTGAGAAAGACCGCGCCAAAAAACCACATCCAGCTGATGCCCAGCATGGAGCGAAAGACCACCCTGTTGTCATTGGCGAGCTTGAGGTTGCGCCAGGTTTCGCTGACCGGGTTCCAGTTGATCCTGAGGCCGGGGTCGGTGCTGGGGGCCAGCGGAATGAACTGCGCTGCGGCCCGGCCCGCCAGCGCCAGCAACACGCAGGACAGCGCCACATAGCGCGGCCCCGCGCCGGGCACCGCCACCATCAGGCCGCCGACGATATTGCCGAGCAAAATGGCCACAAAGGTTCCCATCTCCACCATGCCGTTGCCGCCGGTCAGCTCGCGCTCGTTCAGCGCCTGGGGCAAATAGGCAAACTTGACCGGGCCAAACAACGTGGAATGAAGCCCCATCAAAAAGGTACAGCCCAAGAGCACCGGCACCTGGACATTGGCGTTGCCGCTGAGAAAGCCCGCAGCCGCGATCAGCATGATCAGCACTTCCAGGTTTTTGACAAAGCGGATCACGCGGGTTTTCTCAAACTTGTCCGTGAGTTGCCCGCTGGTCGCCGAGAACAGCAAAAAGGGCAGGATGAACAAGGCCCCGATCGCCAGCCCCGCCAATGCAGGCGGAAACCAGCTCACGCTGAGCTGGTAAGTCACCATCACGGTAAAGGCAAACTTGAACAGATTGTCATTGGCCGCCCCCGAGAACTGCGTCCAGAAAAACGGCGCAAAGCGGCGCTGCGTCAGGAGCGCGAATTGATTCGGGTGCTCGTGCGCCGGCGGTGGCGAGACCTGGCCCGCTTTGTCCGGTGTGACTGTATCAACACTCATGCGTGACTCCTCTTTTCAGCGGTTGTGCGGCAAGCGGTTATGGGCGGCCTGGGTTGCTTGCTCTGTTGGGGATGGTGAGCTGGATTCTGCCTTGATTCTCCGGACGGCCATCAAGGCAGCCACCACCGGCCACGCGGCACAACTCGCCGCCACATGTTTGAGGCTGTGGCCCGAAACAAGGTGCCCCGTCCAGTCAAACACCAGGTGATCCCCCTGCTCCAGCACTTTTGCCAGGGCGTAGAGCGTAATCACCAGCGTCCAATGGATTGGCAGGGCCCGTCCAGAACGCTCCGCCCCGTCGGGCTGCGGCGATAAAGAAGAAAGCCAGGCAAACCAGACGATCAGCCCCAGGCCGCCGAATTGCAGCACCCCCCAAGGCAGCACATTGCCCGACACGGCCCACACCTGCACGCAAGCCGGCCCCAACACCAGCACCGCCGCGGCCAGTGCAAGGCCGGCGCGGGTGCTGATGCCTTGCAAGGCGCTCAAACCCAGCAGGCCAGCGAAGACCAGCACCATGCCGACGCGGTCCCAGACCAGTCCGGCATTGTCCGGTTGCCAGTGGTAAGCCGCGGAAAGCCCGGCCGTCACCAGCAGCCCGCCAAAGAACAGACCGGCCAGCCAGGCTGCGGCGCCGCCCACGGCCCGCAGCCGGATGACCCGCGCAAGCGCCCCCATCCCGGCCAGACCCCAGAGCGCAAACGGCAGATTGCTGAGCACATCCATCGCATGCGGCAGGAAACCCAGGGCGCGCTGGTCGGCAAAGTCATGGTAGTGCACAGGCTGCATCAGGGCGGGGCCGGCCAGCGCCGCCAGGACCATCAACACAACAACCAGCAGCAGCGCGCACTCGCGGGGCCACGCGAGCCGGACGGCCTGCCGTGCCCGCGCCGGGGGCAAAGGGTCATGGGCGGTGTCTTGCATGCTTGTGTCTTCTCGAGTGAATGAACCTTCACTGTGCAGGAAGGCCCAGTGCCAAAGGCGTTGAATTCAATACAGTCGATTCGCATTACGCCCATGGTATTGATAATCGATACCCATGAGCACCACCGCCGATTTAGTCCTGCTCCTGAAAAAGGAGCTCAAAGCCGCCCGCATGACCTACGCCGACCTGGCGCAAGCGCTGGGCATGGCGGAATCCAGCGTCAAGCGCATGCTGGCCAAGGGTGACATGCCGCTGTCGCGCATCGATGCCATTTGCCGCGCGCTGAAGCTGGACTTTGCCGAACTGGCCCGGCGAGTGGCCGACGCGCAGCCCCTGCTGGCACAGCTCACGGAGGCGCAGGAAAAGGCCGTGGTGGCCGACAAGAAACTTCTGCTGGCGGCGATCTGTGTGCTGTCGCAATGGACGCTGGAGCAGATGACAGACCGCTACCGACTGTCCGAGGCCGAGTGCATCAAATACCTGGTGCAGCTGGACCGCATTGGCATCATCGAGCTCAAGCCCCTGAACCGCTACCGGCTCAAGCTGGCCAAGACCTTCCGCTGGCGGCCGCATGGCCCGGTGATGGACTATTTTCGCGACAACGCCTTGCTGGACTATTTTTCGGGCGGCTTTGACGGCGGCGGCGAAGGCCTGCTGCTGGTGCACGGCTCCGTCAGCCGCAGCCTGGCGCCGTCGTTCATGGAGCGCATGCAGCGCGTGGCGCAAGACTTTGCCCAGCAGCACCAGGCCGACCAGAAGCTGGCCGACAAGGACCGGGAGGGTTACACCTTGCTGCTGGCGATGCGCAGCTGGGAATTCGAGGCCTTCGCGGCCCTGCGGCGCTGATTCA
>CAZWDK010000396.1:0-2629 GCA_964633095.1 uncultured Polaromonas sp. | reverse complement strand
GTGCTGCGGTTCACCCACCAGGCCAGGGCCATGAACAGCAGGGTGGCGATGCTCGAGGCCACGCCGATCAGCACGGCCATGGCGGCGGCGGCGCCGATTTCACCGGCTTCGTCCAGGTTCAAAATCGCGATCGACGCCACCTTGGTCTCGGGCGAGTACAGAAACACCACGGCCGAGATGGTGGTCATGGCATTGATGAAGAAGTAGCGCGCAATGTCGATCAGCGCCGGCGTGCAGATCGGCAGGGTGACGCGCCAGAAGGTCTTGAAGAAGGGCACCTTGAGCGAGGCGCTGACCGCTTCGAATTCGCCGTCCAGGCTTTTCAGCGCCGTCACCGCCGTCAGGTGGCCGGTGGTGTAGAAGTGCACGATGCTGCACAGCGTGAGCAGGGGCAGCGTGTGGTACAGGCCGCCCAGCGGGTTGGCGGGGTCGTTGAAAAAGAAGATGTAGCCCAGACCCAGCACCAGGCCGGGCACGGCCATGGGCAGCATGGCCAGCATGCGCACCAGGCCGCGCAGGCCGTCCATGCCCTTGGTTTTTTCCAGCAGGTAGGCGCTGAAGAACACCAGCGCCGTGCCGAACAGCGCCGTGCCGGCCGACATCTTCAGGCTGTTGACGAAGCCGACTCCGACTTCGGCGTCCACCAGGCCCAATACATAGTGGCGCAGGCTGGGGCTGAGGTTGTAGGGCCAGAAGCTGGCGAAGGAGGCGAACACGGCCATGCCCAGCATGGCCAGCACCAGCAGCGCGATCAGCGAGCAGTACAGCGTCATCACGCTATCGTACTTGCGGGCCGGCTGGGCGCGGTAGGGCACGGCGCGGGCCGTCAGCATGGCGGTCTGGCGCCGGCTCACATAGTGGTCGACGCCAAAGGTCAGCACGGCGGGCGCCAGCAGCAGGATGGCGACCACGGCGCCCTTGGCAAAGTCCTGCTGGCCTATGACCAGCTTGAAGACATCGGTGGCCAGCATGTTGAAGTTGCCGCCTATGACCTTGGGAATGCCGAAGTCGGTGATGACCAGCGTGAAGGTGACCAGCGCCGCCGAGATCAGGCCGTACTTGGCGCCGGGCAGCGTGATGGTGAAAAACTTGCGCCTGGCGCTGGTGCCCATGGCGTTCGCGGCTTCATACAGGCGGGCGTCGGCCAGCCTGAGCGCGGTGAGCAGAATCATCAGGGCATGCGGGAACACGGCAAAGCATTCGGCGAGCACGATGCCGGGCGCGCCGTAGATCTGCTCTATGCCCAGGCCCTGCAGCCAGCCCTTGAGCACGCCCTGGTTGCCAAACCAGTAGATCAGCGAGATCGCCGACAGCAGCGAGGGCGCCAGCAGCGGGATCAGCGTGATGCCGCGGAACAGCGCCTTGTAGGGCATGCAGGAGCGTGCCAGCGCATAGGCAAAGCCAAAAGCCAGCGGCACCGTGATCAGCGTGGCGGCGCTGGACACCCACAGGCTGTTCCACAGGCTCTCCAGCAGGGCCGGCGTCTTGGCGTAGTTGATGAAGTTGTCGAACCAGATCCACTTGCCGGCCTTGTCTTGCAGTGCCTGCTGCAGGATGGCGAGCAGCGGTGCCGCCAGAAATGCTATCAAAACAATAGCTGTCAGTGCAAGTGCGGCATGGGCCAGAAGGTCAATCCAGTGGGTTTTCTGGCGGACCGGGGGGTATCTGGGCGGGCTGGACAGGGTGGCGGCGCGCATTAAAACACCTTGATGCGCTCGGGCAGCAGCTTGAGCTTGAGGGTAGAGCCGATCTGCAGCGATTGCTCGGACAGGAAGTTGAGCGAGAGGTAGACCGTCAGCCTGTGGCCGTTGAGGGCGGAAGACGCCACATGCACATGGCAGAAGGCGCCCAGGAACTCGATTTTTTCGATGGTGGCCTCGAACACATGGGCATCACCCTCGGCAATCGGCCGGGCCAGCACGTCCTCGGGCCGCAGGTAGATCTTGACCTCGCGGTCGCCGCCATCGCAGGGCAGGGCGAGCGCGCCAAATTTCAGCTCGCCGCCGCTGACGCGGGCCGGCAGCACGTTGACCTTGCCGACAAAGTCGGCGACAAAGGGCGAGGCAGGTTCACGGTAAATCTCCATGGGCGTGCCGACCTGCTCGATCACGCCGTCGTTCATCACCACGATGCGGTCGGCGATGCTGAGCGCCTCTTCCTGGTCATGCGTCACCATGATGGTGGTCACGCCCAGCTTTTGCTGCAGGGTCCTGATTTCCTGGCGCAGGCGCACGCGCTCCAGCGCATCGAGGGCCGACAGCGGCTCGTCCAGCAGCAGCAGCCCGGGTGAGGTGGCGAGGGCCCGCGCCAGCGCAATGCGCTGCTGCTGGCCGCCCGAGAGCTGGCTGGGGTATTTGCCTTCGCTGCCGGGCAGGCCGACCAGCTTGACCAGCTCGCTCACGCGCCTGGCGGCCTCGGCCCTGGGCGTCTTGCGGTTGACCAGGCCATAGGCCACGTTGTCGGCCACGCTCAGGTTGGGAAACAGCGCATAGCTCTGGAACACGATGCCGTAGTCGCGCAGCGCCGGGGGCAGGCGCGAGATGTCGCGGCCGGCCTGGTGCACCTCGCCGGCGCTTTGCACCTCCAGCCCGGCAATGATGCGCAGCAGCGTGGTCTTGCCGCAGCCCGA
>CAZWDK010000395.1:0-2633 GCA_964633095.1 uncultured Polaromonas sp. | reverse complement strand
GGCCTGGATTCTGACCCAGAAGTAATCCGCGCATCCCCAATTTGCAGCCCCGCCCTATGCGGGCAGGTTGCAAAAAAAGCCCGTCAATTGACGGGCTTTTTGCTGTGCGCAGGTGATTTACAGGTTTTCAGACAACTGATCGAGGATGGCGGGGTTTTGTGGCCACCTCACATCGCGAAGCGATATGAGTGTCCCCCAACCCCACCACAGCTTCGCTGACGCGGCTCCGCCGCCCTCCATCACTGTCTTTCGGACAGCTGATCGAGGATGGCGGGGTTTTCCAGCGTGGACGTATCCTGCGTGATCGCCTCGCCTTTGGCGATGCCGCGCAGCAGGCGGCGCATGATTTTTCCGCTGCGCGTCTTGGGCAGGTTGTCACCGAAGCGGATGTCCTTGGGTTTGGCAATCGGTCCGATCTCCTTGCCGACCCAGTCGCGCAATTCCTTGGCAATCGCCTTGGCCTCATCGCCGGTGGGGCGCGCGCGCTTGAGCACCACAAAAGCCACAATCGCCTCGCCCGTCAGGTCATCGGGGCGGCCCACCACGGCCGCCTCGGCGACCAGCGAGGAGTGCGACACCAGGGCCGATTCGATCTCCATGGTGCCCATGCGATGGCCCGAGACATTCAGCACATCGTCAATGCGGCCGGTGATGCGGAAATAGCCGTTGTCGGCATTGCGCACCGCGCCGTCGCCGGCCAGGTAAATCGTGCCCCCCATCTCCTCGGGGTAGTAGCTTTTCTTGAAGCGTTCGGGGTCGTTCCAGATGGTGCGGATCATGGCCGGCCAGGGGCGCTTGACCACCAGCATGCCGCCCGAACCATTGGGCAGCTCTTTGCCGGTTTCGTCGACGATGGCGGCCATGATGCCGGGCAGCGGCAAGGTGCAGCTGCCGGGCACCAGCGGCGTGGCACCGGGCAAGGGTGAGATCATGTGACCACCGGTTTCGGTCTGCCAGAAGGTATCCACAATCGGGCAGCGCTCGCCGCCGACGTTTTTGTAGTACCACATCCAGGCTTCCGGGTTGATCGGTTCACCCACGGTGCCGAGAATCCGCAGGCTGCTCAAGTCCGAACGGGCCGGGTGTATTTTTTCATCGCCGTCAGCGGCCTTGATCAGCGAGCGGATGGCGGTGGGCGCGGTATAGAAAATCGTGACCTTGTGGCGCTCGATCATCTGCCAGAAGCGGCCCGCATTCGGGAAGGTGGGAATGCCTTCAAAGATGATTTGCGTGGCGCCTGCGGCCAGCGGGCCATAAGCCACATAGGTGTGGCCGGTGACCCAGCCGATATCGGCGGTGCACCAGAACACGTCGGCGGGCTGGATATCAAAGGTCCAGTCCATGGTCAGCTTGGCCCACAGCAAATAACCGCCGGTGCTGTGCTGCACGCCCTTGGGTTTGCCGGTAGAGCCCGAGGTGTAAAGAATAAAGAGCGGATGCTCGGCGCCGACGAATTCAGGCTCACATATCGGTGCTGCCTTGGCCGTGATCTCATGCATCAGGCTGTCGCGCCCGGCCACCATGTTGCAGGTGGTCGCGGTGCGCTGGTACACCACCACGTTTTTGATGGACTCGCAGCCGCCCATGGCAATGCCTTCGTCCACGATGGCCTTGAGTGGCAGTTCCTTGCCGCCGCGCAACTGGTAGTTGGCCGTGATGACGGCGACCGCGCCGGCATCCTGAATGCGCTCCTGCAGGCTCTTGGCCGAGAACCCGCCGAACACCACCGAGTGCGTGGCGCCAATGCGCGCACAAGCCTGCATGGCCACCACACCCTCCACCGTCATGGGCATGTAGATGATGACCCGGTCGCCCTTTTTGATGCCGAGGCCCTTGAGCGCGCTGGCGAACTGGCTGACCTTGGCGTGCAGTTCCTTGTAGGTAACGTTGGTCACCTTGCCATCGTCACTCTCGAAAATAATGGCCTTCTTGTTTTCGGTGGGCGTACCCAGATGGCGGTCCAGGCAGTTGTAGGACGCATTCAGTTCGCCATCGGCAAACCATTTGTAAAACGGCACATTCGACTCGTCCAGCGTCTGCGTGAAAGGCTTTTTCCAGCTCAGGTTGTCACGCGCCAGCTTGGCCCAGAAGCCTTCAAAATCCTTGTCGGCCTCGGCGCACATCGCGTTGTAGGCGGCCATACCGGAGATGCGGGCGGCCTGCACGACGGCGGAACCGGGGGGGAACACGCGATTTTCGACCAGCACGGACTCGATGTTGGACGTGGGGGCACTCATGGGTTTTATCTCCTGTTTGTCATTGATGGCGTGCTACTGTCGTGCCTCGCACTTACAAGCCACTGACTGGCTTGAATCTTACAATTTTCAAAACTGAGGGACGATTTTCCGCACCCTTACAGCCTCTCCTCATCATGTCCGAAAGTTATAACCAACGCCTTCAGACAACCAGCAAGTCATGTTGGTAGTTCTGCACTACTCGCGGATTTCAAGGTATCCCGTCGCGGTGCAGAACTTTTTCGTCGGGCCCTTGCCCGGCAATCGGCCGGTTTTCCGGCCACCCGTACCCTCAAGGCCAGGGTCGAACCGCGCAACCCCGGCCTGATGCTCAAGCCTGGCATTGGTGACCGCACCGCTGTTATCGATGCTGGTGATTCCGGCGCTATGGTTGCTGCT
>CAZWDK010000394.1:0-2700 GCA_964633095.1 uncultured Polaromonas sp. | reverse complement strand
GCAGCTGTGGCAGACCCGGCTGCTGCGCTTTTCCAAGCTCACGGTGGCCGACGAGATCGAAAACGCGCTGAGCTATTACGAAGCCACCTTTCTGCGCGAAATCCCCAAGATTTACGCCAACCTGGAGCGCGAACTCGGCAACCAGCCGGTGCACAGCTTTTTGCGCATGGGCCAATGGATAGGCGGCGACCGCGACGGCAACCCCAATGTCAGCGCCGAAACGCTGAACTATGCGCTGGGCCGACAGGCCGAGGTGGCGCTGCGCCACTACCTGACCGAGGTGCACTTTCTGGGCGGCGAGCTGTCGCTGTCGGCCATGCTGGTGGACTTCAGCCCCGAGATGCGGCTGCTGGCCGAAAGCTCGCCCGACACCAACGAGCACCGCAAGGACGAGCCCTACCGCCGCGCCCTGACCGGCGTTTACGCCCGGCTGGCCGCCACGCTGAAGGAGCTGACCGGCGGCGAGGCAGCGCGCCATGCCGTGGCACCGCAAAACGCCTATGCACGCTCCGAAGACTTTCTGGCCGACCTGCGCACGCTGGAAAGCTCGCTCAAGGCCCATCACGGCGAAGCCCTGATTGCCCAGCGCCTGCACCCCCTGATCCGCGCGGTGGAGGTATTTGGCTTTCATCTGGCCACGGTGGACCTGCGCCAGAGTTCCGACAAGCACGAGGAAGTGGTGGCCGAGCTGCTGGCCGTGGCGCGCATAGAAGCGCATTACGCCAGCCTTGATGAAGCCGCCAAGCGCGCGCTGCTGATCCGCCTGCTCAACGACGCGCGGCCCTTGCGCGTGATAGGCACCGCTTACTCGGCCCATGCCCAGAGCGAGCTGGCCATTTTTGAAGCGGCACGCACGGCGCGCGCGCGTTTTGGCAAGGAAGCGATCCGCCACTACATCATCAGCCACACCGAAACCGTCAGCGATATGCTGGAGGTGCTGCTGCTGCAAAAGGAAGTGGGCCTGATGCACGGCACGCTGGACAACGGCGCGAGCAACGACCTGATCGTGGTGCCACTGTTTGAAACCATTGAAGACCTGCGCAATGCCGCGCCCATCATGCGCGAGTTTTACGCCCTGCCCGGCATCGCCCAGCTGGTCAAACGCAGCGGCGCCGAGCAGGACATCATGCTGGGCTATTCCGACAGCAACAAGGACGGCGGCATCTTCACCAGCAACTGGGAGCTGTACCGCGCCGAGATCGCACTGGTGGAGCTGTTTGACCAGCTGGCCAATTCGCACAACATCCAGCTGCGCATGTTCCACGGCCGCGGCGGCACCGTCGGCCGCGGCGGCGGCCCGAGCTACCAGGCCATCCTGGCGCAGCCCCCCGGCACGGTGCGCGGGCAGATCCGCCTGACCGAGCAGGGCGAGGTCATTGGCTCCAAGTACGCCAACCCCGAAATTGGTCGGCGCAACCTGGAAACCCTGGTGGCCGCCACGCTGGAAGCCACCCTGCTGCAACCGACCAAACCGGCGACCAAGGCCTTTTTGCAGACCGCCGCCGAACTGTCGCAAGCCAGCATGGCGGCCTACCGCGCGCTGGTCTACGACACCCCCGGCTTCACCGAGTATTTTTTCAGCGCCACGCCGATCCGCGAAATTGCCGAACTCAACATCGGCTCACGCCCGGCATCGCGCAAGGCCTCGCAAAAAATCGAAGACCTGCGCGCCATTCCCTGGGGCTTTAGCTGGGGCCAGTGCCGCCTGACCCTGCCCGGCTGGTACGGCTTTGGTTCGGCGATCGAGCAGATGCTGAGCCAGGGCGGCACGCCGGCCAGCCGCAAGGAGGCGCTGGCGCTGCTGCAGAAAATGTACAAGCAGTGGCCTTTTTTCCGCACCCTGCTGAGCAATATGGACATGGTGCTGGCCAAAAGCGATCTGGCGCTGGCCTCGCGTTATGCCGAGCTGGTCGGCGATGCGCGCCTGCGCAAGAAAATCTTCACGGCCATAGAGGCCGAGTGGCACCGCACGGCGGAAGCACTGACGCTGATCACCGGCGAGAAACAGCGGCTGGCCGGCAATGCCGCCCTGCAGCGCTCGATCCGCCACCGCTTTCCCTATATCGACCCGCTGCACCATTTACAGGTGGAGCTGGTACGGCGCTACCGCGAAGGCAAGGCCGACGAGCGCGTGCAGCGCGGCATTCATATCTCGATCAACGGCATTGCGGCCGGCCTGCGCAACACGGGTTGACGGGGAAGCTTGCCCGCAGGCTCGGCATAAAGCGCCCACCGGCGCCTGTTGGCTGCAGGAATGTAGCGCTGCGATCGAGCCGCCCTCTTGCGGCGGCCAACTGCGCACGATTTGTTGCATCCCTGAAGCTGCTACTAGGGACTTGTTGAACCAGGCATGTCTCGTGAAACGACGTCCTGCCGGCGCTGAGCGGCATGCGCCGGCAGGCCATCAGGGTACGGGCCGAGCCCATGCTGATACCCGGACTCAACGCCCTCCCGGGAATCGAGTTCATGCTTGACCTGCAAGACCATCTCATCATGGTCTCCGTAGCGAACCTGCAGCTTGCCGAAAAGTCGCTTCAGGTTGTCGAGGTGTCTGGACATCGGTCTTCTCCTTGAGGGGTTCGACAATATAAACCCGGTTGCGGACAGCGGCAATCGGCACGCCGCCCTGTCTTAATTCAGGGCAGATCGCCAACTTGTCAGTGAATGTGACTTGCGTACGACCTTGTGTGTTCACCTGCC
>CAZWDK010000393.1:0-2702 GCA_964633095.1 uncultured Polaromonas sp. | reverse complement strand
GCAGATAGTCAAGAGCGAAATCGCAAACGCCTGAATTCAATTGAGGTGGGGCGGTACCGGCATCGAAACAGACGTGGAGCAGTGATTGCCGGCGAGGTAGCCAACTGGCCAGGCATCACCAGCTAACGCAAATAGCTGCGGTTCAGCCGCACTTCCAGCTTTTTCTGCAGCGTCTCGAACGAGGCGCTCATGGCCCAGTAAATGCCCGCGGCCGCCAGGTACAGCGGAAAGGGCTGGAAGGTGGTGGCAATGACTTCCTTGGTGGCCAGCATCAGTTCGCCCACGGCAATCACCGAGACCAGCGAGGTGTCCTTGATCAGGCTGATCAGGCTGTTGGACAGGCTGGGCACGGCCAGCCGCAGGGCTTGCGGGCCGATGACGTAACGCAGCGTCTGCGCTTGTGTCAGGCCCAGGCTGCGGGCGGCGTTCCATTGCCCGTGTTCCACGCCGTTGATGGCGCCGCGAATGGTTTCAGACAGGTAGGCGCCGACGTTCAGACTCAGCCCCAGGATGCCGGCCGTGATCGGCTCGAACTGGATGCCAATGCTGGGCAGGCCGAAGTAAATGACAAACAGCTGCACCAGCAGCGGCGTGCCGCGCATGCAGCTGACATACAGCGCGGCAAGCCGCGACAGGCCGGGCAGCCTGGCCAGCCGCGTGATGGCCACCAGGGTGCCGATGATGGCGCCAAAAAAAATGGAGGCCACGGCCAGCAGCAGTGTCCATCCCGCGCCTTTGAGCATCAGCGGCAGGGCGTCTTGTAGCAACTGGGACACGCCAGAAAAGTCCATTGTGATCTCCACCAATAAAAACCCCGGCTACAGGCCGGGGTGCTTCAGACGTCGGGTGCGCTCGGGGCGCGCGGCTGAATGGATGTTACTTGGTCCCGCCGGGTTTTATTTGGCGACAGGCGGTTTGCTCACGTCGCGCTCAAACCATTTGCTGGAAATCTTGGCGAAGCTGCCGTCCGCCTGCAGATCGGCCAGCGCCTTGTCGATGGCGGTCTTGAACTTGGGGTTGTTCTTGACGAAGGGAATGCCGGATTTCTCCAGCTCGCCCACGGGGGCGCCGGGCTTGAGGGGCAGCTTGGTCTGCTTGACGATGTAGGGGATCAGCAGGCTGTCGTTCAGCGCCGCGTCAATGCGGCCCAAGGCCAGGTCCTGCAGGTATTCCTGCGCGCCGGGATAGGTTTTGATGTCGATGCCGCCCACGGCTTTGGCAATGTCGCCAAAGTTGGTGCCCTGGCCCAGACCGAGCTTTTTGCCTTTGAGGTCGGCCAGGGTCTTGAACACGCGCTTTTCATCCTTGCGGATGATCAGCTGCGGGCTGGAGACGGTGTAGGGCTCGGAGAAATCAAAGGTTTCCTTGCGCTTGTCGGTGATGCCGACCTGGTTGATCACCACGTCGTATTTGCCGGCCTGCAGGCCCGCCAGGATGGCGCTCCACTCGCTGGTGGTGAATTCGGCCTTCACGCCCAGCTTTTGCGCCAGCGCATTGGCCAGCTCCACCTCAAAACCGGCCAACTGGCCGTTGTCCTTGTAGTTGAAGGGCGGGTAGGTGCCTTCCAGCGCCACTTTCAGGGTGCCGCGCTGCTTGACGGTATCCAGCAGATCGGCGGCGCTGGCGCCCAAAGCCAGGGTGGCAAGCAAGGCTGCGGCAAGTGATTTTGGGATATTCATATTCTTCCTTTGAATAAAAAATATTCGGTTGAGATGAAAATGGATATTAATGTATTTGTCGGGGAAGGGCAGCCCGCAATTCAAAAAGTGGCTGTTTATTCGGGGGATTGCAGCAACTGCTTCGCGTGGTGCCGCAGGTGGTCGGCGATGAAACTGGCGATGAAGTAATAGCCATGGTCGTAGCCGGCATGCCGGCGCAGCGTCAGCGGCTGGCCCACCGAGGCGCAGGCCGCTTCAAACAGCTGCGGATGCAATTGTTCGGCCAGGAATTTGTCGGCCAGGCCCTGGTCGATCAGGATGCCGCCGGGGTAGGGCGCGGCGGGCATGGCCGCCATCAGTGCGCTGGCGTCGTGCGCGTCCCAGCCGGACTCATCGGCGCCGAGGTAGCCGCTGAAGGCCTTGCGGCCCCAGGGGCATTGCGTGGGCGCGCAGATGGGCGCAAAGGCCGAGAGCGACTTGAACAGGCCCGGATGCCGCAGCGCCAGCGTGAGCGCACCGTGTCCGCCCATGGAGTGGCCAAAGAGGCCCAGGCGGCTGGCGTCCAGCGGCAAGGCGCTGCTCAGCAGCGGCAGCAGTTCTTTGCTGAGGTAGCTTTCCATGCGCCAGTGCTGCGCCCAGGGGACCTGCGTCGCATCCAGGTAAAAGCCTGCGCCGACGCCGAAGTCCCAGCTGTCGCTCTCGCCGGCCACCTGGGCGCCGCGCGGGCTGGTGTCGGGCGCGATCAGCGCCAGGCCCAACTCGGCGGCCAGGCGCTGGGCACCGGCCTTGACCATGAAGGTTTCTTCGTTGCAGGTCAGGCCGGCGAGGTAGATCAGGGCCGGCACCGGGCCTTGCGCTATCTGCGGCGGCAGGAACACCGAAAAGCGCATGGGCAGCCCGATCTCGCGCGACTCATGTTCGTAAAAGCGCTGCATGCCGCCGAAGCAGCGGTGCTCGCTGAGCAGTTTGAACGCGCCGGCCATCAGTACAGCACCACGCCGCGGATCGACTCGCCGCGCTTCATCAGCTCGAAGCCCTTGTTGA
>CAZWDK010000392.1:0-2702 GCA_964633095.1 uncultured Polaromonas sp. | reverse complement strand
GACGCCAAGCGCGGCGACATCGGCAGCACCGCCGAGCAGTACGCGATCGAGGCCTTTGAGCGCTATGGCGCCGACGCGGTGACGCTGTCGCCCTTCATGGGTTTCGATTCGGTCGCGCCCTACCTCAAGTACCAGGGCAAGGGCGCCTTCCTGCTGTGCCGCACCTCGAATCCCGGCGGCGACGACCTGCAGAACCAGCGCTTCGCCTCGATCGAGGGCCAACCGCTGCTCTATGAGCATGTGGCGCGCCTGGCGCAAGGCCCGTGGAACCTCAACGGCCAGCTCGGGCTGGTGGTGGGCGCCACCTACCCGGCGGAAATCGAGCGCGTGCGCGGCGTGGCGCCGACGCTGCCGCTGCTGATTCCCGGCGTCGGCGCGCAGGGCGGCGACGCCGTGGCGACGGTCAAGGCCGGCTGGCGGCCGGGCGCGCCCATCATCGTCAATTCCTCGCGCGCCATTCTGTATGCCTCTTCGGGCGACGATTACACCGAAGCGGCCCGCCGCGAAGCCCTGAAGACCCGCGACCTGCTGCAGGCGGCCAGGGGCTGACCCCCGGTTTGTCCGAGCCCGCCCGGCCCGCATGCAAGTCAAGTGGCTGGAAGACTTTGTCGCGCTGGCGCAAACGCGCAATTTCAGCCGCGCGGCCGAGCTGCGCCATGTCACGCACCCGGCCTTTGGCCGGCGCATCAAGGCGCTGCAGGCCTGGGCCGGCACGCCGCTGCTGGAGCGCGGCAGCAACCCGGTCACGCTGACGGCGGCCGGCGCCAGCCTGCTGGACAACGCCCAGCAGATGATGCGCAGCCTGGGCCACGCGCGCGAGGAACTGCTGGGCGCGGCCGGCCGCCAGCAGAACACGGTGACGCTGGCCACCGGGCGCACGCTGGCGCGCACCCTGGTCGCCGACTGGCTGGCCGGCGTGCAGCCCTTGCTGGTCGCGGCCGGGGGCGAGTTGCGCATCCTGACGCGGGCGCTGGCCGACACGGCGCAGCAGCTGGAGCGCGGCGACGCCGATTTCATGCTGACCTACCACCACCCGCTGCTGGCGCTGCGGCTCAATGCCAGGCAGTACAGCTACCTGTCGCTGGGGCAGGACAGGCTGCTGCCGCTGACGCGCGCCAACGCGCTGGGCCAGGGCCTGCACCGCTTCCAGCCCGGCCGCCCGGCGCCCTACCTGGCCTACGGCGGCACGCTGGCGCTGGGCCGGCTGGTGGAGGACCACCTGGCCAACAACCCGCATGCGCCGGCCCTGCGCCGCATCGTCGAATGCGACTCGGCCGACGCCCTGATTGAATACGCGCTCAAGGGCCTGGGCGTGGCCTGGCTGCCGCGCTCGCTGGCAGCGGGCGCGCTGCAGGCCGGGCAGCTCGTGGCGCTGGGCGACAAGCGGCTGGAAATACGCTTTGACGTGCGCGTCTACCGCGCCAAGCGGCGGCTGGGCCCGCTGGCGGAAAGCCTTTGGCGCAGCTTCGAGGGCTCATAAGCCGGCCTGAGACTTGCCAATAAAGCACCAGGCTGTGCTTTATTGGCACCAACTCGCGTGCCGGCAGTCCGGACAATGGGCCGACTCATTTCATCCAGGATTTGCCCCATGACCTCTTTCCATCTTTTGCGCCGCGCTGCCGTTTTGGGCGGCCTGGCGCTGCTGGCGTCTGCCCCGGTGGCCGCCCAGGGCGACAGCTACCCGAACAAGCCCATCACCATCGTGATCGGCTACCCGCCCGGCGGCAGCACCGACCTGACCGGCCGCACGCTGGCGCATGAGCTGTCGAAAAAGCTCGGCGTGCCGGTGGTGATCGAGAACCTGGGCGGCGCCGGCGGCGCCATTGGCGCCCAGAAGGTGGTCAGTGCCGCGCCCGACGGCTACACCTTGCTGGTGGGCGCCAACAACGAAATCGCCATCAGCCGCCTGGTGTCCCCCACAGTGAAGTACCAGATCAAGGATTTCACGCCGATCGGCCTGATTGCCTCGCAGCCCCTGGTGCTGGTGGCCTCGCAGAAGTCCGGCGTCAAGACCCTGGGGCAGTTTCTCAGCCTGGTCAAGCAGAACCCCGGCAAGTACAGCTACGGCAGCTCCGGCGTGGGAACGGCCCTGCATCTGGCGGGCGAGATGGTCAAGGAACAGGGCGGCCTGTTCATGACCCACATCCCTTACCGCGGCGTGGCGCCGCTGGCCAACGACCTGCTCGGCAACAACATCGACTTTGGCGTGTTTGTGCTGTCCAGCGGACTGCCGCATATCCGCAGCGGCAAGCTGGTCGCGCTGGGCACCACGGAAGCCAAGGCTTCGCCCCAGATGCCCGAGGTGGCGCCCATGGCGGCCAACCACAGGCTCCAGGGCATCGATATCAGCGTCTGGTTTGCGCTGATGGGCCCGGCCAAGCTGCCCGAGCCGGTGCTGGCCAGGCTCAAGAAGGCGTTTGCCGAGGCGATGCAGTCGCCCGACCTGCGCAAGAAGCTGGAGGAAAGCGGCTCCACGCTGTCCGCGCCCAATGTGGACCTGGCGAAGTTTCTGGAGACGGAAACCGCCAAGTACCAGAAGATCGTCAACTACGCCAAGATCACGGAATGAGCGGGCTTCTGACCTTTGAACTGGGGCGGCCGGACATTTCGGCCTGGCGCGCCGGCAACACCGGGGTGGCGGGCGTCTGGCACTTTGACTCCGGGCGCAGCGGCCCCACGGTGATGATCAGCGCGCTGGTGCA
>CAZWDK010000391.1:0-2717 GCA_964633095.1 uncultured Polaromonas sp. | reverse complement strand
AGTGGTGCGCGCGCGTGGCGACCAAGCCCATCATTGCCGACGGCGGCATCCGCGAGCATGGTGACATTGCCAAGTCGGTGCGCTTTGGCGCGACCATGGTGATGATTGGCTCCATGCTGGCCGGCCTGGAGGAAAGCCCCGGCAAAACCGTCGAGGTCGATGGCAAGCTGTTCAAGGAATACTACGGCAGCGCCTCGGACTTCAACAAGGGCGAGTACAAGCATGTCGAGGGCAAGCGCATCCTGGAGCCGGTCAAGGGCACGCTGGCCGATACGCTGCGTGAAATGGAAGAGGACATCCAGAGTGCCATCAGCTATGCCGGCGGCAAAAAACTGATGGACATCCGCAAGGTCAACTACGTGATTCTGGGCGGAGACAACGCGGGCGAACACCTGCGGATGTAAGCCCTGATCACGAGCCCGGCCGCCTTAAGGCGTCTTGAGACCCAGCAGCGCCAGCGCCAACTGGTGCAGGCGCTGCGACGGCTCGGCCAGGGCCTCCAGTATGCTGAAGTGGTTCAGGCCCGGATGCGCCTCGCAGACCGGCACCGCTGTGTCGCCCCAGGCCTGCTGGATCAGGCGGTTCTGCCGCAAAAACTCGGCGCTTTCGTCGGCCCCGACCACGCTGTAAAGCCTGCCCCGGACCGGGGCCGGCAGCAAGGCGGGACTGGCCTGCGAGACCTGCGCGGCGGTCAGGCGCAGGACGTCCTTGAGAAAGGGCGTATGGCGCATCGGCTCCAGGTCGTGCAGCCCTGAAATCGAGAGCGCATTCTGGACCAGGTCTGCCGGCAAATCGCCGGCGTAGACACGCCAGTCACAGTTCAGCAGCATGGCCGCCAACTGCCCGCCGGCCGAATGCCCGACCACCGTGATGCGCTGCGGATCGCCGCCGTACTGCGCAATATGCCGCCAGGTCCAGGCCAGCGCACTGACCATTTGCAGCGTGATGTCGGGAATGCTCACGGCCGGGCACAAGGCGTAGTTCGGCACCACGACACAGCTACCGGCCTGCGTGAACGCCGGGGCCAGGAAGGAGTGATCGGCCTTGTCCAGCGCATACCAGTAGCCGCCGTGGATGAACACCAGCACCGGCGCGCCGCCTCCTGCATCTCGTCCGCTCGCCGGAAAAACGTCCAGCGTCTCGGCGGGGCCGCCGCCATAGGCCACATCGAGCTGGCAAGGCAGGCGCTGGCGCGCGCTTAGTGAGTCTTCTGCCCAGCGCGCCAGATGGCGCGGATGCTCCGGCACCCGCGCCCGGTTGTTGTACATGCGGTCCAGCCATTGCGGGTCCCAGGCAGATGCGGAGCTGTTCATGAAAAGTCGCCTCCCAGATTTTTTGCTGGCCTGCATCTTGACACAGCTGGTCCCGGCGCGCCCACGCTGCAGCGGCGGCGCATCCGGTCCGGCCCTTTTGAGCCGCCCTGGTGGCCGGCCCATGAAAAAGGCCGCTGCCCACCTTTCGGTCGGCAGCGGCCTTTTGACGGGACAACGCTAGAGGCTGATCAACAGCAATCAGTCACGCGCAGGCTTGGAGAACTTGCCGGCCTTCTTGGCTGCGTCGCGCGGCACAAACACCTTGCCGGCCGGCCTGGCGAAACCGGGCTTGCGGTTGGCAAAGTCGGGGCGTGGTGCGAAACCTTCGTTGCGGCCGCCAAAGTTGCGGTCTTCACGCTGCGCAAAGCCGGCGTTGTTGCCAAAGCCACGGTCGTCCTGACGACGCGGGCCGCGGTCGTTGAAACCAGAGCGGTCTGCATAGTGATTGCCCTGAGGCGCGGGAGGACGGCCCTGGAAGGAGCCGCCGCGGTCGTCGCGCTCATGGCGATTGTTGCCAAAGCCGGAGAAGCCGCCGTTGCCAAAGCCGCCCGCAGGCTTGCGACCGGCAAAGCCAGCGCCGAAGCCGCGGCCGCCACGATCACCGCCGAAATTGCCACGCGGGCGCTCGGAGGTCGGGGCAAAGCGCTGCTGCGGCTCCAGGCCGGCAATCACGCTGGGCTTGAGGTTTTGCTGCATGTAGTGCTCGATGTCCTGGATCTTGCGGCGATCGCGGAATTCGGCAATCGTGATCGCCTGGCCGGTGCGGCCGGCGCGGCCGGTACGGCCAATGCGGTGCACATAGTCTTCGGCCTTCATCGGCAGGCCGTAGTTGACCACATGGGTGATGGTCGGCACGTCCAGGCCGCGGGCGGCCACGTCGGTGGCCACCAGCACCTGCACGCGGCCGTCACGGAAGGCCATCAGGCGGCGGTTGCGCAGGCCCTGGCTCAGGGCGCCGTGCAGCGCCACGGCACTGAAGTTTTCCTGCACCAGGTCGTTGGCCAGGCCATCGCACTCCACCTGCGTGCTGGCGAACACCACCACCTGGTTGATGGCGCTGTCGCGCAGCCAGTGGTCCAGCAGCTTGCGCTTGTGCGTCATGTTGTCGGCCCAGTGCAGGGTCTGCGTGATGGAGGTGTGCTTGTCCTGCGGCGAATCGATCTGCACGCGCTGCGGCTCGCGCATGACGCGGGTGGCCAGCTGCATGATGCGCGGCGCAAAGGTGGCGCTGAACATCATGGTCTGCCGGCGCTGCAGCGTCAGCTGGTTGACTTCGGCGAGGTCTTCGGCAAAGCCGAGGTCCAGCATGCGGTCGGCTTCGTCGACCACCAGGAACTGCACCTGGTCCAGCTTGATCTGCATGCTGCGCTGCAAATCCAGCAGGCGGCCGGGCGTGGCCACCAC
>CAZWDK010000390.1:0-2742 GCA_964633095.1 uncultured Polaromonas sp. | reverse complement strand
AACATCCACCCGGATGGTGTTAGGATGGTTAAATGCCAAAGCCCCGCAAAACCTCGCAGATTGCAACGCCCAAGCCGGTCGACGAAAAGATCACCATCAACCTCGGCTGTGTCGACCTCGGCCAGATCGACTTGCTGGTGCAGGAAGGCTTTTACGCGAACCGGACCGACCTGATCCGCACGGCGATCCGCAACCAGCTCGCCACGCACAGCGAGGTCGTGCGCCAGGTCGTCTTGCGCAAGACGCTGGTGCTGGGCATCCAGCATTACACCGAGGCGGACCTGCTGGCCGTGCAGGCGGCCGGAGAGAAGTTGCAGATCCGCGTGCTGGGGCTGGCCTCGATCGCGCTCGAAGTCATGCCCGCGCTGGCACTCGCCACCATCGAATCGCTGACCGTGCTGGGCGCCCTGCACGCGAGCCCCGCAGTGAAAGCCGCGCTCCTGCAGCGCATCCGTTGACCCATGGACCAGGGCCTGTGCACAAGCCCTCACCGAAGGAATCCGATGAACACTCTCTTCCAGCGCCTGATGAACAACGCCACCCGGCTCACCCGTTCCGGCAGCCTGCAAGCCGCCACCGCCGCGATCCAGGCCGCGCTGCGCGGCGGCGTGCGTGCCGCAGCAGCCCCAAGGGACATGCGTGACGTGATCGACGTCAAAGCACGCTTGGTGCCCGACTTCGCGCGGGAATTTGACGACGAGGCGCCAGCGGCGCCGGCCGGCAGCGTCCCCGACGCCGGCCGCTTTGTTGCCGGCAGCCATGGCGACGCCTCGGGTCGCCGCAACTTCAAGCTCTATATTCCGCCGGGCGCCGGCGAGCGCCCGCTGCCGCTGGTCGTGATGCTGCACGGCTGCACGCAGAATCCGGACGATTTTGCGGCGGGCACGGCCATGAACGATGCGGCGCTGGCGCAGGGCTTTTTTGTGCTGTACCCGGCGCAGTCCCGGCTGATGAATCCGCATCGATGCTGGAACTGGTACAAGCACAACCACCAGGCCCGCGGGCGCGGCGAGCCGGCGCTGCTGGCCGGCATGACGCGCGAGGTGATGGCGCGCCATGCGATCGACCCGGACCGCGTCTATGTCGCCGGCCTGTCTGCCGGCGGCGCCATGGCCGCCATCCTGGGCGACGCCTATCCGGACCTCTACGCCGCGGTGGGCGTGCACTCGGGGCTTGCCGCCGGCAGCGCAACAGACCTGCCGTCGGCCTTGGGCGCGATGAAAGGTCGCGGCACCAAGGTGCGCGACTATGCCAGCGGCATGCCCACCATCGTCTTTCATGGCGACGCCGACAGCACGGTGCACCCGAGCAACGGCGAGCAGGTCATCACGGCCAGCGTGGGCACGGCGACAGCGGTCGAAGTCGAGCGCTTGAACGGGGCTGGCGGTCGTTCGACCACGCGCAGCCTGCACCGCGCAAGCGATGGCGCGGTGGTGGCCGAGCACTGGCTGGTGCACGGCGCGCCGCACGCCTGGTCAGGCGGCAGCGCAGAAGGTTCGTACACCGACGCCGGCGGACCTGACGCCAGCGCCGAGATGATGCGGTTTTTCCTGGAGCATCCTCGCCGGCAGGCCAAAATCAAGAGCCAAATCAGGCTCTGGCCCATATGCAACGGCCGCAAGCAGCTATCATTTTCATAGTCAACAGAACACAAGCGCCAGCATCGCCGGATCATCGATCCAGTGCAGCAGCACGTAAGCACCGAGGCGGTAGGCTGTAAATACGGCCTGGTTGAAATAGGCTTCCACGGGTTTCAGTCGGGCAGGCAAGGGGAAGGCACGAAAACCTCATGCAGGAATTTCTCGAAATGCACCCCTCCCGCTGAAGGATGGCGCTGGCAAGTGTTGCTGGTGATCATCGGGCTGTCGTTGTGTGTTGCGGGCTGAGGTGAAAGGCTGGAGCCCATGATTGGATCACGTAATGTACGTAACGAAATCCGACACCCCCTGCTGTGCGTCTGTTTGACGGCCGCCACGGGTTTGACAGCGCCGGGACGCCTTCCTAGACTGGCAATGGTCGGCGAGCGGGTTCACCAGCAAGGCTCGTTCCGATCCAGCATAGGCGCAGTGCCTATGCGCGGCACTCACTCCTATTCAAGTCCGTACAGGAGGTTCCCCATGAAAAAACTATGGATCTCTGCCGCGCTGGGTGCGCTCGCGGCAAGCTGTGTTTTGCCATCGATGGCCGCCGACGGCCGGCTCGAATTCGACGGCGGTATCGGCTCACAGCCGTTCGCGTCCGTTGGCGGTGCGGTGGTTCCCAACGACGTGCGCGGCGTCCAGCCCGGTGGGCGGCCGTGGGTCATCGACAAGCTCAAGGCGGTGGTTCGCCCCGACGGTGGCATCTCGGTCAAGGGCGAGGGCCTGCTCCTGGGCGGCGGCAACGCCATAGGCACGCCAGCCCTTCCTCGCCAGGTGGTGGCCACGCTGTTTTGTGGCGCGACGGAGTTCAACTCGGCGGCGGTGGACCTCGACGCGAACGGCAACTTCGTGATCAAGGGCACGCTTGCGGGCGTGCCGCCCAACCCCTGTGCCACGCCGATACTGCTGATCCGCAATTTCGCGGCCGGTGCTGCCGGGGCCTGGTTTGCCGCAGGCATACCGGAACACTGACGCGCGGCATGCGCGCGGCGCAGGCAATGCGACGGCGGCCGGCAGTGGCGAGCCGCCGCTGCGGGGGTTCTGAACGCCAAGGCTGGCGAAGCTGGCTTTTGCGGGGATTTAAGCATCAAATCAGGCCTTG
>CAZWDK010000389.1:0-2747 GCA_964633095.1 uncultured Polaromonas sp. | reverse complement strand
TCGCGTTGTACCGCCTTCAGTTGGGCAAAGGGATCGTCTGACATGGAAGCCTCCATGGGAACGCTGTGGAAATTTTCGGGGCGAAGATAGGTATGTTCCCCGACAGATTAGCTCGTGGTGGAGGAAATTGCAAATCGATTGCCCCCACGTTGCGACGCGGACTGAACCGCCGGGGGCGGAGGCCGTTTGATTTGAGTCACAGTGGGATGGCCGGCTCGCTCAGGCGAGCGTCCATTCAAATGACTGATTCACCCTGAAATCCGTAATCCGGCCTACATATAAGCATTGCCTTAGTTTAGGCAAAACCCGCTACTGGGCGCTGCGCAAACCCGCTGCCTAAACCCGAACCGGGGGCTGACCCGGCAACTTTTTTTCGCTACGCTGTCGAAATCGGTCGACGCCGCACGACATTGTTATAGCGAGGCATTTCGCCTCGTCACAACCTGCGAAGGAGATTTCCATGCAATACCTGTTGATGATTTACGGCAATGAAGCCGGCCAGCGGGCCGCGAGCGAGGCCGAGGTGGGGAAGATGCATGCCGCCTATGGCGCCTATACCGAAGCCCTGAAAAAGGCGGGCGTGATGGTGGGCGGCGAGCGCTTGCGGCCCGTGTCGGACGCCACCACGGTGCGTGTGGCCAACGGCAAGACCGAGGTGCTCAATGGCCCCTATGCCGAGACCAAGGAACAGCTGGGGGGCTACTACCTCATCGAGGTGCCCGATCTCGACGCGGCGCTGTCCTGGGCGGCGCGCTGCCCCGGGGCCAGCCACGGCACGATGGAAGTGCGCCCAATCTGGGCGATGTAGGCCGCGCACCCCATGCCCGCGGACAGCGCTGTGCCCGCCCACGCGGCTGCCGAGGCGGCCGCGCGCCGCAGCTACGGCAAGCTGGTCGCGTTTCTGGCGGCGCGCACGCGCGATGTGGCGGGGGCCGAGGATGCCCTGTCCGAGGCCTTCGCGACGGCCCTGGTCGATTGGCCGGCGCACGGCATTCCGCGCAGTCCCGAAGCCTGGCTGCTGGCCGTGGCGCGCCGCCGGCTGATCGACGCGGCCCGGCAGCGCCGCCGTGGTGTAAGCGCCGCCGACACGCTGGCGTTGATGGCCGAACTGGCGGCCGACGAGCATGACGAAACCCCCATCCCCGATGACCGCCTGTCCCTGATGTTCGCGTGCGCCCACCCGGCCATCGATGCCGGCGTGCGTGCGCCGCTGATGCTGCAGACCATCCTGGGTTTTGACGCCGCCACCATCGCATCGGCGTTCTTGGTGTCGCCCTCGACCATGGGCCAGCGGCTGGTGCGCGCCAAGGCCAAGATCCGGCGGGCCAGTATCCCCTTGCGGGTGCCCGGGCACGGCGACCTGCGCGAGCGCCTCGATGCGGTGCTTGGCGCCATCTACGCAGCGTATGCGGAAGGTTGGTCCGATCCGGCCGGCACCGAGGTGCGTCGCCGCAACCTCGCTGAAGAAGCCATCTGGCTGGGCCGGTTGGTGGTCTCGTTGCTGCCCGACGAGCCTGAAGCGCTGGGTTTGCTTTCGCTCATGCTCCATGCCGAAGCCCGGCGCCAGGCCCGGCGCGACGAGTGCGGTGGCTACGTGCCGCTCGCAGACCAAAACCCGGCTTTGTGGGACGCGCAGCTGATCGCCGAGGCTGAGGCGCTGTTGTTCCGCGCCAGTGCACAAGGCTCAACCGGCCGCTACCAACTGGAAGCGGCTGTACAGTCGGCGCACGCTGCTCGCCGGCAGACCGGTACCGCCGACTGGGTGGCCATCGAGCGCCTGTACGGCGCGCTCGCCGAGCTGACCGGCTCACCCGTGGTGGCGATCAATCGCGCCATTGCGCTGGCCGAGATGCGCGGCCCGGCCGAGGGCCTGGCGGCGCTCGATGTGCTGGCGGACGATGCGCGCCTGGCCGAATACCAGCCGTATTGGGCCGCGCGTGCCGGGCTGCTCGCGCGCAGCGGCCAGGTCGAAATGGCCGACCAGGCTTACCAGCGCGCGATCGGCCTGGAAAGCGACCCGGCTGTGCGCCGCTTTTTGCAGCAGCGCCGGACCGAACTTCATTGACGCGAGGCCCCGGCCCTAAGGGCGTGGAGGTGGAACAGTTCCATGAGTCAAATCATGAAATACCCGAACACCCTCGCCCGAGGAGACTGGCGCACTGGATCTGAATGGAGTTCAACTGTCTTTTCGAATGAAAGCCAGCGGAGGTCGAAGTAAATCGTCGGGAGAACAATCGACGTAGCATGAGGACGGCTCAAGACTGAAGGATAGGGGTAGAGAACGACTTTCGCCGTCCCAACCCTCAACCCGGTGTGCAGTTTTCCCGCGACGGGCTTTCCAGTCAGTTGTTTCCTCATCGGGATCGGCGCGTCAATTTATGGGCCTCTACTGCCAGTCCGCTGGACAGTTTGTGTGTGGCTTGATGCGTATGCAGTGAAGTCATGCCGATGACTGCCTTTGCACCACAGTCAATAGGGAAGCCCTTCTTTGCTTACATCGCCTACACCGCCCCGCACTGGCCACTGCAGGCACCAGACGCCGACATCGCCAAGTTTGCAGGCCGCTATGATGCCGGTTACGAGGTCAGCATCAAGAAAGAGGAGATTGTCGAATTCCTCAAGGCGCTGAAGGCCCATCTGAAGCAACCGCTGCTGGTCATCTGGGATGGCTTGAAGGCGCACCGCAGTCGGCTGGTGCGCGAGTACCTGGACAGCCTGGCCGGGCACATCCAGATCGCGTTCCTGCC
>CAZWDK010000388.1:0-2755 GCA_964633095.1 uncultured Polaromonas sp. | reverse complement strand
ACCTGATTCAAACCGTCGCCATTTACGCCCTGCCCGTGCTGTTCGCCATCACGGTGCATGAAGCCGCGCACGGCTACGCGGCCCACCATTTTGGCGACAACACCGCCTACATGATGGGCCGCATCACGCTGAACCCGCTCAAGCACATTGACCCCATAGGCACCATCGCAATGCCGCTGCTGCTTTACTTCGCGACCTCGGGGGCCTTTCTGTTTGGTTATGCCAAGCCGGTTCCGGTGAATTTCGGCAATTTGCGCCACCCCAAACGCGACATGGTCTGGGTCGCGCTGGCCGGCCCGGCCTCCAATTTTGTCCAGGCCTTGCTCTGGGCCGTGCTGCTGGTCGTGCTGGCCGGCAGCGGTGTCCAGGAGCGCTTTTTCATTGCCATGGCGCAGGCCGGCATTCTGGTCAATCTGGTGATGTGGGCCTTCAACCTGTTTCCGCTGCCGCCGCTGGATGGCGGCCGCATTCTGGTCGGCCTGCTGCCCTGGAAGCAGGCCCAGTGGGTGGCGCGCATTGAACCCTGGGGCTTTTTCATCGTGATGGGCCTGGTGATTGCCGGCGTGATCGGCACGCTTTGGCTGCGCCCGCTGATGTCGCTGGGTTATGGCGTGATCAACACCTTGTTGGCGCCCTTGCTGGCACTGCTGCGCTAAGCCGGCCTTCTTTCAATACAACTGACATTTTTTCTCCGTATGAGCCCTGCATCACCCGTATCGCCCCAGCGCTTCCTGACCGGCATCACCACCACCGGCACGCCCCACCTGGGCAACTTTGTCGGCTCGATTCGCCCCTCGGTGGCCGCCAGCCGGCTGCCCGGCGTGCAGAGTTTTTACTTCCTGGCCGACTACCACGCGCTGATCAAATGTGACGAGCCCGCGCGCATCCAGCGCTCCACCCTGGAAATCGCCGCCAGCTGGCTGGCCGCCGGGCTGGACCCGGAGCGCGTGACCTTTTACCGCCAGTCCGACATCCCCGAAATCCCCGAACTCACCTGGCTGCTGACCTGCGTGACCGGCAAGGGTGTGCTGAACCGTGCCCATGCCTACAAGGCCTCGGTGGATAAGAACGAGGCCGCGGGCAACGACCCCGACGCCGATGTCACGGCCGGCCTGTTCATGTACCCGGTGCTCATGGGTGCCGACATCCTGATGTTCAAGACACACAAGGTGCCGGTCGGGCGCGACCAGGTTCAGCACATTGAAATGGCGCGCGACATGGCGCAGCGCTTCAACCACCTGTATGGCGAACACCTGGTGCTGCCCGAAGCCGTGATTGAAGAGTCCGTCGCCCTGCTGCCCGGCCTGGACGGGCGCAAGATGAGCAAGAGCTACGACAACACGATTCCGCTGTTCACCCCGCGTGAGCAGCTGCGCAGGCTGATAGGCGGCATCCTGACCGACTCGCGCGCGCCCGGCGAGCCCAAAGAGACCGAAGGTTCTGCGCTGTTCCAGATTTACCAGGCCTTTGCCAGCGCGCCGGAGACCGCCGCGCTGCGCCAGGCCTATGCCGACGGCATCGGCTGGGGCGATGCCAAGCAGCTGCTGTTCGAACGCATAGACCAGGAGGTGGCGCCCATGCGCGAGCGCTACCACGCCTTCATCAACAACCCCGAACAGCTGGAAGCCATTTTGCAGGCCGGTGCCGAAAAAGCGCGCCAGGTGGCCAGCCCCCTCATGGCCGAGCTGCGGCAAGCGGTTGGGCTGCGCAGGCTGAGCGCACAAGCGGTGCCGGCCAAAAAGGACAAGGCGCCGAAAACAGCGGCGCCGGCCTTCAAGCAGTACCGCGAGGCCGACGGCCGGTTTTATTTCAAGCTGCTGGATGCCGAAGGCCGTCTGCTGCTGCAAAGCCAGGGTTTTGACTCGCCCAAGGATGCGGCGCAGACCATCAAGAGGCTTCAAGCCGAAGGCTCGGCGGCGCTGGCCGCGCTTCAGGGCATGGTTGATAGCGCGCCGGGCATTTCAACGGCCGAACTGGACACCGCACTGCATTTTTTTGCCGCAGCCTGCAGCTGATGTCCCCAGGCCTGGCCGCCCGGCCAGGCCTTTAACTGTTGTTTTATTGACTCAGAAACGAGAACAAATACCGGAACTTGATATTTAATTTTGGCAAAAATACAACTTTCCACAGTTATGCTTACCAGCTGACTGGAATTATGCTTAAAGCCTAAATTAATGAGTATTTTTGTCGTAGACGACCACCCCTTGATGCGAGAGGCGATCGTCATGCTTATCCGCCGTCTCGACAGCAAGGCCTCCGTGACCGAGCTGGACCGGATGGCCGCAGTCATGCCCGCCGTGCAGCAGCACGGCATGCCCGAATTGATCTGCCTGGATCTGAAGCTGCCCGACACGAATGGTGTGTCGGGGGTTCGTGAGCTCAAACAACAGCTGCCCGATGTCCCGCTCGTCATCATCTCGGCCGCGCCGGCGCTGGACTATGAGGACCTGTCGATTGAAGCCGGGGCCGATGCCTATATCCAAAAATCCGCAGGGGCCACCGAGATTGCCAACGTGCTGCGCGTTTTCCTGAACAAGGAACTGGAAGCCGAGCCCACCGTTCCGGCCGAAAAACTCTCCAAACGTCAAAAGCAGTTGCTGGTCATGCTGGACAAGGGCATGAGCAACCGCGACATCGCCGAAGCGCTGCAAATCAGCGAGCACACCGTCAAAGTGCATTTGTGGCGCCTGTTCCGGCGCATGAACGTCAAGAGCCGCTCACAGGCCAGCCACCTCGCCCGCACCCAAGGCTTGCT
>CAZWDK010000387.1:0-2757 GCA_964633095.1 uncultured Polaromonas sp. | reverse complement strand
ATCAGCCCCGTCCCACAAACGGCATCTTCGTGGCCATGATGGTCATGAACTGCACGTTGGTCGACAGCGGCAGCGACGCCATGTGAAGCACCGCGTCGGCCACTTCCTTCGCATCCATCATGGGCTCGATGGCGATCTCGCCGTTGGCCTGGGGCACGCCCTTGGCCATGCGGGCTGCAAGTTCCGTCATGGCATTGCCGATATCGATTTGCCCGCAGGCGATGTCGTACTTGCGGCCATCGAGCGAGATGGATTTGGTCAGGCCCGTGATGGCGTGCTTGGTGGCGGTGTAGGGCGCTGAATTGGGCCGCGGTGCGTGGGCGGAAATCGAGCCGTTGTTGATGATGCGGCCGCCCTGCGGCTGCTGCTCCTTCATCAGCTTGAACGCGCCCTGCGCGCACAGAAACGAGCCCGTCAGGTTGATGTTGACGATGTTCTGCCATTGCTCAAAGGCGATGTCCTCGAATCCCGTCCCGATGCCGCTGACGCCAGCATTGTTGAACAGCACATCGATGCGGCCGAACTCGGCCTGGATTCTGGCAAACAGGGCGTTGACCGATTCGGGGCTGCTCACATCGGTGGCCACGGGCAAGGCGCGCTTGCTGCCTGATTCCTGGGCCACGGCCTTGAGCGGCTCGATGCGCCGGCCGGCCAGCACCACGCTGTAGCCCGCCTGCAGAAATGCCAGCGCCACCGCCCGGCCAATGCCGGTGCCTGCGCCGGTCACAAGGGCCACCTTGTTGCTTGCCGTGTCGTTCCTGGTGTCGCTGGAGTTCATGGAGTGCCTTTGCCGCTGTAAAAGTGAATGAAGTAGCCGGCTGGTGCCGGAAAAGCGGATTGTGCCCGAGGTCCTCGGGGGGCTCGCAAGGCCAATGCAATTACTTTAGGTTTCAACTATTTTCAAGCACTGTTGGAAATAACCGACACCACGCCTTTTTCAGCGGTGCTACCTTTGCAGCATGACAGCCAGCACCCTCTCATCCAGCACCGCAAAGCCCTTGAGACTTTGGGACATCTCACCTCCCGTGGCGCCAGGCTCGCCGGTTTTTCCGGGCGACACGCCCTACCAGCAGCAATGGGCCGCGAGCATCGCGCCGGGCTGCCCGGTGAACGTCAGCACCATCACCCTGTCGCCGCACCTCGGCGCACATGCCGATGCGCCGCTGCACTATGACCCGCAGGGCGCCACCATCGGTGCGGTCGACCTCACGCCCTATATCGGGCCTTGCCGCGTCATTCACGCCATCGCCAAAGGGCCGCTGATCGAGTGGGAGCATCTGGCGCACGCCGTGCGCGACCTGCCGCCGCGCGTGCTGGTTCGCACCTACGAGCGCATGCCGGTCGAGCGCTGGGACCCCGCGCTCGCGGCCTACGCGCCCGAGACCATTGAGCGCCTCGCCGCGCTCGGCGTCCAGCTGATCGGCATCGACACCGCCAGCATCGATCCGGCCGCGAGCAAAACCCTGGACAGCCACCAGGTGATCCGCCAGCGCGGCCTGCGCGTGCTGGAAAACCTGGTGCTCGACGAGGTGCCCGAGGGCGACTACGAGCTGATTGCCCTGCCGCTCAAGCTGATGACGGCCGATGCTTCCCCCGTTCGCGCAGTACTGCGCGAACTCCCCAATCCAGGCGCAGTACCGCGCGAACTTCCCTGAAAGATGAACCTGACATGACGACAACCCTGCAAGATTGCCGCGCCCTTGATGCGCAAGACCCGCTGCGCGCCCTGCGCGAGCAGTTCAGCCTGCCCGACGGCGTGATTTACCTGGACGGCAACTCACTGGGCGTGCTGCCCAAAACCGCAGCGGCCCGCGTGGCCGAGGCCGTCACCCAGGAATGGGGCCAGGGCCTGATCCGCAGCTGGAACAGCGCCGGCTGGTTCAGCCTGCCGCAGCGCCTGGGCGACAAGATTGCGCGACTGATAGGCGCCAAGCCGGGCGAAGTGGTGGCCACCGACAGCACCTCGATCAACCTGTACAAGGTGCTGAGCGCGGCCCTGCACATCGCCGCGCAGGACGCGCCGCAGCGCAAGGTCATCGTGAGCGAGCGCAGCAATTTCCCGACCGACCTCTACATTGCCGAGGCGCTGTGCAGGGAGCGCGGCTACCAATTGCAGTTGGTGGAAGCCGAAGAAATTGCCGGCGCCCTCACCTCCAACGTGGCCGTGCTGATGCTGACCCATGTCAACTACCGCACCGGTGCCATGCACGACATGGCGGCCGTCACGGCCGCCGCCCATGCCGCCGGTGCGCTCACGGTCTGGGACCTGGCGCACAGCGCGGGCGCGGTCCCCGTGGACCTGAATGGCGCAAAGGCCGATTTCTCGATTGGCTGCGGCTACAAATACCTCAACGGCGGCCCCGGCGCCCCGGCCTTTGTCTGGGTCCATCCCCAACACGCCGACCGCTTCTGGCAGCCGCTGGCCGGCTGGTGGGGCCATGCCGCGCCGTTCGAGTTCACGCCCGACTACCGGCCCGCCGCTGGCATCAGCCGCTACCTCTGCGGCACCCAGCCGATTCTGAGCATGACGGCGCTGGAATGCGGGCTCGACGGCTTCCTGGCGGCCGAACCGCTGGGCGGCATGGCGGCGCTGCGCGCCAAGTCGCTGGCGCTGACCGACCTGTTCGTTCGCCTGGTGGAAGAACGCTGCGCCGGCCATGGCCTGGGCCTGGCGACACCGCGCGGGCACGCGCAACGCGGCTCGCAGGTCTGCCTTACCCGGGAGACCGGCGCCTACGCCATCGTGCAGGCGCTGAT
>CAZWDK010000386.1:0-2762 GCA_964633095.1 uncultured Polaromonas sp. | reverse complement strand
CGACGGCGCTGCGCCTGTCAATCTTGCGGCTGAGCACGATGGAGGTCTGGGTGTGGTTCACGCCCTCAATCAGGCCGATGCGATCGAGCAGCGTGTTGAGCTGCTCGTGGGTCTCGCAGCGCAGGAACACCAGGTAGTCGAACTGGCCGCTGACGGCGGAAACCTCTTCAACTTCGGACATCAGCGCCAGTTCCTTGAGGACGGCGGCCGTGGTCTTGGGCAGTATGCTCAGGCTGCAGTAGGCCCGTACCGCGCTGCTGTCCAGCCTCTGTCCCAGTCGCACGCCATAACCCGCCACCACACCGTCGCGCTCTAGCCGCGCCAGGCGCGCCACGACCGTGGTGCGCGCCAGCTTGAGCCGCCGGGCAAGGGTGGCGACCGGCTCGCGCGCATTGGCCTGCAGCAGGCTCAGCAAGCGCCGGTCTATGTCGTCGAGATGAGGAATCATATAAATTGACGATAGATAAAGTCGTTATGACCAATATAAAACTGGTTTTTAACTAATTTGTCAATACACATTGACATCAATCGCCCGTACGATGGAGCTGAAGTGAAGAGCCCATGAAGCGTCAGTAAACCATCTTTTGCGAATCGCAGTACGAAAGGAATGCGCATGGCCAGCAGCGTCAAACCCATCACCATTCTGGGTGCCGGACAGATTGGTTTTGCCATCGCTGTGCTGCTGAAGCAGGCGGGTGGCTACGACATCCTCGTGGCCGATCGGGATGCCCGGCGGCTGAAAGTGCTTGCCGCTCAGGGGGTCGAGGTGATGGTGCTGGACGATGACGGTGCGCTGGCTGGCGCCGTGTCCGGACGCTATGCCGTGTTGAACGCGCTGCCATTTCACCGCGCCATCCCCGTCGCCGGTATCTGCGTCAAGGAGCGCGTTCATTATTTTGACCTGACCGAGGATGTCAGCAGCACGCAGGCCATTCGCGCGCTGGCTGTGGGGGCCGGCAGCGTGCTGATGCCCCAGTGCGGGCTGGCTCCCGGCTTTATCGGCATCGTGGGCCATGATCTGGCGCGTCGGTTTGACAAGCTGCTGGACCTGCACATGCGGGTGGGCGCGCTGCCGCGCTTTTCGCTGAACCGGCTGCGCTACAACCTGACCTGGAGCACGGAAGGCCTCATCAACGAATACTGCAACCCGTGCGACGCCCTGCAGGATGGCGCGCCCACGCAGGTCGTGGCGCTTGAAGGCCACGAAACCTTTGTGCTGGACGGCGTGGAGTATGAGGCCTTCAACACCTCGGGGGGGCTGGGCACGCTGACCGAAACGCTGCGCGGAAAGGCGCGCAACGTGGACTACAAATCGATGCGCTACCCCGGGCACTGCGCCATCATGAAGCTGCTGCTGAACGACCTGCGCTTGCGTGAACGCAGGGATTTGCTCAAGGAGGTTCTGGAGGCGTCGATTCCGGCGACCGAGCAGGATGTGGTCGTGGTCTTTGTCAGCGCCTCGGGCTACCGCCACCACCGCTTGATTCAGGACTCGTATTCGGCGCGCATGCTGGGAACCGAAGTTGACGGGCACTGCCTGAGCGCCATCCAGCGGGTGACGGCTACAGGCATCTGCACCGCGCTGGACCTGGTGGCGCAGGGGGCTTTGCCGCAATCCGGCTTCATTTGCCAGGAGCAGATAAGCCTGGACCAGTTCTTGGAGAATCGATTTGGCCAAGTCTGTGCCGAAAATCACACAGAGTCTGGAAATCACGCTGTACGCCTTGAGGCATTTGGAAAATAATAGGAACAACAAGAGGTGTTTTATTTGCCGGAACTTATCTCTGGCCCTGCAATCTACTCAGCACCCTAAGTGAGATAACAGTTCGATTCATAGCGCGGTAATCTGGAGCAATTCTTCGCCACGGGTCAGGGCTCCTTTAGTTACTGCGCACATAGGAGGCCCTATGGATGTCGTTCGTAATTTTCTGGCACGCTATGAGCAAACGCGGGAGGAGGAGCTGTCCATCGAGGAATACCTCGAAGCCTGCAAACAAAACCCTCTCGTCTACGCGACCGCCGCTGAGCGAATTCTTGCCGCCGTTGGCGCGCCCGAATTGCTCGACACCCGGCATGACCAGCGTTTGTCACGGCTGTTTGGCAACAAGGTCATCAAGATTTACCCGGCATTCCGGGACTTCTATGGACTGGAAGATCCGATCGAGCAGGTGGTGTCTTACTTTCGCCATGCGGCGCAGGGCCTGGAGGAGAAAAAGCAGATCCTGTACCTGCTCGGGCCCGTGGGGGGCGGCAAGTCCTCGATTGCCGAACGGCTCAAACAGCTGATGGAGCAGGTGCCTTTTTATGCGCTGAAAGGCTCGCCCGTCAATGAGTCTCCGCTGAGCCTCTTTAATAACGCAGAAGACGCGCCGGTGCTTCAGTCCCAGTACAACATTGCGCCGCGCTACCTGCAGCGGGTGATGTCGCCGTGGGCGGTCAAACGCCTCGAAGAATACGGGGGCGATATCCGCAAGTTCCGCGTGGTCAAGCGTTTCCCCTCCATCCTGAAGCAATGCGCCATTGCCAAGACCGAGCCCGGCGACGAGAACAACCAGGACATTTCTTCGCTGGTGGGCAAGATCGATATCCGCAGGCTTGAAACCTACGCCCAGGATGACCCGGATGCCTACAGCTATTCCGGCGGGCTGTGCCTGGCCAACCAGGGCCTGCTTGAATTCGTCGAGATGTTCAAGGCCCCCATCAAGGTGCTGCACCCGCTGCTCACCGCCACCCAGGAGGGCAACTTCAAGGGCACCGAGGGC
>CAZWDK010000385.1:0-2769 GCA_964633095.1 uncultured Polaromonas sp. | reverse complement strand
TCCATGGCGCCCATGTTGAAGTCGCTGGTGGCGACGATCATGAAGCGCTCCAGGTCCAGCGGCAGGCCGAAGCGGGCCTCGTCCCAGGCCACCGAATGCATCAGCGAATTCATGGCGTGCTCGGTCTTGTCGAGGTCGCCCGGGCGCACATAGACCTGCAGAACATGTTCCTTGCCGGTGCGCGAGGTGATGCGCTGCTCTCTGGAGACCAGCTGGCCCGCCACCAGCGCAAACAGATAGCTGGGTTTTTTGTGCGGATCCACCCATTTGGCGAAGTGGCGGCCGTCTTCCAGCTTGCCCTGCTCAACCAGGTTGCCGTTGGCCAGCAGCACCGGGCAGCGTGCCTTGTCGGCGCGCAGCGTGACGCTGTAGCTGGCCATCACGTCGGGACGGTCCAAAAAGTAGGTGATGCGTCTGAAGCCTTCGGCCTCGCACTGGGTGAAGAAGGAGTCGTTGCTGACATACAGGCCCATCAGCTTGGTGTTCTTGGCCGGCACGCAGGTGGTGAAGATTTCCAGCTCGAATGCATCGGGCAGGTTGTCCAGCACCAGCTGGCTGCCTTCCATCTTGAATGAGGTGCCTTGGCCGTTGACCAGCACGCGGGCCAGGTTGAGCTCTTCGCCGTCCAGCTTCAGGGCCTGCGCGGCGACGGCCGGGTTGCGGCGCAGCGTCATCTTGTTGAGCACGCGCGTTTTCAAAGGGTCCAGGTCAAAACACAGGTCAACCGTGTCTATCCAGTAGGCCGGGGCGGTGTAATCGGCACGGTTGATGGCCTTGGCGGGCCCCTGTCCATCACGCAGTCGCAGCATGGAGTCTCCCTAAAAAGTTGTTGTTGATGAGTTCGTTGTAGTTGCGGACGCTGGCAATCACGTGCGGTCCCGAGAGTTCTTTGGCGCTGTGGCTGGTGCAGACCGCCACGGCCCGCATGCCGGCGCGGCGCGCGGCCTCTATGCCAAAGGGCGCGTCTTCAAAAACGATGCAGGCGGCGGCCGCAATGCCCATGCGCCGCGCCGTTTCCAGGAATATGGCGGGCTCGGGCTTTCCGGGCAGGCCTTCGTCGCCGCCCACGACCGCGTGGGGCGCGGGCTGCATGCCAAGCCTGGCCATGGCAAACGCGATATTGTGCCGGTCACCGGCGCTTCCCACGCCCAGTTTCAGTCCCCGCGCCGCGGCCTGCCCGGCAAAGGCCTTGAAGCCCGCCACTTCGGCAAACACCGGCGTGAACAGTTCGCGGTAAATGTGTTCTTTTTCCGCCATCAGGGCCCAGGCTTCAGAGGCTTCGATGTCGCGCTGGAACAGCTCGTTGATGCATTCCGCGCCGGTGCGCCCGGTGGTGCGGCGCAGCATGTCGGCCACATCCATCTCGATGCCGTGCCGGCGCGCGAACTCGATCCATGCCCTGGCATGCCAGGGCATGGAGTCGATCATGGTGCCGTCCATGTCGAAAATTAGAGCCCCCACGCTCCCCACTTCGTGTGGTTCGCTGCCCCCCAGGGGGGCTAATTTTTCTTGGGGCGGCCCGGCGAAAAATTGCTCGCCCAATGCCCCCGTTGCGCTAGAAGCTTTCTGCGCGGCCATTACACGCCTTGCTTCAAGGACGCTTCGATGAAGGGGTCCAGGTCGCCGTCCAGCACCTTCTGCGTGGCCGAGGTCTCGTAGTTGGTGCGCAGGTCCTTGATGCGGCTGCTGTCCAGCACATAGCTGCGGATCTGGTGGCCCCAGCCGACGTCGGTTTTGGTGTCCTCGAGTTTTTGCTGGGCTTCCTGCTGTTTGCGCAACTCGAAGTCATACAGCCGGGAACGCAGGCGCTTCCACGCCACGTCGCGGTTGCTGTGCTGGCTGCGGCCGTCCTGGCACTGCACCACGATGCCGGTCGGGATGTGCGTCAGGCGCACGGCCGAATCGGTCTTGTTGATGTGCTGGCCGCCGGCGCCGCTGGCGCGGAAGGTGTCGGTACGCACGTCCGAGGGATTGATCTCGATCTCGATCGAGTCGTCAATCTCGGGGTAGACAAACACCGAGGCAAACGAGGTGTGGCGCCCGCCGGATGAGTCGAAAGGCGACTTGCGCACCAGGCGGTGCACGCCGGTTTCGGTGCGCAGCAGGCCAAAGGCGTATTCGCCTTCAATCTTGATGGTGGCGCCCTTGATGCCCGCCGTATCGCCCGGGGATTCGTCTTCCACGGTGGTTTTGAAGCCCTTGCGCTCGGCGTACTTGAGGTACTGGCGCAGCAGCATGCTGGCCCAGTCGCAGGCTTCGGTGCCGCCGGCGCCGGCCTGGATGTCGAGAAAGGCATTGAGCGGGTCGGCCGGGTTGTTGAACATCCGGCGGAATTCCATTTTTTCGACTTCAGCGGCGACCTTGGCGGCTTCGCCTTCAATGGCCCGCATGCCGGCTTCGTCGCCCTCGCCCTTGGACATCTCGAACAGCTCGGCGTTGTCGGCCAGTTCCGAGCTCAGCCGGTCCAGCACATGAACCACGTCCTCGAGCGATTTTTTTTCCTTGCCGAGTTCCTGCGCGCGCTTGGGGTTGTCCCAGACCTTGGGGTCTTCCAGCGCGGCGTTGACTTCGCTTAACTTACGTTCCTTGGCAGGGTAGTCAAAGATACCCCCGAAGTTCATTGACGCGCAGGCTCAGGTCTGCGAGCTGGTTACCGATGGCGTTGATGTGTTCTGCTTCCATGAGAGTTCAATCCTAAAATTTGTGGCCGGTGTGTTGGCCTAACCCTGGATTTTCTCACGACAGAGCCGCCGTTTCAGCGCCGGGCCG
>CAZWDK010000384.1:0-2770 GCA_964633095.1 uncultured Polaromonas sp. | reverse complement strand
AGTTCCACATGCACGGGCGCGCCTAGCGGCGGGACCGTGCTAATGGCTTCATGCATGCGGTGCACCACATACCAGCTGGAGCGCAGCCGGGCTTCGCGCGTGTGCGAGCTCAGGCGCGGCGTGACAAACAGGTTTTTCAGGCCCCTGAGCGGCGAGCTGTCGCCCAGCAGGTTCGCCTCGGCGCCATCCAGAATGCAGGCCTCGATCCGGCCATCCGACAGAGCGGCGGCCAGCGCGCCGGCGTCAAACAAGTCGCTGCGGCTGGTGCCGACCCACAACTGGCCGCGCTTGCAGGCCGCCAGCAGCTTGTCGTTCACAAAGCCCTTGAAGCGGGTGGCGTACAGCATTTGCACCGACACCGCGTCGGCCTGGCGCATGAGTTCGGACAGGGAAACCGGCTGGATGCCCAAGCGCTGCCAGATAGGCGCGCTATGGTGCACCGCCGGGTCATAGCCGATCAGGCGAACGCCCAGGCCGTTCAACATGCCGGCCAGCGTATGCGCCGCCGGCGCCAGGCCCAGAATGCCCACCGTGCTGCCATGCAGCTCGCGCCCCATCTGGACGGCCGGATGCCGGCGTCCCATCAGGGCCGACACCACACCACGGCGGTAGAGCAGCAACAGGCTGCTCAGCAAATACTCGGCAGTGGAGCGCACATTGGCACTGTTGGCGTGAACCACCTTGATGCCCAGCTCCCTGCAGGCCTCCAGGTCGGTGTTGTCGGTGCCGACATGCAGGCGGCCCACCGTTTTGAGCCTGGGCAGAAAGGCCAGCAGTTCGCGGGTCACCGGCGTCTGCCGGGGAAACACAATGCCCCTGGATTTGTAAGCCGCCTTGCGCAGCGCGATCAGGTCGTCAGCCAGCTCGGGCAGGTAGGCCACGCTGTGCCGGCTTTCCAGCCAGGCCATGGCCTCGGGCACCAGCGCGTCTAGAAGTAAGATGTCCACCCTGTCTGTCCCTTTCCTCAAGCTTTTTTGCTGATTTCTTGCGGACCACGCCATCGCGCGCTGCCCCCACACCCGGTCGGGCCATCGTCCGACGCCCGTTCCGCCCCATTTGCGCGACACTTTCGTCTTCTTTTTTCACCCACGCCCATGCCAAAACTCACACTCACCAAAGCCGTGTTCCCGGTCGCCGGACTGGGCACCCGCTTTTTACCCGCGACCAAGGCCCAGCCCAAGGAAATGCTGCCCGTCGTCGACAAACCGCTGATCCAGTACGCGGTCGAAGAGGCCTATTCAGCCGGCATACGCCACATGATTTTTGTGACCGGACGCAATAAACGGGCCATCGAAGATCACTTCGACACCGCTTACGAGCTGGAGAACGAGCTGGAAGTCGCCAACAAGCAGGCTTTGCTGGCCATGGTGCGCTCGGTCCAGCCCGATGACATGAACTTTTCCTATGTCCGCCAGCCCCGCTCCCTGGGTCTGGGCCATGCGGTGCTGTGCGCCGAACACCTGGTCGGCCAGGAGCCGTTTGCCGTCTTGCTGGCCGATGACCTGATGGTGGGCCCGCCGGACGGAAAGCCGGTTCTGGCACAGATGGCCGCCCAGTTCGAAGCGCTGCAGCAGTCGATTCTGGCGGTGCAGGAGGTGCCGCGGGAGCAGACGCGCCGCTACGGCATCGTGGCCGCAGAAGCCGTCAGCCCGGGGCTGATGAAAGTGCGGAACATCGTGGAAAAACCGGCGCCCGATGCGGCCCCCTCGCGCATGGGCGTGGCCGGGCGCTACATCCTGACGCCGGCGATTTTTGCGCATATCCGCCGCCAGACCGCCGGCGTGGGCGGAGAGCTGCAGCTCACCGACGGCATTTCAAGCCTGCTGGGCGAAGAATCGGTGTATGCCCTGCAATACCAGGGCAAGCGCTACGACTGCGGCAGCAAGGAAGGCTTTCTGGAAGCCACCGTGGAACTGGCCCTGCAACACCCTGAGGTGGGCCAGCATTTTCGCCACTACCTGAGCCAGCTCAAGCTCGGCTGAGGCTTGACCGAAGCCGGCGCAGGGCTCAGCGCCGCTTCAGCACATGGATGAAGTCGGCGCCCGCCGTCTGCTGCTCGACCAGCTCGTTGCCGGTCTGCTTGGCAAAGGCCTGGAAGTCGCGGGTCGAACCGGAATCGGTGGACACCACGCGCAGCAACTGGCCGCTCAGCATCTCTGCCAGCGCTTTTTTGGCCTTCAAAATAGGCAGCGGGCAATTCAGGCCGCGCGTGTCGAGTTCTTTGTCGATGTGCATGAAAATCCTTGGGTAACTGCCATTTTAAGCTCGAACAAAGCGCCAGACCGGCCATGCCTCGGCCCCATCGCCATGGCGAGCGCCAGGTTTACTCCGGTCTTTTCGCCCACTCCACAAACTCCGGCTCATAGCCGCGCGTGCGCAGCCAGTCGGCCAGCGCGTAGCCGGTGCCGGCCGGCCAGCATTTGAGCTGGTCAAGGTCGTACAGGCGGTAATCGACCAGCTCGGGCGACAAGCTGACCTCGCCGCTGCAGACCGCGTGGTAGGCGATGATGAGCTGGTTCATGCGCTGGAAATCGTAGACACCGATCAACTCCAGCGCCCTGGTGTCCAGGTTGGTTTCCTCCTTGATCTCGCGCTCAATGCCGCCCTGCGGGGTTTCGCCCGCCTCCATAAAGCCGGTGATGAGCGCATACATCTTGCCGGACCAGGCGGCGTTGCGCGCCAGCAAGACCTGGCCCCGGTATTCGATCACGGCGGCCAGCACCGGCGTGGGATTGTTCCAGTGGGTGTAGTCGCAGGCCTGGCAGCGCAG
>CAZWDK010000383.1:0-2776 GCA_964633095.1 uncultured Polaromonas sp. | reverse complement strand
TGATAGGCGGCAACGAGCGCGTGGTGCGCCCGCGCCTGGCCGATGCCAAGTTCTTTTTCGACCAGGACCGCAAGCACACGCTGGAATCGCGCGTGCCGGGCCTGGCCAAGGTGGTTTATCACAACAAGCTGGGCACCCAGGGCGAACGCGTGGCGCGCGTGCGCGCCATCGCCAGGGCCATAGGCGAGCGGCTCGGCGGCGAGCCGCTGGCCGCCTGGGCCGATCAGGCCGCGACGCTGGCCAAGGCCGACCTGCTGACCGACATGGTCGGCGAGTTCCCCGAGCTGCAGGGCATCATGGGCCGCTACTACGCGCGCCACGACGGCTGGAGCGAGGAGATCGCCGACGCCATCGAAGACCACTACAAGCCGCGCTTTGCCGGCGACGAGCTGCCGCGCAATGCGGTGGGGGTGGTGGTGGCCCTGGCCGACAAGCTGGAAACCCTGGTCGGCATGTTCGGCATCGGCAACCTGCCGACCGGCGACAAGGATCCGTTTGCGCTGCGCCGCCATGCGCTGGGCGTGACCCGCATGCTGGTCGAGAAGGATTTGCCGCTGGGCCTGAGCGAGCTGGTCGAGGCCGCCGGGAAAGTCTTTGGCGACAAGATTCAGGACGCTTCCGCGGCCCTGGTGGACTTCATTTATGAGCGCCTGGCCGGCAGCCTGCGCGAGCAGGGCTACAGCGCCCAGGAGGTCGATGCCGTGCTGGCGCTGCGCCCGCAGCGCCTGGGCGATGTCGCCAAGCGCCTGGCCGCCGTGCGCGCCTTCGCCGCGCTGCCTGAGGCGCCGGCGCTGGCCGCCGCCAACAAGCGCGTCGGCAACATCCTGAAGAAGGCCGACGGCGCGGTGCAAGCCAGCATCAATCCCGCCCTGCTGCGGGAGTCGGCCGAAAAAGCCCTCGCAGATGCTATTGATTCCGTAGCTGCCCAGGCAGACTCCGCCTGGGCTAGTGGCAATTACACCGAAAATCTGCAGGCCCTGGCGGCGCTCAAGGCGCCGGTCGATGCCTTTTTCGACGGCGTGATGGTCAACGCCGAGGACCCGGCGCTGCGCGCCAACCGCCTCGGCCTGCTGGCCACCCTGCACCGGGCCATGAACCGGGTCGCCGACCTGTCCAAACTGGCAACATGAGCCCCCACGCTCGCCCCTTCGTGCCGTCGCTGCCCTGCACCCGGGCGGCCCGGCGGCTGGCCGTCTGACCCCTCAATGCAAAGCACCATGAAACTCGTCATCCTCGACCGCGACGGCACCATCAACAGCGACAGCGACGACTTCGTCAAGTCGCCGGACGAATGGGTGCCGCTGCCCGGTGCGCTGGAGGCGATTGCGCGGCTCAACCACGCCGGCTGGCATGTGGTGATCGCCTCCAACCAGTCCGGCCTGGGGCGCGGCCTGTTCGATGTGGCGGCGCTCAACGCCATGCACGCCAAGATGCACAAGATGCTGGCGGCCGTGGGCGGGCGCATCGACGCGGTGTTTTACTGCCCGCACAGCCCGGAAGAGGCCTGCCACTGCCGCAAGCCCTTGCCGGGCCTGTTCGAGCAGATTGGCGCGCGCTTTGGCGTGCAGCTGCTGGGCGTGCCGACGGCCGGCGACTCGGTGCGTGATCTGCTGGCCGGCGCCAGAGCGGGTTGCGAGCCGCACCTGGTGCTGACCGGCAAGTCGGCCCAATACCGTGGCGGCGGGCGGCCCGAGGGCTTGCCGGCGGGCACGGTGCTGCACCAGGACCTGTCGGCGTTTGTCGACTACATTTTGGAGCGCAGCGCCCGGCCCCTGCCGGTTGCGCTATAAAAACAATAGCTGCTTGCGCCCGCCTGGCAAGGACTGGTGCGCTAAAAACCCTTGAAAACAGTCTGAAGCCAAGACGCCCGCCGAAAGCCTCGACATGCCCCTGATCCGATCGATCCTGCACCTGCTCTGGATGGCCATCACGGTGATCCCGTGGGCCATCTTCGTCATCATCGCCTCGCTGTTTGTCCGCAGCACCACCATGTACTGGATGTGCGCGGGCTGGCTGCGGGTGGCGGTGCGCGGTGGCACGCTGATCCTGGGCATCAAGAACCGGGTCACCGGCATGGAAAACCTGCCCACCGGCGAAACCAGCGCCGCCGTGCTGCTGCTCAAGCACCAGAGCACCTGGGAAACCTTTTGCATGCCGACCCTGATGCCGCACCCGCTGGCCTATGTGTTCAAGAAAGAGCTGCTGTACGTGCCGTTTTTTGGCTGGGCCATGGCGCGCATGGACATGATCCACATCGACCGCAGCCAGCGGATGCAGGCCTTTGCCAAGGTGGTGGAGCAGGGCAAGCGGCTGATGAGCCAGGGCACCTGGGTCATCATGTTTCCCGAGGGCACGCGGATTCCGCGCGGCCAGAAAGGTGTTTACAAGTCCGGCGGCACCCGGCTGGCGATTGAAACCGGCGCGCCGGTGATCCCGGTTGCCGTGACCTCGGCCAAATGCTGGCCGCGCAAGGCCTTCATCAAGACCCCCGGCATCGTGGATTTTTCGATTGGCAAGCCGATCTCCAGTGTCGGCCGCAAGCCCGACGAACTGATGCGCGAGGTCGAGGCCTGGATAGAGGCCGAGATGCACCGGCTGGACCCCGAGGCCTATGCGCCCCGTGGCGCCATGCTGGCCGAACCCCGCGCCTGAGCCGGTTGACGGCTTGCGCACGCTAAACTGCCATGATGAGCAGGCTTTTCCAGTTCACGCGCGATCTGTTCGAGAACGAGCCTGAGCTGGACGCCGGTGCCGGGGCTAAAACGCCTGGCAAGCC
>CAZWDK010000382.1:0-2802 GCA_964633095.1 uncultured Polaromonas sp. | reverse complement strand
TTTTGCCCCGAGCATGATTTGCCGCTGCAGGCGCAAAGCGTCAGCGAGATGGTCGATGCCGTGCTGGCCCTGCCCGAAGACAGCAAGCTGATGATCCTGGCCCCGGTCGCGCGCGAGCGCAAGGGCGAATTCACCGAGGTGTTTGCCCAGATGCAGGCCCAGGGCTATGTGCGCTTTCGGGTCGATGGCACGGCCTGCGAATTTGACGAGCTGCCGGCGCTGAAGAAAACCGAGAAGCACAACATCGACGTGGTGATTGACCGCCTCAAGGTGCGGCCCGACATGCAGCAACGCCTGGCGGAAAGCTTTGAGGCGGGTCTGCGGCTGGCCGACGGCAAGGCGATTGCGCTGGAGATGGATTCCGGCAAGGAACACCTGTTCAGTGCCAGGTTTTCCTGCCCGGTCTGCAGCTACTCGCTCAGCGAGATGGAACCGCGGCTGTTTTCCTTCAACTCGCCGGTGGGCGCCTGCCCCAGCTGCGATGGCCTGGGCCACAAGGAGTTTTTCGACCCGGCGCGCGTCGTGGCCTTTCCTTCGCTGAGCCTGGCCAGCGGCGCCATCAAGGGCTGGGACAGGCGCAACGGTTATTACTTTTCCCTGCTGGAAAGCCTGGCCAGGCATTACCAGTTTGACATCGACACGGCCTTTGAAGCGCTGCCGGAACAGCTGCGCCAGGTGGTGCTCTACGGCTCGGGCGAGGAAGAGATCAAGTTCAGCTACGTGATGGATTCGGGCAACGCGGCCGGCAAGAAGGTCAGCAAGAAGCACCCGTTTGAAGGCGTGATCACCAACTTTGAACGGCGCTACCGCGAGACCGACTCGGCCGCCGTGCGCGAAGAGCTGGCGCGCTACCGCAGCCTGCAGCCCTGCCCCGACTGCGCCGGCACGCGTCTGCGCCAGGAGGCGCGCCATGTGTACCTGGTGGGCCTGCCCGAGGGCGAGCAGCCCGGCATGCGCAAGGCCATTTACGAAATCAGCCGCGTCACCCTGCGCGAAAGTTTTGACTATTTCAGTACTTTGAAAATGCAGGGCGCCAAGGCCGAGATCGCGGCCAAGGTGGTGCGCGAAATCGGCCTGCGCCTGAAGTTCCTCAACGACGTGGGCCTGAATTATTTGAGCCTGGACCGCAGCGCCGAGACGCTGTCCGGCGGCGAGTCGCAGCGCATCCGGCTGGCCTCGCAAATCGGCTCGGGCCTGACCGGCGTCATGTATGTGCTGGACGAACCCAGCATAGGCCTGCACCAGCGCGACAACGACCGCCTGATTGGCACGCTGCAGCACCTGCGCGACATCGGCAACAGCGTGCTGGTGGTCGAGCATGACGAGGACATGATTCGCGCCGCCGACCATGTGATCGACATGGGGCCGGGCGCCGGCATTCATGGCGGCCGCGTGATGGCGCAGGGCACCTATGAGGAAGTCAAGGCCAACCCCGACTCGCTGACCGGCAAGTACCTGGCGCAAACGCTGAAGATCGCCGTTCCCGCACGCCGCACGCCCTGGTTGCCCACCGTCAAATCGGTGGAAGCCGCGGAGAAGAAAAAGGCCTCGCGCTTTCCGCTCAGCCCGGCGGCCGAGCGCCGCGCCGCGCGCGAGGCCCTGCACCAGGCCACGCTGGGCGACATGCAGGCGCTGCGCGTGGCGGGCGCCAGCGGTCACAACCTCAAGGGCGTGAGTGTGGAGTTTCCGGTCGGCCTGCTGACCTGCGTCACCGGCGTGTCGGGCTCGGGCAAATCCACGCTGGTGAACGACACGCTGTATGCGGCCGTGGCGCGCACGCTGTACCGCGCGCATGAAGAGCCTGCCGCGCACGAAAGCATCGAGGGCATCGAGTATTTCGACAAGGTCATCAACGTCGACCAGTCGCCGATAGGCCGCACGCCGCGCAGCAACCCGGCCACCTACACCGGCCTGTTCACGCCGATCCGCGAACTGATGGCCGAGATGAACACGGCGCGCGAGCGCGGCTATGGCGCCGGGCGCTTCAGCTTCAACGTCGCCGGCGGCCGCTGCGAGGCCTGCCAGGGCGATGGCGTGGTGAAGGTCGAAATGCATTTCCTGCCCGATGTCTATGTACCCTGCGATGTCTGCAAGGGCATGCGCTACAACCGCGAAACGCTGGAAGTGCTGTACAAGGGCAAAAACATCGCGCAGATCCTGGACCTCACGGTCGAAGATGCCGCCGAGTTCTTCAAGGCCGTGCCGACCATTGCGCGCAAGCTGCACACCCTGCTCGACGTCGGCCTGTCCTACATCAAGCTCGGCCAGGCCGCCACCACGCTGTCGGGCGGCGAGGCGCAGCGCGTCAAGCTGGCGCTGGAACTCTCCAAACGCGACACCGGCCGCACGCTCTACATCCTGGACGAGCCGACCACCGGCCTGCATTTTGCCGACATAGCCCTGCTGCTCAAGGTGCTGCACCAGTTGCGCGACGCCGGCAACACCATCGTCGTGATCGAGCACAACCTCGATGTCATCAAGACGGCCGACTGGCTGATCGACATGGGTCCGGAAGGCGGGGCCGGTGGCGGCACGGTGGTGGGCGTGGGCACGCCGGAAGACATTGCCGCCAACCCCGACAGCCACACCGGGCGCTACCTGGCCCGCCTGCTCTGAGCGTTGCTTTTCACGGCATCCCAACACCGCAAGCCCAGGCATCAAGGAATTGAGGCCGCCAGCTCCGCCAGTTGCGCGTTAGAAGCTATGTTTTTTATAGCAATTACTTGAATCCGTAGAGCTGCGCCGGGTTGTCCACCAGGATTTGCTGGCGCGCCGCATCGCTGCCGGTCCAGGAAAACAGCA
>CAZWDK010000381.1:0-2809 GCA_964633095.1 uncultured Polaromonas sp. | reverse complement strand
ACCTGCTCAAGCAGGCTTGGAGCCGCAGGCTCCAGCCCCTCGGGGGCTGTGCTTGTTTGGAGCGGCCCAGCGCTGCGCACGTTCAGCCTTGTGCCGGCGATTGGGCCAACAGCTCCCGCAAATCGCGCGCAAACCCTTCCAGGTCGGCTTCGATGCGGCCTATGATGCGGCCAAAGATGTTGTAGGCCAGCACGGCAGGAATCGCCACGGCGAGGCCGGCGGCCGTCATGATCAGCGCCTCGCCGACCGGCCCGGACACCTTGTCGATGGTGATTTGCCCGGCCGCCGACATGCCGATCAGCGCATGGTAAATGCCCCAGACCGTGCCAAGCAGGCCCACGAAGGGTGCGGTAGAGCCCACCGTGGCCAGCAGGACCTGGCCAAAATGCAGCTTGTGCAGCACCGCATGCAGGGCATCGCGCAGCACCCGGGTCAGCTGCTGCGCCTTGTCGCCGGCCGAGGCCAGCGTCTGGCCGGCCCCGATGTCGGTCGCGGCAATCAGCGGCAACACCAGCGCCTGCCGGTCAAACACCGCGACTTTCTGGCGCGCCTCCGTCACCGAGGCCGATTGCCAGAAGACGGCCGTGCTGCGCGCCACCTCGCCCATCGCGCGCGGCAAGAGCCAGAACTTCCACAAAATGACCACCCAGCTCGCCACCGACATGCCCAGCAGCAAAATCGCCACCAATTGGCTGACGACGCCGCCCTGGGTCATGAGGCTGTAAAAGTTCATGCGCGGGCTTACTTCAAATTCAGCACATCAAACATGTCGAAAAGACCGGTGGCCTGGCCGGCCAGAAAGCGCGCGGCGCGCAGGCTGCCCTGGGCATAGGTGGCCCGGCTCGATGATTTGTGGCTGATCTCTATGCGCTCGCCGGTGCCGGCGAACAACACAGTGTGGTCGCCCACGATGTCGCCGCCGCGTATGGTGGCAAAGCCTATGCTGGACGGGTCGCGCTCGCCGGTCACGCCTTCGCGGGCGTACACGGCGCAATCCTTCAGGTCGCGGCCCAGGGCATCGGCAATCACCTCGCCCATCTTGAGTGCCGTGCCCGAAGGCGCGTCGACCTTGTGGCGGTGGTGCGCTTCGATGATTTCAATGTCGTAGCCGGTGGCCAGCGCCTTGGCCGCCATTTCCAGCAGCTTGAGCGTGACGTTGACGCCCACGCTCATATTGGGCGCCATGACGATGGCGATGTCCTTGGCGGCCGCCGCGATCTCGGCCTTCTGCGCGTCGGAAAAGCCGGTGGTGCCTATGACCAGCTTGACGCCCAGCTCACGGCAGACCGCCAGATGGGCCAGCGTGCCTTCGGGGCGCGTGAAGTCAATCAGCACGTCGGAGTCTTTCAGGCCTTCGCGCAGGTCTGCCTTGATCAGCACCCCGCTGCTGCGGCCGGAAAACGCGCTGGCATCCAGGCCGATCGCCGGGCTGGCCGCCACGTCGAGCGCGCCCGTGAGCCGGCAATCGGTGCTGGCGTTCAGCGCCTCGATCAGCATCTGGCCCATGCGGCCGCTGGCACCCGCCACCGCGATCCGGTGCGCACGCGCATCCATCATGTTGCCGCCGCTCACTGCTTGGGGCTTTCGAGGGGTGGGTAAACCGTGGACTGCGGCTCGGCCGGCGCGCCGGCTGACGTGATGGCAGCGGCCCTGCTGGCCGAAGGTTTTTCCGCCGCCTTGAGCTGCGCCTCGGTGGCTTCCAGCACCGGCACCTCGCCCAGCTTGCGCTTGGAGTCCAGCGAAGCGATGAATTCGGCTTCGGTCAGCATGGCATCACCCTCAAAGCGAACCAACTGCTCGTCCTTGAAAAACACGGTGTATTTGAACACCTGGGGCTCAACGCCCTGGCGCTTCAGGGTGAACACATAGTCCCAGCGGTCGGCATGGAACAGGCTGGCCAGCAAGGGCGTGCCGAGCAGCGCCTTGACCTGCTCGCGGCTCATGCCCGGCCGCAGCAGTTCGACCTGCTCTTTGGAAATAAAGTTGCCCTGGATCACATCGACCTTGTAGGGGGTGATCCAGTTGACCGGGTTGATCGCGCCTCGGCTCATGTTGCCGCAGGACGCCAGCACCACGCAGGCCGTGACGATCAACGCAGTTTGGATGCGGTAACGGGGATTTGCAGACATGGCAGACATAGTCAGGGGGGTGTAGCGATATGATCGATCATTGTAGCGGCTGGGTGTTTCCCGGCCCCGGGCTTGGCCGTACGGGGCCGCGCCCCCCGTTTCCCCCCAGAGAGATTCCCATGAGCAATATTGACGAGTTGAAAAACACCGGCCTGAAGGCGACCTTGCCGCGCCTCAAGATTCTTGAGATTTTCCAGACGGGCAAGCAGCGCCACATGACGGCCGAAGACGTGTTCCGGGTGCTGCTGGAAGAGCGCTCGGATATCGGCCTGGCCACGGTGTACCGGGTGTTGACCCAGTTCGAGCAGGCGGGTTTGCTCAATCGCAGCAATTTCGAGTCGGGCAAGGCGGTTTACGAGCTCAATGAAGGCCAGCACCACGACCACCTGGTGTGCCTGGACTGCGGCAAGGTCGAGGAGTTCTACGACGCCGAAATTGAGAAACGCCAGCATGCGGTGGCCCAGGCCAAGGGCTTTGCCATTGCCGACCACTCGCTGTCGATGTACGCCAATTGCACCAAGGAAAACTGCCCCAACCGGGGAACGGCGACGCCTGTGCGCCACCATCACCACACCTGATTTTTCAGCGCCAAAACCAGCCCCAACCCATGACTGGCGAGCGCAAATAGCTACCAATTTGAGAGCAAATCCATAGGCGGCGATTTTCCGCCGGGCCGCCCC
>CAZWDK010000380.1:0-2813 GCA_964633095.1 uncultured Polaromonas sp. | reverse complement strand
ATTCCCTGATGGACAGGACTGCCGCAAAAGAGGACAGTCGACATTGCCTGGCCCGTCATCATGTGTTTTAGTGCATCGAGTACGTCTACACCGCGACGAGCCAGCATTCGACGCCTGACTGTCTCAGTCAGCTCATTTCCAAGGAGCAACCATGAAACCCCAGGCTCGCATTCGTTCGCTGCCCCCTGAGGGGGCGCTTACCACCTTTAATGTGGCTCGGCAGGAGGCACCATGACATCCGGAAAAATACTTGTCGCCCAGGGTGGCGGCCCGACGGCGGTAATCAACCAGTCGCTGGTGGGCGTGGCGCTGGAGGCGCGTCGTTTTGGCCAGGTGACGCATGTCTACGGCGCGCGTCACGGCGTGCGCGGCATCGTCAATGAGGATTTTGTTGACCTGACGCAGGAGACCAGCCACAACCTGGAGTTGGTGGCCAACACGCCGTCTTCGGCGCTGGGTTCCACGCGTGACAAGCCCGACATGCGCTACTGCCAGGAAATCTTCAAGGTCTTGCAGGCGCACCAGATCGAGCACTTCTTCTATATCGGCGGCAACGACTCGTCGGACACGGTGCGCATCGTGAGCCTGGAAGCGCAAAAAGCCGGCTACCCGCTGCGCAGTGTTCATATCCCGAAGACGATTGACAACGACCTGGTGGGCAACGACCACACGCCGGGCTTTCCGTCGGCCGCTCGGTTTGTGGCGCAGGCTTTTGCCGGGGCCAGCCTGGACAATGCGGCCCTGCCCGGTGTGTATGTGGGTGTGGTGATGGGCCGCCATGCCGGATTTTTGACGGCGGCGTCGGCGCTGGGCAAGAAGTTTCCCGACGACGGCCCGCACCTGATTTACCTGCCCGAGCGCACCTTTGTGCTGGAGAAGTTTCTGGCTGATGTGAAGCACAGCTACGAACGTTTCGGGCGCTGTGTGATTGCCGTCTCTGAAGGCATCCACGATGCGTCAGGCGCACCCATCGCCAGCCTGCTTGCCAGGGACGTGGAGCACGACGCCCACGGCAACGTGCAGCTCTCGGGCACCGGTGCGCTGGCCGATCTGCTGTGTGAGGAGATCAAGTCAAAACTCAAAATCAAACGGGTGCGCGGTGATACCTTTGGCTACTTGCAGCGCTCGTTCATCGGCTGCGTGTCCGACGTGGATCAGCGCGAGGCGCGCGAGGTCGGCGAGAAGGCCGTGCAGTTTGCAATGCGGGGCGCGCGCGACGGCTCGGTCGCCATCAAGCGCACCGGCTTTTATTCGGTCGATTACGAGCTGTTGCCGCTCGACGCCGTGGCCGGCAAGACGCGGGTGATGGAAGGCGAATTCATCGCGTCCAACGGCACCGATGTGACCGATGCCTTCAAGATGTACCTGCGTCCGCTGCTGGGCTCCGGCATGCCTGACGCCTTCAGGCTGCGCCACAATCCGGTGGCCAAGGTGCTGCAAGCCGGCCGTTGAAGTCGCCCCGGACGCCGTGCCTGTTCCCGCCGACCGTGAATTGACCAGCCAAGGTAGCGTGGGCCCCAGGGAACTGCATGGGCTGCCGATAGCGCTCAAAACATGTGTGAAGTCGTTTGATGGCGCAGGAAATTGCAGGAAAACTGCATTTGTCTTGCTCGATGATGGCGTACCCACCAACATCAACCCACTTGAAAGACACACCGTGGCAGATTTATTTGACAACCCAATGGGCCTGATGGGCTTTGAATTCGTCGAGTTCGCTTCGCCCACGCCGGGCTTGCTGGAGCCGATTTTTGAGCGCATGGGCTTCACCCTGGTTGCCAAACACCGCTCCAAGGACGTGGTGCTGTACCGCCAGGGCGAGATCAATTTCATCGTCAACCGCGAACCCAAAAGCGTGGCGGGCTACTTTGCCGCCGAGCACGGTCCCAGCGCCTGCGGCATGGCGTTTCGTGTCAAAGACTCGCACCAGGCCTATAAGCGCGCCCTGGAACTGGGCGCGCAGCCGATTGAAATCCCGACCGGGCCGATGGAGCTGAACCTGCCCGCCATCAAGGGCATTGGCGGCGCGCCACTGTATCTGATTGACCGCTTTGAAGACGGCAAATCGATCTATGACATTGACTTCTTGTTTCTGGGCGGCGTTGACCGCCACCCGGTCGGTCACGGCCTCAAGCTGATCGATCACCTGACGCACAACGTCTATCGCGGGCGCATGACGTATTGGGCCGACTTCTACGAGAAGCTGTTCAACTTCCGCGAGATTCGCTTTTTCGACATCAAGGGCGAATACACCGGTCTGACGTCCAAGGCCTTGACGGCGCCCGACGGCAAGATCCGCATCCCGCTGAACGAAGAGTCGCGCCAGGGCGGCGGGCAAATCGAAGAGTATTTGATGAAGTTCAACGGTGAAGGCATTCAGCACATTGCACTGATCTGCGACGACCTGCTTGCCACGGTAGACCGGCTGGCGCTGGCCGGCGTGCCGCTCATGACGGCACCGAGCGACAGCTACTACGAGATGCTGGACGGCCGTCTGCCAGGCCACGGTCAGCCGGTGGCCGAGCTGCAAACGCGCGGCATCCTGGTGGACGGCAGCACCGAGGGCGTTTCCAGAGGTGAAGCGCCGCGTTTGCTGCTGCAAATCTTCTCGCAAACCCAGCTCGGCCCGATGTTTTTCGAGTTCATCCAGCGCAAGGGCGACGAGGGCTTTGGCGAGGGCAACTTCAAGGCGCTGTTCGAGTCGCTGGAGCGTGACCAGATCGAACGCGGCGCATTGGCCGTCGAGGCTTGATATGAACGTCGACCGCATTCACCATGTCGCCTACCCAAGCAAAGACGCCAAAGAGGCGGTGCTC
>CAZWDK010000379.1:0-2828 GCA_964633095.1 uncultured Polaromonas sp. | reverse complement strand
CACCCGGTGACCGAAGCCGTGACCGGGCTGGACCTGGTCGAGTGGCAGCTGCGCGTGGCCCGGGGCGAACCCTTGCCGCTCACGCAGGAGCAAGTGCCGTTCAGCGGCCACGCCATCGAGGTGCGCCTGTGCGCGGAAGATGAACATTTCACGCCGCACACAGGCCAGGTGCTGCGCTTTCGCGAGCCGGTGGGTGTGCGTTTTGACCACGCGCTGTTCGAGGGCCTGCAGGTGTCGTCCTACTACGATTCCATGCTGGGCAAGCTGGTGGCCCATGCCGCGACGCGCGAGGCGGCGATAGCTCAGCTGGCCGCCGCGCTGGACCGCACCGAGCTGCTGGGCCTGCCCAGCAACCGGGCTTTTCTGGCGGCCTGCCTGCGCCGCCCGCGCTTTCGGGCCGGGCAGGCGTTGATTCCCTTTTTGGCCGAAGAGGGCGATGCGATTTGTGAGGCGCTACGAAAAAAGGAGCTGCTGGTGCTCGCATCTATTGGGCCAGCGGTACTTTTTGTTCAAAAAAATGATTCAAGGCCGGCCCCCGACAGCTTGCCATGCCCCTTTCCCAGGCCGCTGCGCCTGCGCCATCGCGGGGAACTGACGGATGTGGCGCTGAGCGGCGTTCCCGTGATGCCGCAGGGTGTGGTGGCGGTGAAGCTGCGGGAAGGCCGCCAGCGCTGGCATGTGCAGCAGGGCGGTGTGGACCTGTTTGTGGAGGATGCCTCGCTGGAGCCTGCCGCGGATGCGGTCGGCGCGCTGGCCGGCCACGAGCTGCACGCGCCCTTTAACGGCAGGGTGCTGGCCGTCAAGGCGGCACCCGGCATGGCCGTGCGCAAGGGCGATACCTTGCTGGTCATTGAGTCGATGAAGCTCGAACACCGCCTGGCCGCCACGCGCGATGGCATTGTGAAAACCGTGCTGGTCGAGCCTGGCCAGCAAGCCGCCACCTTGCAGCTGCTGCTCACCTTTCAAACCACCTGAACCCAAGGCAGCAACAAGCGGCTGCAAAGACCGCGCTGCACGACAATGAAACCCATGACCAAAACCCCGACCCCTCCCGTGCCTTCGGCTGTTGAATTCGAAGAAGAGTTCATCAGCGGCCTGAAGAGCATTTTTGAAGAAAAGATTGCTTTCAACCAGGTGCTGGGCCTGAAGATCACCTCGCTGAAGGCCGACCGGGTCACGGCGCGCGTCAACATGCAGCCCCAGCTGGTGGGCCACTATGCCTACAACCGCATTCACGGCGGCGTGATCAGCGCCGGGCTGGACGCCATGGGCGGGCTGGCGGTGATGGCCGCGATCGGCGCGCGCCATATGGATGAAGCACCGCTGCAGCGGCTGCACCGCTTTTCCAAGTTGGGCACCATAGACCTGCGGGTGGACTATTTGCGTCCCGGCATCAGCGAGTACTTTGAGCTGCGGGCCGAGGTGCTGCGCCTGGGCTCGCGCGTGGCCAGCACCCGCATGGAGTTTTTGGGCGCCGACGGCACGCTTTTTTCGACGGCGGCCGCGGCTTACATCGTTTCCTAGTTTGCGCCTGAAAAACTAGGCTTTACTGCCTTCACCCAGCGCGTCCAGAAACGACTTGCGCCACCAGTGCACATCCTGCGTCCGGATGTTTTCAAGCAGTTTTTGATGCCGCAGCTGGCGCTCCGGCAAGGGCATCTGCAGCGCCCGCTGGATGGTGTCGGCCGTGCCGTCGCTGTCGTAGGGGTTGACCAGCAGGGCCTGCTTGAGCTGCTCCGCCGCCCCGGCGAAGCGTGACAGCACCAGCACGCCGGGGTCGGCCGGGTCCTGCGCGGCAATGAATTCCTTGGCCACCAGGTTCATGCCGTCGCGCAGCGGCGTGACCAGCGCCACGCGCGCCACGCGGTACAGCCCCGGCAGGCGCTTGCGCGCCACGTTGCGGTGGATGTAGCGAACCGGCATCCAGTCGAGCTCGCCAAAATCGCCGTTGGTTGAGCCGCACAGGCTCTCCAGTTCCTGCAGCAGGTCGGTGTAGGTGCCCATGTCTTCGCGGCTGGGGGAGGCAATCTGGATCAGCGTGGCGCTGCCGAGGTTTTCCGGGTATTTTTGCAGCAGGGTCTTGAACGCGCGCAGGCGCTGCGGCAGGCCCTTGGAATAGTCCAGGCGCTCCACGCCCAGCAGCAGCTTGCGGCGCGAGTATTCCTCTTTCATGCGCTGGTACATGTCAACGCCTTCCCTGGCGTGCGTGAGCGCGGCGAACTCGTCCACATCAATGCCAATCGGGAAGGCGCCGGCCCGCACGGTGCGGTTGAAGGCCCGAAAGCGGTGCTCGCCCAGGTCCTCGGCGCCGGCCTCGGCCTGCACATAGCGCGAAAAGTTTTGCAGGTCGGCCTCGCTCTGAAAGCCCAGCAGGTCGTAGGCAAACATGGCACGCATCAGCCATTCGTGCTGGGGGATGGCGGCCAGCACCTGCTGCGGCGGCAGCGGAATATGCAGGAAAAATCCGATGCGTTGGGCCGCGCCCATGGCGCGCAATTCGGCGGCCAGCGGGATCAGGTGGTAGTCGTGCACCCAGATGATGTCGTCGGGTTTGAGCTGGGTCATCAGCTTGCGTGCAAACAGCTGGTTGACGCGGCGGTAGGCGCCGATATAACCCGCGTCAAAGCGCGCCAGGTCCAGCCGGTAGTGAAACACCGGCCAGAGCACGCCGTTGCTGTAACCCAGGTAGTAGCCGGCATGGTCTTCCGCGCACAAGTCCACCGTGGCCAGCGTGACCTTGCCCGCCTGCTGCACATGCAGCTCGCCTTCGCCGGGTGCGCCGCCTTCCACCACCGTGCCGCTCCAGCCAAACCAGAGCCCGCCCGTGG
>CAZWDK010000378.1:0-2845 GCA_964633095.1 uncultured Polaromonas sp. | reverse complement strand
GTGGAAATGCAGCAGACGCTGTCGGCCTACCTGTTCGGCTTCGCCTTCATGAACCTGTTCCACGGCGCCATGGCCGACAGCTTTGGCCGCCGGCCCGTGGTGTTGTGGGGCATCGCCGTGTTCACGCTGGCGTCGGCCGGTTGCGCCTTGTCGCAAAACATAGGCCAGTTGGTCTTTTTCCGGGCGCTGCAGGGCTTGTCGACCGGCGCCGGCATCGTGGTCTCGCGCGCCGTGATCCGCGACATGTACCCGCCGGCGCAGGCCCAGCAGGTCATGAGCCAGGTGACCATTTACTTCGGCGTGGCACCGGCGCTGGCGCCGATTGTGGGCGGCTGGCTGTTTGTGCACCTGGGCTGGCACAGCATTTTCTGGTTTCTCACGGGCGTCGGCGTGCTGCTGTGGACCACCAACTACCGGTTTTTGCCGGAGACCCTGCCGCCTGAAGACCGCCAGCCGTTTGCGCTCAGGCACCTGATGCGCGGCTACTGGCAGCTGGGCTCCAGCCCGCGCTTTTTGCTGCTGGCGCTGGCCAGCGGCGTGCCCTTCAACGGCATGTTTTTGTACGTGCTGTCGGCGCCGGCCTTTCTGGGTGAACACTTGGCCTTGCAGCCCACCCAATTTTTCTGGTTTTTCGTGCTCACCATTTCCGGCATCATGTCGGGCGCCTGGCTGAGCGGCCGCCTTGCCGGCAAAATCGCCCCCAAACGGCAGATTCGCCACGGCTTTGTCATCATGCTGCTGACCTCGCTGCTCAATCTGGCGGCCAACTGGCTGTTCACGCCGCATGTGTCGTGGGCGCTGATTCCGATTGCCGTGTTTGCCTTCGGCTGGGCCTTGATGGTGCCTGTGGTCACCTTGCTGGTACTGGATCTTCACCCCGAACGGCGCGGCATGGCGTCTTCGCTGCAGGCCTTTATTGGCTCGACAGCCAACGGCATTGTGGCCGGCGTGATTGCGCCGCTGGTGATGCACTCCACCCTGACGCTGGCCCTGAGCTCGCTGGCCATGATGGGCATAGGGCTGCTGGCCTGGGTGTTTCTGCACCACCGCTGGCCGGCAATAGGCCGCGTGGTGGCCAGCAACTATTGACCGGAGGCCACCCTGCGGCTGGCGACGGAGCGGGAAGAGTATCAAATTAGCCGCAAGCGACCATCAGTTGTCGTTCAATCTGATGGGATATTCGATGCCCTGGCCCGTCCGCCGTACCACGTTGCCGGCATCCAGATAAGCCCAGAAGTATTTGCTGGTGTCGCGATCAAGCCAGCGGTAAGTCATGACATCGCCGGGCCAGGCGGCCACGCGGTCGACCGTTGCCGGCCGGCCAAACTCGCGCTCCATGTCTTCGCGCGTCCACTTACCCAGCTCGATTTTTGAAAATTCGTTGAGACTCAGGACTTGCCGGGCGGCGACGACCTTGCCCGCAGCATCCAGATCGACCATGACGGCGGTCTGGCCGGCAGGCTGGGTCGAATACTGCAGCCGCGTACCCGTGCCCAGGGGCAGCACACGCGACGGCTTGCCGTAATGGGCCATCACATCCTCGCGCGACATGCCGGGCTGCACGGCATTGAAGGCACAACCCGCCATGAGCAACACGGCAGCGACGAGACTTGAAACAGTTTTAGCGACCTTCATGGCGTACTCCTGTTGGATCTGGGGAATTTGACACGCTTCACCGGCGTAACGTTCCCGCTGTCCGGCCGGCTTCACCGTAAAGATCTAGGCTTGATCCTGCAGCCGCACCCAGCCAGCCGTTCCCGCGCGGCTGGAGTAGCGGCTTTTCGCATCGTGCCGCTCCCACTGCAGCCGCGCCGCACGCCCGGCGTAGACGGTCTCCTTGAGCCAGGTGCATTCTGCCTGCAAGGCCTCGTCACTGCCCAGCCGCGTATGCCAGACCTTGCCGGCCGCATCCCAGCGGTAGCCGCGGGTTTTGAGCAGGTCTTTCGCCTCAAAAGGCGCGCCCGTGGCCTGCAGGCGGTAGCTCGGGCTCTGGATGGAGGCGATCAGGCGCGCCAGTCCGTTCTGCCCCAGACCGGGCAGCTCGGACATCAGCACCGTCAACAGCGCATGGCAGTCCATTTCGGCGCGGTGCGCATCATAAAACCAGCCCAGTTCGGAGGCCAGGTAAGCAAGTTTGGCCGAACTGCGGCCAGCCGCGGTCCAGTCGATCTCGGCAAATGAGCAAGCCCAGTTCAGCCCGGCCATGTGCGGCAGACGGGCCTCCACAAAGGGGCGGTCAAAGCCCGCGTTGTGCGCGATCACCAGGTCAACCCCCTCCAGCAGGCCGGCAATGCGCGCCTCGTCCAGTTGCTGGCCGCTGACCATGGCATCGGTGATGCCGGTGATTTCCCGTGCGATTTTCGGGATCGGCATGCCGGGGTCCTGCAGGCCGTCATAGACCTCAACCGGCCCCACCGGTTGCCCGGTTTGCCTGTCGACATCGACACGCACCAGTGCCAGCTCAATAATCTTGTCCCGTGCGTGATCCAGCCCGGTGGTCTCGGTGTCGAGGATGAGCACGCGGGCGACCGGCCCCTGGGGCTGATGGGCGAACCGTGTCTGCGCCACCAGGCGCCGCAACACCCGGTAGTCAGGATGCTGCTCCAGCATACGCGCCATGCCCGCCAGGTCGGCGGGTGCCGTCGCTGCGCTTGCAGGGACAGCGGGGCTCTGGACTGGCGCCGACCGGGCGGCTCTTGGCTTGCGCACCTTGGTCGGCACTGCAGGCATGCGCACCAGGGCCGACTCATCAAAGCCAAAACCCAGTTGTTCGAATGTCATGGGGTAAATTCCTTGCCTGTGTGGCTGCAGCACCAGGCAAATCGCGCATGGATTTTCTCAAGGC
>CAZWDK010000377.1:0-2853 GCA_964633095.1 uncultured Polaromonas sp. | reverse complement strand
ACGGCGGGCGAGTGGGGCCTGAAAAATGGCTGTGCCGTGGCCTACACCGACAAGGGCACCGGCAACGGCATCCATGACCTGCAAAACGATACCGTCAGCCTGCAGAACGGCGTGCGCAGCGACGCGACGGTGGCCGGAAAAGCATCGATTTTTACCGCCAGCCTGACGAGCGCCGAACGCAGCGCCTTCAATGCGGCAACGCCGAACCGCTTTGCCGTCAAGCATGCGCACTCGCAGCAGAATTCCGAAAAAGACTGGGGCAAATGGACGCTGCAATCCATCGAGTTCGCCTACTTTGTCCTGAATGAAAAATACGGCGATCCGGCCAAGGACGGCGTGTCGCGCCTGAAAAAGCTGACGCCCGCCAACACCATCGTGATTGCCTCCAGCGTGTCCAACGGCGCCGGCGCGGCACTGGCCGCGGCGGAGCTGGATACGCAAGGCCTGATCAGCGGCGTGGCGGTGGGCGAGCCGCAAGTGCAGTTGGTGCCCGATGCGCGCTTGAGCGTCAGGCGCGGCGCGACCACGCTGGCCGGCACCGGCAAATCACTGTACGACTATTCAAGCCTGGCCAATTTGCTGCAGCCCTGCGCGGCGCTGGTGTCCCCTGCAACGAATGTGTTCAACACGGTCAACCCGACGATTGCGGCCAGCCGCTGCAGCGCGCTTCAAGCGAATGGCTTGATCACCGGCACCACCACCGCCGACATGGCCGCCAGTGCCATGGCCGCGCTGGTGGCAGCTGGCTGGCAGCCGGAAAGCAATGACCTGCAGGCATCGCACTACTCTTTTGCCACGCTGCCGGTGACGCTGACCTATGCCAATGCCTACGGGCGCTTCAACGTCAAGGACAACCTGTGCGGCTTCAGTTATGCGGCCACGGGCGCGGCGGCATCGGCCACGCCGAACGCGCCAGTGCCGGCTTCCGCGGCAGCGCTGGCGACTTCGTTTGGAACCGGCAACGGCGTGCCGCCAACGGTCGGCATCAACATCGTCAACAACGCCAGCGTGGGCGGCCCCTTGCTGGATGCCGCATCGCTGTCCGCCGGCAATGTGCAGGACTACAACATCGCGGGCGCACTGTGCCTGCGCGCGCTGATGGCGGGACCAAGTGCCAATGCCCAGCGCGTCAGGCAAGGCATCAACGAAGTGCTGCGCAGCGGCAACCTGCAAGGCAAGCCGGCCTTGATCGTGCATGGCCGGGCCGATACGCTGGTACCGGTGGCCTTTACGTCGCGCCCGTATTTCGGCCTGAACAAGATGGTGGAGGGCGGCAACAGCAAGCTGTCTTACATCGAAGTGACGAATGCCCAGCATTTCGACGCTTTCCTGGGATTGCCGGGCTACAGCAGCCGGCTGGTTCCGCTGCACCGCTACTACATCCAGGCCATGGACATGATGTACGCCAACCTGAAGACCGGCGCGGCCTTGCCGGCCAGCCAGGTGGTGCGCACCGTGCCGCGCGGCCTCACGGGTGCCGTTGCCAACCCGATCACGGCCGCGAATGTACCGCCGATCAAAGCGCTGGCCGATACGGCCGACCAGATCACCTTTGCCAACAACGTGGTGACGGTCGCCGACTAGGGCCTGGGCACGGCACCACGGGAGCCCGGCCCTCGGGCCCCCGCGTCGTGGCGCGCGCGCTGCTTGCAGGCTCAGTGCGTCGTCGGGGCCTTGCAGAACTGGCCGTGCCGCTGCGCGCTCATCAGGGCGTGGAAGTGGTCGTGCGACATGCGCAGCAGGCGTTCGTGGTCGCCGCCTTCCATGTACACGACTTCGCTTTCCTCCAGCTCGTCGTCGACGACGGTTTCAATGCCCCAGGGCATGCCGATGGAGGGCACGACGCCGGGTTCGCAGTCTTTGAACAGCAAGGCGATGCGCTCTTCATCGGCCAAGCGCAGGTCCTTGCGGCCCAATAGGCGCCCAAGCTCGTCCACCATCACGGCCTTGTCGGCGGGGATGACGGCCATCATCACGGAGCCAAGGTCGTCTTCAAGAATGACCGACTTGGCCAAATGGCAGGCCATGAGGTTGGCGCTGCGGGCCGTCTCGGCGCTGGTGCGGCTGTGCGCGTGCGCGACCACCTCATAGCGTGCGCCGCGCTGGTCGAGGTAGTTGGCTAGATTCGAGGAAATGGACATGGCTGCCTCCTGGAATAAATAAACTTTCAGGGGCCAGACGGCAACAGGTCCCGTCCGGGCCTTTCGCGCCTGTTCACGGTTTACAGGCTCTTGGCAGTCTATGCCGAAAAATTCCGCGTTGCCAGTGGGGTGGTTACAGGCTGGCCGGGCCCGCCAAGCGGCCCGGGGCGGGCCGCGGGCGGTGGCTCTGCGGCCGCCGCAGGCGCATGATGAAACAGGCCGTCAGCCGAGGCAGTACGGGCGCGAACAGCTATAAAAACGGTAGCAAATGGCTTCAGCTCGGGCGCGCCGGCCCCGGCAACAGCACAAAGGCCAGCGCCGCCAGGCCGCCCAGCACCCAAAAGCCCATGCGCCAGGACATGGCCTGCACCAGCCAGGCCAGCGGCGTGCCGGTCAGCAGCATGCCGATGCCGCCCAGGCCCAGCGTCAGGCCGGACACCGCGGCAAAGCGATCGGTCGGAAACTGCCGCGCGATGAACACGGTGCAGACCAGAAAGGCCGGCGCGCAGCCAATGCCCACCAGCACCTGCCCCAGCAGCAGCAGGCCGTAGCCGGGGGCCAGCGCCGACAGCGCCGAGCCCGCAACCGCAATCGGAAACGCCGTCAGCACCGTGCGCCGCACGCCATGCAGGTCAATGCCTATGCCCATGAACAGCTGCGAAAACGCCGTCGCCAGCGCAAACAGCATGAGCCAGGCCGAACGTTGCCCACG
>CAZWDK010000376.1:0-2860 GCA_964633095.1 uncultured Polaromonas sp. | reverse complement strand
TGCGCCACCCGTGCCCAGCAGCACGGCCAGCGTAGGCGCGCCACTCAGGGCGAGCCCTGCGAGGCCGACCAGCAAGGCCAGCGCAAGACCCGGAATTCGGCTCGCCTGGCAAAACGGACTGGCCGCCATGGCGTAGAAAGTCAGCGTGGTGAAGCCCAGTTGCGCCAGTGCCGGGGTGGTTTCATGGGACAACTGCGCCAGGCCCAGGCTGGCAATCAGCGCGAGCAGGCCGGCATCGGCCATGGCCCTGGCGTAGTCCACCGGGCTGGCTTCGCCGCCAAACGCAAAAGCCACGGGCTGGGCCTGCGGGCTGCGGGCCAGGTAATAGACGGCGTACCAGCTGGCAACCAGTGTCAGGGTCAGCAGCAGGCCATACGGAATGCGCGCGGCAAAGGCCGGGTCCAGAAAAGGCAGGAACTTGATGGCCACGGCCCCCAGCCAATAGGGTGCCAGTGCCTCAAAGCCGGTGACCCGACCCAGCAGCTGAGGGTGCAGCCAGTTGGCCGTGGCCGTGGTCAGCTCGCGCATCACGCCAAAGGCTTCTATGTCTTCGTATTTCCAGGGCCCGCGACCGACAAAGCCCGGCAGCACGTAGGCCACGCAAAACAGCAGCAGTGCCAGCCGCGGCAAACGGCGCACGGCAGACTGGGCAATGATGGCGGGAGAGGGTTTGTTCAAAGCGGCTTGCGGGTCAAAAAAGGGGCTGACTGGACGGCGCGATGCGGATGACAGTAGTTGCCTCGCCCCGCTTTAGCCGAAAAAAAAGCAGCCTGAAATTCAGGCTGCTTTTTGCGGACAAGCGAAAGAGTTCTTTCGCGACTTGTCTGTTTGCTTATTCGGCAGCGGCTGCAGTTGCCTCTTTGGCTGGCGTTTTGCCAAAGCGATTGCGGAACTTCTCAACACGGCCACCCATGTTGTCCACGGATTTTTGCGTACCGGTGTAGAAGGGGTGCGACTCGCTGGACGTATCGAGCTTGTACAGGGGCAGTTCGCGACCGTCTTCCATCGTCACCATTTCTTTGGTGTTCACGCAGGAGCGGGTGACGAATTTGAAGTTGTTGGACAAGTCCAAGAAGCAAACTTCGCGGTAATTGGGGTGAATGCCGTCTTTCATGATCTTTCCTTGTTCGTTTCGGTAGCCACCCGGACCAGTTCCGGGCACTTTCCGTGAAGCCTTGCATTATAGCCCGGAAACCTGGCCTGAGGAGGCCATTGTCCGAGAGGGTCATTTCCCAGGTGTTTTGTTAGCCACCCCGACGCATCATGTCGAAGAACTCGTGGTTGTTTTTGGTCGCCTTCATGTTTTTGAGCATCAGCTCCATGGACTCGATTTCGTCCATGTTGTACATGAACTGGCGCAGGATGCGCGACTTTTGCAGGATTTCCGGGGCCAGCAGCAGCTCTTCCTTGCGGGTGCCGCTGCGGTTCAGGTGAATCGCCGGGAACACGCGTTTTTCATACAGGCGGCGGTCCAGGTGGATTTCGCAGTTGCCTGTGCCCTTGAATTCCTCAAAGATCACCTCGTCCATGCGGCTGCCGGTATCGACCAGCGCGGTGCCTATGATGGTCAGGCTGCCGCCTTCTTCAATCTTGCGCGCCGCGCCAAAAAAGCGCTTGGGGCGCTGCAGGGCGTTGGCGTCGACACCGCCGGTCAGCACCTTGCCCGATGAAGGCAGCACGTTGTTGTAGGCCCTGGCCAGGCGGGTGATGGAGTCCAGCAGGATCACGACGTCCTTGCCGAGCTCGACCAGGCGCTTGGCGCGCTCGATCACCATTTCGGCGACATGCACATGGCGGGCGGCGGGCTCGTCAAAGGTTGACGAAATCACTTCGCCGCGCACGCTGCGCTGCATTTCGGTCACTTCCTCGGGGCGCTCATCGACCAGCAGCACCATCATGACCACCTCGGGGTAGTTGGCGGTGATGGCATGGGCGATGTTCTGCATCATCACGGTCTTGCCGGACTTGGGCGGCGCCACCAGCAGGGCGCGCTGGCCCTTGCCGATGGGGGAAATGATGTCGATGATGCGGCTGGTCAGGTTTTCTTCGGCCTTGATGTCGCGCTCGAGCTTGAACTGCTCGCGCGGAAACAGCGGCGTCAAATTCTCGAACAGCACCTTGTGCTTGTTGGCCTCGGGAGCGCCGTCGTTGACCTTGTCGAGCTTGTTCAGGGCAAAGTAACGCTCGCCGTCTTTCGGCGTGCGCACTTCGCCTTCGATCATGTCGCCGGTGTGCAGGTTGAAGCGGCGAATCTGGCTCGGGCTGATGTAGATGTCGTCGGTGCTGGCGGTGTAGCTGGAGTCCGGCGCACGCAGAAAACCGAAGCCGTCGGGCAGCACTTCGAGCACGCCATCGGCGACGATGGTTTCACCCGTTTTGGAGCGTTTTTTGATGATGGCAAACATCAGCTCCTGCTTGCGCATGCGGCCAACGTTTTCGATCTCAAGGGCTTCGGCCTGTTTGAGGACTTCAGACACGTGCAGTGCCTTGAGTTCGTTTAAGTGCATGGAGTTACCTGCGTAGGGATGACTCCTCGCGGAGTTCTTTTTTAAAAATGGGGGAGGTTTGAAAAGAAGCCGCAGAAGAATGGCTTACAAACCGGGAACTCGAACCAGTTGGCAACAGCCGGCTGGCGAATAAAACGCATTATGACAGGAAATTCAGACCGGAAATGAGGGGTATTTGCAGGGCTTGCGCGGCATCAAATACAAGGAAACCCGGGCGCGCCGGGTTTCGGGGCGACAAAGCAGGAACGATCAGGCCAGTTGCTGGTCGATAAATGCGGTCAACTGGGCCTTGCTCATGGCGCCGACCTTGGTGGCGGCCAGCTGGCCGTCCTTGAACAGCATCAGGGTCGGGA
>CAZWDK010000375.1:0-2864 GCA_964633095.1 uncultured Polaromonas sp. | reverse complement strand
TGCTTCTAGGGGACGCGCGCAGCGGCAAGCTGGCCGACAACATCACCGGCTTCGGCCGCGCCCTGCGCCGCGCCGGCGTCAAAATCGACAGCCAGCGCATCGCGCTGGCCAAGGAAGCCGCGCTGGCCGTCGGCGTCGCCGACAAAGAGGATTTGAGCGCGGCCTTTGAGGCCGTCATGGTGAGCCGCGAACAGGACCGCCTGGTGTTTCGCGAACTGTTTGACCTGTATTTCCAGGACCCGAAGGTCGCCAACAAGCTGCTGGCGCAGCTGCTGCCCAGCGCCCAAGGCCAGGCCGAGGCCAGCAAACGCCGGCCGCGTGTGCGCGAGGCGCTGGCACCGCAAAAAGCCTTCGGCCAGCAGGCCCAAGCCGCTGCCGAGGACCAGCAGGTCGAGTTTGACGCGGCCATGACGGCCAGCGACATCGAGCGCCTGCAGCATGCCGACTTCAACGCCTTGTCGGCCACCGAATACCGCCTGGTCGAACGGCTGGCGCGCGACATCAAGCTGCCCCTGCCCATGTTCGCCTCGCGCCGCAGCCGCCCGGCAGCCTCGGGCGCGCGCATCCACTGGCCGGGCGTCATGCACCGGGCCGCGCGTACCGGCGGCGAGCTGATGCAGCTGCCGCGGCTGCAGCGGCGCGAGCAGGCGCTGCCCTTGCTGGTGCTGGTCGACGTGTCGGGCTCGATGGAGCGTTACACCCGTTTGCTGCTGGCTTTTTTGCACGCGGCCACGCGGCGCCATCCGCAGCGCGATGTGTTTGCCTTCGGCATGCACCTGACCGACCTGACCCCGGCGTTTCGCCAGGCCGACACCGACGAGATGCTGGCCCATGCCAACCTGGCGATTGAAGACTTTGCCGGCGGCACCCAGCTGGGCGCTTCGCTGGCCAGCCTGCGCGAGCGCCATGCGCGCCGCCTGGTCGGCCGCCGCACCATGGTGCTGCTCATTACCGACGGCCTGGACACCGGCGAGCCGGCCGACCTGGCGCGGGAGCTGGCCTGGCTGCGCCGGCGCAGCCGCCGCCTGCTCTGGCTCAACCCCTTGCTGCGTTTTGAGGGCTATGCGCCGCTGGCGCGCGGCGCGGCTGTGCTGCATGCCCACGCGCACGGCATGCTGGCGGTGCACAACTTGAGCAAACTTGAGGAACTGGCGGCCAGTCTGGCGGCTCTCATGAAGACTTGACGGCGCATTATTCAAACCATTCACCGAGAACTAAAAAAGGAAAACACCATGGACATGCAAGGAAACCGTCAACTGGCCGTGACCCAGCAACAAGCCTGGGATGCGCTGAACGACCCGGCCGTGCTCAAGGCCTGCATACCGGGCTGCGACAAGGTCGAAGCCAGCGGCGAGAACCAGTACGCCATCGGCATGGCGCTGAAAATCGGGCCGGTTTCGGCCAAGTTCAACGGCAAGATCACGCTCAGCGAGATCAAGCCACCGGCCAGCTACAGGCTGGCCTTTGAAGGGCAGGGCGGCCCTGCCGGCTTTGGCAAGGGCAGCGCCGCGGTCACGCTGACGCCCGATGCGGATGGCTGCGAGCTGTCGTACAGCGTCAATGCCACGGTGGGCGGCAAGGTCGCGCAGCTCGGACAGCGCCTGATTGACGGCGCGGCCAAGTCCCTGGCGGAAGATTTTTTCAAGCGCTTTGACGAGGAAATGCAGCGCCAGCACCCCGACAGCTATGTCGCCAAAGTGGTGATGGGCGATGTGGATGCGGAGCCGGTGGGCCGCGTGCAAAATCCGGGCATTCCGATGTGGGTCTATGTTGTCGGCGCTGCGCTGGTGGCGCTGGTCATCTGGCTGGGCAGTTGATGACGAGTGCAGAAGTCAAGGATAAGGAAAGCTGATGGAAAACCTCGATGTCATGGTGTTGCGCATGCTGCGCGACTGGCGCATGGCGGGCAAGCGCGCCTTGCTGGCCACGGTGGTGCGCACTTGGGGCTCGTCGCCGCGGCCGGTGGGCTCCATCATGGCGCTGTGCGAAGACGGCGCCGTCGTCGGATCGGTGTCGGGCGGCTGCATCGAAGACGACCTGATCTACCGGCACACCCAGGCCTATGCATCGAAGGCTTCCGAAAGCGGCAGCAAAACCATTCCCTCGGGCCCGCCCGCCTTTGTCAAATACGGCGTCACCGCCGATGAAGCGCATCGCTTCGGCCTGCCCTGTGGCGGCACGCTGGAGCTGCTGCTGGAGTACGACCCCGACGTGGCATCCCTGGCCCAACTGGTGGCGGCGCTGGAGGCCGGGCGACTGGTGCAGCGCAGCGTGCGCCTGAACGACGGCTCGGTGACGCTGGCGCAGGCCACGGCTCCGGCGGCGCTCGGTGTCTCGGCCACTGAACTGGTCAACACCTTTGGCCCCGAGTACCGCATGCTGCTGATAGGCGCGGGCCAGCTGACCGAATACATGGCGACCATGGCCTTGTTCAGCGGCTTTGCGGTCACGGTCTGCGACCCGCGCGAAGAGTACCGCAGCGCCTGGCAAGTGCCGGGTGCCACCGTGCTCAGCGACATGCCCGACGATGTCGTCATCGCCTTCAAGCCGGACCGGCGCAGCTGCGTGATCGCACTCACGCACGACCCCAAGCTTGACGACCTGGCCCTGCTGGAAGCGCTCAAGACCGAGGCCTTCTATGTGGGCGCCATCGGTTCGCGCCGCAACAACGAAGCGCGCCATGCACGCATGATCGAACACTTTGAGCAGACCGAGGCATCGCTCGCCCGCCTGCGCGGTCCCATCGGCATTTACATAGGCAGCAAGACCCCGCCGGAAATCGCCGTCAGTGTGATGGCCGAAGTGCTGGCCGTGAAAAACGGCGTGGCGCTGCCGCGCGACATGGAAGTGGCGCAGGCGAAAAA